>NZ_JBBHJX010000003.1:0-519915 GCF_037482915.1 Paucibacter hankyongi
GTTGCACCCAAGCGAGCCTCAGCGGCGCGCTACCTGTGGGCGGCGTTGATTGCGCGGATCTACGAGGCATTTTGCTGCTGGGCCCTCAGTGTGGAGACAATTTCAATCTGATCGCATTTATCACTGATGGCCCTGAGGTCCGCAACAAGCTGACACACATCGGCGCCGAGCCTGAAGCCCCGCGCATCGCGCCGGCGCGCGGCCACCAGAGACGGCTGGGGGAACGAGAACCAGAAGACAGGGATCTCGTGCAAAAACCGCCCCCGATCAGATCGATCAGCGCTTTTCTTGGCAACTGTCGGCTGGGCGGTGGGGCGACCAAAGTGTTTGCCATGGGCGACACTGTGAATGGGCACATTGCTACTGGCCACTCCCAGCAAGATTCAGCCCGAATGAGTGCAAACAGTTTGTGCTGGTGGCGCGCCAAGTGCCTCAGCCAAGCGATGCTAGCCTTGCTAATAGGAAATCCGCATGGGTCAGCCGTTCCAGGAGCGTCATACTTGCCGTGGGGCGGTTGAATTTGCTATCTGTTCAAATTTCAAAAACAGTACCTTCTCAGAGCCAAGCAGGAGTTAAAAACCGTGAGAGTCTTTGTAGCCTACCTTTTGTTGCTTGCGTTCAATCAGACTTCCAACATTGCATTCGCGCAGACTCAATCGGGTTATCCGGAAAGCACACCGCCCTCAACGTCAACGCCCGCCGCCAGCAGCGAATCCATTCAAGACTTTGGCACGGCTCATGTCAAGCCCGGTCAAATCCTCTGCAACGATCCACAGTTCTACGCGATGCCAAAAGGCATTGGCTACCACTACAACGGTTTCAAGCTCACGCGGGAAGGCACGGCCATAGATCCGCGCACTGGGTTGGAATGGCAGCGCTGCCAACTTGGCCAAATCTACGTAAATGGTTCTTGCAAAGGTGGTCAAGCGTTCGCAACAGATTTCGTGTCCGCCGTGAAGTTTGCTGCAGCGGACCGCACGGGCGGGCATTCCGATTGGCGAATACCAGAGCATACGGAAGTTGAAACGCTGCACACGGTTGGCTGTGTTCGACCAGAGATCAATCCGGCAGTCTTTGCACCATGGTTCTACCGCGATGGTGACGGTTTTTTTTGGCCATCGTTTTGGAACATTACGCCGAGTGAATTTGTTGAGCGGCAGGTCCAAGACATCGTGAGCAGCAGACTGCAGTCGAGTCTGAGCATCAGGTTGGTACGCGGCAATACCGCCGAGAAGTTTCCGCTCTTCAGCAGATATGTTGCAGCATCAACGCTTGCACTGAATCAGCGAGAGCAGGGTGCGCGCGAGCTCGCAGATGCAAAACGACGGGCCGAACTTGCCAGGAAGGCCGAAGAAGAAGCTCAGGCACGCCAGGCGGCCGCCGAAGAGAAAGCCTATCAAGCCGCCCTCAACGGCAAGAATGCTCAGGCCATGTATCTGGCCGCAGGGAACTACGGCCGCAACGGTGAGAGTAGCAAGGCCAATGCGATCTACCGGGCCATCATTTCCCGCTTTGCCGAGAGCCCATTGGCCATCAAGGCCAACGATCAACTCAATGCATGGCAGCGACAAGACAGCGCAGAGAACCTGGCGCGACAGAGAGATCGAGCCAACCAGCAAGCCGGAGAAGACGCGGCCCGGCAGTCCCGAATGCAGTGCGGCGTGCGCATCAGCCACTGCGAAGATTCATGTGTCAGGGGTTCGGGCCGAAGTGCTTGTTTGAGTGCATGCAAGAGCCTGTGCACTCAGTTTTAAGCAATCGAAGATGACCTTGGCGGCAAGCGTGACCGGATGGCCGCCGAGGCGTGACGCTGCAGTTCGAGTGCGCGGACAAGCTACCGGCCACGGCTGCCTGAGGTCACGCGCTGAGCACAGCGCTGTTGGCGCTGACGTCCAATTAAGCGACTTTTGGAACCGGTGTCGCCATCCGTTGAGCCATGTAGATTGACTGATAGCCCTCATAGGCACTGAAGTATTGGTCACCAGAGACTGCTCAATCAATTGTCGGCGCGGTGGCTCAGTTCCTGGTCGGCGCCAACAACATAACGTCTCAATTACCCCTGCTACATGGGGGGTAGGTGCAAAAACGAAGCTCAGCTTGTTTGCAAAGCCGCCGACAGATTTGGCCTGGGAAACTGGTCAGTACTCGTGTTTTGTTCTGCGCGCTCCAGGAACCGTGTGACGGCTTTGGGCACCTTGCAGCCGGCCGCCACCGTCAGGATCGTGCCCATACCGGGCATTCAGCCCCTCCCCAAATCGGCCGCCACCTCTGACTAGCGGCAGCTTTGCCGCCATCCGCCGAGCGGGTTGCCGAGTTGCCAGTAGCACCCGTTCGTCGGGTGCTGGATATTGCGCGTCCCTATCCGCCTCCAAGGCATCAAGGCCGGACGAAGGCAGGCGGGCATGCCAATGAGTAGTTCCGAGTTCAACTCGCGCAGCCAGCCCGTGCAGTCTTCGGAGGCCGATTCCGGCCAGCATCCTTCGCACAGGGCAATAGGAACGCCGAGGCTACTGCAGAGAGGAGCCCGCACGCGACGGGCCCTAAACAGGAGTCTGAGATTCAGCGAGTCTTGCGCCGCGCTACCACTGCGCCGATAAGCGCCAGCCCGGCTAGCGCCAAGCTTCCCGGCTCAGGCACGGCATTGCTGAAGCCGGAAATCTGGTTGCCGCTGGCTAGGTTGTAGTAGCGCGTTGTTCCGCCCAGGCCAGTGGCGGTACTGCCGACAGATTGCCCATTGACCATAACGTTCATGCCCATAAACCCAGCTCTCGCTGTCGGAAACGCGTCAGCGAAGAAGACGCCCGCCTCGTTGCTTGACCCATCCAGCACGACCTGAAAGGTGTAGCTATCGGAGTAGTTGTAAGGCCATAGGCCCATATCAACCCAGGAAATGATGGCGCGATCACCATCTGCCCGGTAATAAATTCCAGCCGTGCTAGTGCCACTGTTGGGGTTGCGGGAATCCAAGTCAGCGGCGAAAACATATAGGCTGCCGTCCGTGCCATAAATACTGCCGTTGTTGGAGACAACCAATGCGCTCACCGCCCCCCCGGATCCAAACTGAACCTGAAACGGCAGCGTCAGAGAGAAAACGTTGTCGTCATTCTGGTAATAGCCAGGCACGACTGCGCCGAAATCCGTCGTGTACAGAGGCCCCGCCAGTGCCGAGCCCATCATGGCCAATGCGCCCAGCAGCGCGGACGACTTCAAAGTCTTCTTCATCAAGTTGTTCATGGTTTTTTTGATTAAGTTAAGACCAAGCATCACCCACAGGGGCAGGTCTCGATCATGTTTCAAGGAATTACCTTCAAGATACAACTGGCAATTCAATGACAAACACCGAACCAAACAGAACAACTCAAAGCCGGCCGGATTTTAAGTGAAGCAATGACACCCCCCCCCCTCCCCCCAATCAAGGGGTGCCCCCTCAAGTCAGGGGCCGGCCTGATGCGCAAGTTTGGGCGCCGACTAGCCAGCGACTGTGTTTTTGGATCGCCACATGGGGCGGATGAAGCCCGGAAATCACCGTTCACGGCATGAGCCTGGGCGATTGAGGTGCTGAGGTCGAATGCCCGGTATGGGCACAAAGCGGGCACCGAGGACTTGAGACTCGCTCCCTACCATCATTCGGTCAGACTCAACCGCTTTTAGGTCCCATTGACCGCGTAGAAATTGATCACCGAACTCAGATTGTCGGCTACGGTGCGCGACTCACAAACAACTTGACGATCTACCGTGTGATTGCGCCATTCACCAAGAAGCTAGAAAAAACAGCCCAGGATAGGCGTCAAATTGGGCCAAACCTTATAGGGCGCGATGCGGAGGAGCAAAAAAACTTCTCTTCAAGGCCTTGGGCCATCGCCAATCCAGATAAGGGGTGCAAGGTACTCCGGGGCATCCTGCAGGAAGCAAAAGGGGTTGCAAGTAGGGGTTGCAAACTCATCGGTCAATTGCAACCCCATCGCTAGCTCAGATTCGCAACCTCTAAATCCCCGATGAATGCTGGGTTGAAGAGGTTGCAAAGCTACCCCCTATCTTCGATAGGGACGCAGCATCCCAATAGAACGAATATGCAATTCGTCTCGCGCAACACTTGGGCGAGCGCCCGAGCAGCGAGGTCCGAGGCCACACCTTGTTGCCATGTCGTTCGGGTATCCGCATGACACGGCTCTGAGCCATTGCCATTCATCGCACGCGCACTCGGCGCGTTTTCATGCGGTCTTTTTGCGCTATCAGGGTTGGCTTTTTGCGCTAATTCTGCGTCGATCCTGATAACTAGCCGAATTGGCTGGAAAACCTGCGTTTCCATTGACAACTCGCTGACATTTAGGCCGAATAATCATTATAAATCAACAACTTGGAGCAAGTTTTACCTGGGAACGGGCTCATGGCTTGATGCGGAGGATGCTGGCGACTGTTTGCACAGTCTTCATGAGGGCCTGTCTGGTCACGCACTCGCCCGTCAGGAGGCTCCAGTTCACTGCCGTGACGGTTTGCCTGCGCCCAGATAGCAAGTACACCCGCCATAGCTTGGCGCGGCGTTCGGCGCTGTCTCTGGGCAGCACGCGCCCCGATCTGTCCGGCTTCAAAAGAGCGTTGCTTTGCAATACCACCCGAGTGCGTTCAAACGGCCCTGGTTGAAGCTTGCGACGTTCAGCCTGCATCGCCGTGGTCGGCAAGGTCATCAAGTCCAAGCGCTGTTCGTCAACCAGCGCCAGCCCTTTCGCACATTGATGCGACAAGCCAAGGCCTCGCCTCATGATCCACGCGTACTGTCGATGGGCTGCAAGGTGCCATTCCTGACTGTCCGGCGAGTGCTTGAAGGCTCCACTCCAGCCCTTGAATTTTGGGCGGTGGGAGGGGGAGCGTTTGCAGAGCCAGTGCAGATCGGCAAGGAAGGTAATGAACTCAAGTTGGCCGCCATCGCCATCATTGGTCGGCCATCTGATGCAGGGCGGCACGTCGCGTCGATCCAACTCAAGATGGATCGCCCACAAAACAAGTGGGTCTGTGGTCGTGCCAACTCTCAGCACCAGAGTTTGTGTGTCATCCGTCTCCAGGGTGGCGGTGCGGCGCTTGAAGTCCGCGATTGCGCTGGTGCTGCTCGCCAATTGAAGTCTCAGCTGAAAAACCGACAGAATTATTGGCGCGTCAGGCCCTGCCGCGCCGGCAGGGCCATCTTCTAAGTAGGTCTCGTCAGCAAGCAGCAGCACGGGCTTCTCTAAGGCTCATTCGGGCTTGGTCGTGAATAGACCCCTCTTCGTGGCCATAGCCGCCGCACGGATACACCACCATGCCGCTACCGTCCTTGTTCACAACGAGCAGAATGTCTTGTCGCTCAAACTCCAAGACATAGGTGACGGGAAAGCCATTCAAGCTTGGCGATTCGATCTGAGCGAGGATGTGGCTGTCTTTAAGCGTTTCGGCAATCTGGCCGGCGTCAAGGTATGAAGTTTGCATTTTCTGTTCTCGTTTGCGCTGTTGGTTGCGAATTGCTCATATTAAATAGCCGCTCAAGTCATTGATTACTTGAACGGCAAAAGGTCACGAGGCTAGTCATGGGGTGGCCACATGAATCCAGCCTCGGTTTCGATCGTGACTTCGCCACCCTCAATTCCGGTATCGATCGATGCGAGGTGGAAGGCGGGGTCAACAATTTCCAGCATCGCTTCAGCGACTTCTCGGCGCTGTCGATCCGCACCCGGGTCTTCACGAAGACACTGCACATGCTCCCGGGCTTGCTGGGTGTATTGCTCGATCCACTTCAACAGGTCGTGCTTCGCTGTCGTTCGGCTTGACTCAGTCATGGCTGTGGCCTTCGCATTTCTTGCGCTGCTGACCGTCAGCGGATGTTGCGCGCTCAAAGTCATCAAAGCTGCGTCGGCGGAAGACTGCGGCATGATGGCTGTCATTCTCCAGCGCCACCAAAAACGGGGCCCCAAGACTATCTACGCCTGAATAGAACGATGCTGAGCCCATGTGCCGGACGCTCCAGCAACGCGCAGCCGCAAGAAAAATGGTGACTGCACTAGCGTTCGTAATAGCTGTATCTGGCTGCTGAATCGCAGCGTCAGCATGGGCGGCTGAGGAGGTGTTTGTGTTCATAGTCAGTCGCTCAGTCATTGGTGGTGCGAACACGCGATGCTATGAATTCCTGCACCTCCGATTCCCGCCACGCAACGCAGCGGCGCGACAGCGCCAGCGACTGCGGAAACTCCCCTGCTCGCTGCATTGCATAGAGCGTTGATTTCGCCAAGCCTGTGCTGGCCATCACCTCAGAGATGCGGATCAATTTTTCGGTTTCGGTCATCTTGGTCTCCAGTAGGTTGCAACAAAGAACAACTGGAGTTTGGGGATAAAGGTCCGACCGGTCACGGGGGGTAAAGATGCCCGAATTACCCCCTGCCTTGATTCATTTCGGGTCTGACTCTCTGATCAAGCATTCCTCAGCCAACAGCTTTCGCACTTTTCTTTCTGCCTCTCTGCGGCATTTTTCGTCCCAGCCCTCAGCATTCTTGGCACCGATTTCGATAGGGTGAAACACCTCAAGAGCGGCCGCAAGTGCTGCTTTTTCAGCACTCCTGCGCGTCCGCTCTGCTTGCGGCTGAAGGCCTTGATTTGCTGCGGTGTGCTCAGCACTACGACGAGTTGCAGCACTGGCGTTGCGGGCCGCTTGAATAATCGCCTGCTCCATTTCTTTCAATCTGTTCTTGCCTCCAATAGGAGCGGCGGACAGCATTGCCCTCGCAAGTGCGTCATTTCGCTTCCGAGGCGATGCGCCGCTCAAAGCTCTGTTGTGAAATGATCGCAAGGCCTTGGTCAGATAACGGACAAGATCAGGGGTGGCTGAGTTCGCCAGAATTTCGGCGTCTGTAGCATCGTCCCCAAAAACAACAAAAACCTGCTTGCAAAGACTATCAAAGACCTGTGACTGGGATTCCCCTACAGCGCTATTTGTTAGGGAGTAAACGCGCTCACGCAGATCTACTTCGGCGGTCGATGCAACGGTCTGCGTCCGGTCGGCAAGTAGCCTCGAAAGCGCCACGACTTCAGCTTTGCCTAAAGTGTTGAGTGTGTCGCAAACCCTCTGCACCTCCTCACCGCTAAGAGTCTGCCCGGCATCCTCATCTCGAAGCACACTAACAATCCGGCTAAGGTAATCAGAATGCTCAGAGCTCATGCTATTTTCCGGTTGAGTGGCACAACTTCCGCTCCCTGCCGCAGCCTGTCCAAGTAGTCAGCCCAAGCCTGCATCATGGATTGCCGCTGCTCAAGGTATTGCGCTCGGTTATAGGCCCTTCCAAGGGAATCGGCTACGGCATGGGCTAACTGCGCTTCGATCACCGCAGGGTCAACGTTCAGTCGCTCGGCAATCATGGTTCTGGCGGTAGCGCGGAAGCCATGGGCAGTCATATCGTCATTTCCGTAACCCAGCCGTCGCAGCGCGCTCCGAACTGTGTTTTCACTCATGCAGCGCTGGCCGGTGGTCAGGGCTGGGAAGACAAACCTGCCTGCCCCGGTTAAGGGCTGCAAATCCTTCAGCAGCGCGACTGCTTGGTCAGCAAGGGGAACCAGATGCGGTGGACCGCCTACCTTGTCTACTTTCTTGCGCTTCATAAGTTCAGCAGGGATGGTCAACATTGCCGCATCCAGATCAATCCAAGCCCATTCCATGTGTCGCAATTCACCCGGTCGAAGCAACAACAAAGCCGACAACGCCAGCGCCGTGCGGGTCACGGGGTGGCCCTGATAGTCGGCCATGTCGCGCAGCAACTTACCCACTAGCACGGGGTCAGTAATGGCGGCATGGTGGCGCGTCTGCACCGGCTGCATGGCGTCCTTCAAGTCGGCGGCAGGGTTGCGCTCGCAAGCTCCCGTGGCCACGCCAAAGCGAAACACTTGGCCACAGGCATCCTTGACCCGATGCGCAGTTTCTATGGCACCCCGGGCCTCAACCCGGCGCAGGCAGGCCAGCAAGTCCGGTGCTTCAATTTCAGCTATGGGTCGGCGACCTATCCAAGGGAATGCATCTTGCTCCAGGCGAATACGGGTGCGCTCGGCATGCCCAGGGCTGACTTTGACCTCATGCACGGTTTTGAGCCAATCGCGGGCCACCGCCTCAAAGGAGTTCTTGGGGGGCAGGCCTGCATCTGCCAACCGCTCCGCTTCGCGCATGTCCAAAAGATCGGCTTTGGCCGCCTGACGCTCCTTGCTTGGATCTGCCCCTTGGGCCACCAGCGCCCGGGCCTCTTCTGCCTTTTCGCGTGCTTGCGCCAGCGTCACCCGCCCATAGGTGCCAAAGCTCAGAATGTTGCGCTTGCCGGTCACGGGCGACGTGTAAGTGAAGCGCCAACCGTGCGTTGCACCTCCATTGACGAAAAGCTGAAGATAAAGCCCTTGGCCGTCATTGATGCGTTTCCGCTCATCCCCCGGCTTGATGGCCTTTAGTGTTTTGTCGGAAAGAAGGTTTTTAGCCACTGCAAGAACTCCCTGACTGCGAGAGCACTCATTATGGAGTTCTTGCTGATGTTCTTGCAAAAAAGCGACGGAAGCTCTTGGAAGTTCTCGCACTTCTCCGGACAAAGAAAAAGCCCTAAGTCGTTGATTACTTAGGGCTTTTTGGACTTCTCCGCACCTTGCCGGAGGTTGTAATGGTGGAGCCGGGGGGAATTGAACCCCCGTCCGCAAGCCATCACCGGGCAGATCTACATGCTTAGCCGGCTGATTTGAATCTCACGGTTGAATCGCGCAGTGGCACGCTATCCTTCCCGCCAGTCACTAAATCTTGTTCCCTACCGAGTGACCCGGCAAGAAACCAGCCAATGTGAATGACTTCTCAGCTGTCCATCTTGCGACTTAAGCCCGGCCCATTGGCCAACCGTTGAGAAGCTCACGCGCAATTAAGCGGCGAGTGCGAACGTAGAGTCGTTTGCAGTTACTTTGTTTCCAGTGGTTTTACGAGCGGACTGGTGCTCGGCATGCCCTACTCCGGATCCGCACCCACGTCGAAACCTGGTCGGCCCCAGAACTTGGTATTTTAGGGCAGTCCCAGCACTTGCAAGAGCTGGGCGGGCGAAGAAAGAACAATATCTGCGCGCCAATCTTCAACAGGCTTGCCATTGCCCAAATACCCCCAGGCCGCGGCAATGGTTTGCATACCCGCGGCTTGGCCCGCCAAGATATCTCGCTCGTCATCACCAACATACACACAATGCTCGGGCGCCACGCCGGCGCGCCGAGCCCCCTCCAGCAAGGGCGCCGGATGCGGTTTTGAATGCGGCGTGGTGTCGCCGCCGACCACGGCCCGTGCCGCGTCATGCAGGCCCAATTGCCGCGTCAGGGGCAAGGCAAAGCGCTCGGCTTTGTTGGTCACAATGCCCCAGGCAATGCCGGCCTCGGCCAGTGCATCCAGCATGGTCTGCACGTGCAGGAAGAGTCGCGTCTCCAAGGCCAGGCGTGCTTCGTAGCGACTGAGGAACTCATCCTTCAAAGCCTCGTAGTGGGCGTCTTCAGGCCGCACCTGCAATGCCAAGCCAAGCATGCCACGTGCGCCTGCACCGACCATCGGTCGCAACTGCTCGAGATGCATGGCGGGTAAGCCCCGCATGACGCGCATCTCATTGACGGCGCCGGCCAAGTCGGGCGCGCTGTCGACCAGCGTTCCGTCAAGGTCAAACAAGACGGCTCGCACCGGCGCAAGCATTACCCCGGCCTCGCGCATTGCTCCCGAACTCATAGCGGCTTGCGACATGCCAGTAGATAGTTGACGTCGGTATCCGAGCCCATTGAATAGCGTTGGGTCAAAGGGTTGTAGCTGAGGCCGCGGCTCGAGTACATCTCCAGGCCCGCATCTCGGCAGAACTGAGCCAACTCGGAGGGCCGCAAGAAACGCGCGTACTCATGGGTGCCGGCCGGGATCATCTTCAACACATACTCAGCACCGACGATGGCAAACAAAAACGACTTGAGGTTGCGATTCAAGGTCGACAAAAACACCCAACCTCCCGGCTTGACGAGTTCGCCAAGAGCCCGCACCACCGAGGCCGGGTCGGGCACATGCTCCAGCATTTCCATACAGGTCACCACATCAAACGACGCCGGCCGCTCCAGCGCCAAAGCCTCAACGGCAATTTCGCGGTATTCCACGCCTTCGGTGCCCGCTTCCATGGCGTGCAACTGCGCTACGCGCAAAGCCTTGGTCGCCAAGTCAATGCCCAGAACCTGGCCGCCACGACGTGCCATCGAATCCGAAAGGATGCCGCCGCCACAGCCTACGTCGAGTACCTGCTTGCCCGCTAGCGGGCACAGGCTGGACAGCCAATCCAAACGCAGCGGATTGATCTGATGCAGCGGCTTGAATTCGCTCTCGGTATCCCACCAGCGGTGGGCCAAATCACCAAACTTGGCGAGTTCTTGAGGGTCAGCGTTGGTCATGGCGGAGTGCTATGAAAAATTGGATTTGCAATTGGGCTTGCAAGAAGGCTTACGCCAACAAAAAAGCCCCGCACAGGCGGGGCTTTTACTAGCAATTCAGTGTGGCAAGCGCCGAAGCGCTTGACCGCTGATTACTTGCTGTTGCGGGTACCAACCACTTCGATTTCCACGCGACGGTTCTTGGCGCGGCCTTCGGCGGTCTTGTTGTCAGCAACAGGAGCCTTCTCGCCCTTGCCTTCGGTGTAAACACGGTTCTTCTCAGCACCCTTGCTCACCAGATAGGCCTTGACGGCTTCAGCGCGGCGGACCGACAGCTTCTGGTTGTAGTCATCGCTACCCACCGAGTCGGTGTGGCCGACGGCGATGATGACTTCCAGGTTCAGACCATTGGTCTTGCTGTACAGGTCGTCCAACTTGGCCTTGGCTTCAGTCTTCAGCACCGACTTGTCGAAGTCGAAGAATGCGTCAGCGGCGAAGGTGACCTTCTCGCTCACAGGCTTCGGAGGCACAACGATTGGCTTAGGCGCTGCAGGAGGGGCCACAGCAGGAGCAGGAGCCGGTGCGGGAGCAGGAGCAGCCTTAGGAGCTGGCTTCAGCGCGCCGTCGCATTCAGCAGCGGCAGTTGCCGGGGTCCAGTTGGAATCGCGCCAGCACAGTTCGTTCGTGCCGTTCTTCCAAACGGTGCCATCGGTCGCGCGCCAGTTGTCAACCGTCTGCGCAAACGCGCCAGACGAAGCGAAGGCAGCGACTGCGGCGACGGAGATAAGCGACGCCACTTGGTTCAATTTCTTCATGATTCTCCTCTCAAGGAATGCCGCAGTTGCCCTGCGATTGCCCAGTACTTGAACAAAAAACCTTAGAAAAACCCTGCATACGGGTTTCTCCTAGGGACTCATCGATTGTGCCATAGGGCACCGATAACTTCGTATTGTGGCGGTGCTTCGCGACTCTGATCTCAGCTTTGTTGCGCGGCTGCTACAGCCGGCGCCGCTTAGAATCGCAATTCCAGTCCCCAACGACGAGGCCCACCTGACGGGTGAGAGCCGAGCACAAGCGCATGACCCAGTTCGCCAAGGAAACATTGCCCATCAGCCTCGAAGAGGAGATGCGCCGTTCATATCTCGATTACGCGATGAGCGTGATCGTCGGCCGTGCCCTGCCTGACGCCCGCGACGGCCTCAAGCCCGTGCATCGCCGCGTGCTCTTTTCAATGCACGAGCTCAATAACGATTGGAACCGGCCTTATAAAAAGTCGGCCCGTATCGTCGGCGACGTGATTGGTAAATATCACCCACACGGTGATAGCGCGGTGTACGACACCATCGTGCGTATGGCACAGGACTTTTCGCTGCGTCATATGTTGGTGGACGGCCAGGGTAATTTCGGCTCGGTGGACGGCGATAACGCCGCAGCCATGCGATATACCGAAATCCGCCTGGACAAAATCGCCCACGAAATGCTGGCCGATATTGACAAAGAAACCGTCAATTTCGGACCTAACTACGACGGCTCCGAAAAGGAACCGCTGGTCTTGCCGGCGCGCATTCCGAACCTGCTGGTCAACGGCTCAACCGGTATCGCGGTGGGCATGGCCACCAACATTCCGCCGCACAACTTGAATGAAGTTGTCGATGCTTGCTTGCACGCGCTGAAGAACCCCGAAGCCAGCGTCGATGAGCTGATGGAAATCATCCCGGCGCCGGACTTCCCGACCGCCGGCATCATCTACGGCCTGACCGGCGCCCGTGACGGCTACCGCACTGGTCGCGGCAAGGTGGTGATGCGCGCCAAGGTGCACTTCGAAGACATCGACCGCGGCCAGCGCCAGTCCATCATCGTTGACGAGATCCCTTATCAGGTCAACAAGAAGACCCTGCTCGAGCGCATTGCTGAGCTGGTGCATGAGAAGAAAATCGAAGGCATCAGCCACATCCAGGACGAGTCGGACAAGTCCGGCATGCGGGTGGTGATCGAGCTCAAGCGCGGCGAAGTGCCCGAGGTGGTGCTGAACAATCTATACAAGCAGACTCAGCTGCAAGACACCTTCGGCATGAATATGGTGGCCCTGGTCGACGGCCAACCGAAGCTGTGCAATTTGAAGGACCTGATCACGGTGTTCTTGGAACACCGTCGTGAGGTCGTGACCCGCCGCACCGTCTTCAATCTGCGCAAGGCCCGCGAGCGCGGTCATGTGCTGGAAGGCCTGGCCGTGGCCATGGCCAATATCGACGAGTTCATCGCCACCATCAAGAACTCGCCAACCCCGCCGGTCGCCAAGCTCGCCCTGATGAGCAAGAGCTGGGACTCTTCGCTGGTGCGTGAGATGTTGGTGCGCGCCGAGGGTGACACGCCTGGCGGGCGCAATGCCTTCCGCCCGGAAGGTTTGCCTGCTGCCTTCGGCATGCAAGAGGATGGCCTCTATCGCCTGTCGGACGACCAAGCCAGCGAAATTCTGCAGATGCGCCTGCAGCGCTTGACCGGTCTGGAACAAGACAAGATCGTCAGCGAGTACAAGGAAGTCATGGCGCAGATCGCTGATCTGCTGGACATCCTGGCCCGCCCAGAGCGCGTCACCGCCATCATCGGCGACGAGCTCACACATATCCGCCAAGAATTCGGCCAGACCAAGATTGGCGCACGCCGCAGCACCATCGAGCCGAACGCGCAGGAACTCGGCACCGAAGACCTGATCACCCCGACCGATATGGTGGTGACGCTCTCCCACACCGGCTACATCAAGAGCCAGGCGCTGAGTGAATACCGCGCGCAAAAACGCGGCGGTCGCGGCAAGCAAGCCACGCAGACCAAGGATGACGACTGGATCGACCAGCTCTTCATCGCCAACACGCACGACTGGATTCTGTGCTTCTCGAATCGCGGCCGCGTTTATTGGCTGAAGGTCTGGGAAGTGCCGCAGGGCTCACGCGCCTCGCGCGGCAAGCCCATCGTGAACATGTTCCCGCTGCAGCAGGACGAGAAGATCACCGTGGTGCTGCCGCTGACCGGCGAGTTCCGCGTCTTCCCCGAAGATCATTTCATCTTCATGGCCACCGCCCTGGGAACCGTCAAGAAGACCTCACTGAAGGACTTCAGCAACCCGCGCAAGGCCGGCATCATTGCTGTGGACCTGGATGAGGGCGACTTCCTGATCGGCGCCGCACTGACCGATGGCAAGCACGATGTGATGCTATTCAGCGATGGCGGCAAGGCGGTTCGCTTCGACGAAGACGATGTGCGTCCGATGGGCCGTCAGGCTCGCGGTGTGCGCGGCATGATGCTCGAGCCCGAGCAGCGCCTGATCGCCATGCTGGTGGCTGAGGATGAATCGCAAAGCGTGCTGACCGCCACCGAAAACGGCTTCGGCAAGCGCACCAACATCCTCGAGTACACCCGCCACGGCCGCGGCACCAAGGGCATGATCGCCATCCAGCAAAGCGAGCGCAATGGTCGCGTGGTGGCCGCAACGCTGGTGCGTCCTGACGATGAAATCATGCTGATCACCGACCGCGGTGTGCTGGTTCGCACCCGCGTCTCTGAGATCCGTGAACTGGGCCGCGCCACCCAAGGCGTGACCCTGATCGCACTGGATGACGGCTCTAAACTGTCCGGCCTGCAACGCATCGTTGAAAACGATGCCAACGAAGGCTCGGCCGAGGCCGAAACCCCGAACGAAGAAGGCACCAATCCCGGTGCTGCCGATGACGCTAACAAGGAATGAGCTTGAACAAGTCCCTGAAGATTTTGGCCGCAGCAACCCTGCTTGCGTGCGCCGGCACGTCCTTTGCGCAAGGCGCTTCGACGCCCGCTCCCAGCGCCGCCAAGAAGGAGCTGATCGCCAAGATGATCCAGCTGCAGCAACCCGGCGTTGAGAACATCGCCCGCATGCTGATTCAGCAGCCGGTCGGCCAGATGATGCAAGGCGCCGGCCAGGCCCTGCAAACCCAGGTTCCCGCAGAAAAGCGCGAAGCTACCGCCAAGGCCATCGAGGCCGACGTTCGCAAGTTCGTCGACGACGCTGTGCCGCTGATGAAGGACAAGGGCGCCAAGCTGTCGGCTGCGACCTGGGGCCCCATCCTGGACGAAAAGTTCAGCGAAGAAGAGCTCAAGCAAATCATCGCCTGGCTGGACAACCCGGTGAGCAAGAAGTACCAGCAAGTCAGCCCTGAGATGCAAAACGCCTTGGCTCAAAAGCTGATGGCTGAAGCCGGCCCGACCCTGGACGCCAAGTTCAAGACCCTGCAGCAAGCCACGGCCAAGAACTTGGGTATCACGCCCAAGCCTGCGGCCTCCGCCCCTGCGGCCGCACCCGCACCGAAGAAGTAAACCCCACTCGGCCGTCCCTACAGCCACTCACCCTGTCCACTCAGCCTTGAATCGATGAGCCAGCGCCCGTTCAATTTTTCTGCCGGCCCCGCCGCATTACCTGAAGTAGTTTTGCAGCAGGTCGCCGCTGAAATGTTGGACTGGCAAGGCTCAGGCATGAGCGTGATGGAGATGAGCCATAGGGGCGCCGAGTTCACCTCCATCGCCGAAGCGGCCGAGCGCGATCTGCGAGAGCTGCTGCAGGTGCCGGCCAACTTCCGCATCCTGTTCATGCAGGGCGGCGGCTTGGCCGAGAACGCCATCGTGCCGATGAATTTGTCGCGCGGCGGCAAGGTCGATGTGGTCGTCAGCGGTTCCTGGTCAAAGAAAAGTGCCCAGGAAGCACGCCGTTATGCCGACGTCCAAGTAGCCGCCGACGGCGCGGCCAGCCGCTTCACCGCCCTGCCCGCTGCCAGCACTTGGCAGTTGCGCAAGGATGCGGCCTATGTGCACTTGTGCTCCAACGAAACCATCGACGGCGTGGAGTTCCATGAGCTGCCCGATTTAAAAACCCTGGGCAGCGATGCGCCGCTGGTGATCGACTGCTCATCGCAACAGCTGTCTCGCCCCATAGACTGGTCGCTTGTCGGCCTGGCCTTTGGCGGCGCGCAAAAAAACATCGGTCCCGCCGGCCTGACCTTGGTCTTTGTGCGCGAAGACTTGATGGGCCACGCCATGAGCATCTGTCCCTCGGCCTTTGACTTCAAGACGGTGGCCGAGGCCAAGTCCATGTACAACACGCCGCCCACCTTCGGCATTTACGTGGCCGGCCTGGTGTTCAAGTGGCTGAAGGCCTTCAGCTATGCCGGCAAGACCGGTTTGGCTGCCATTGAGCAGCGCAATATCGACAAGGCCCAGCTGCTCTACGCCGCGCTGGATGCCTCGCCCCTGTTTGAAAACCGCGTGGCGGCCGACTGCCGCTCGCGCATGAATGTGCCCTTCTACCTGCGCGGCGCATTCAATACCGACACCCTCACTCAAGCCTTCCTGACCGGAGCGAAAGAGAGACAGCTGCTGCAACTCAAGGGCCACAAGTCCGTGGGCGGCATGCGCGCATCGATCTACAACGCCATGCCTCTTGAAGGCGTGCAGGCCCTGGTGGCCTACCTGAAGGACTTTGAGACCCAATATGGCTGAGAAACCAGCTGAGAGCGCGGGCGTCAGCACCGCAGCTCCTGAACTACTCGCCCTGCGCCAGCAGATTGACGCGCTGGACGCGCAACTCCTGACCCTGCTGAACGACCGCGCCCATGTGGCCGAGCAAGTGGGCGAAATCAAACGCCGCGAAGGCTCGCCCTTCTTCCGCCCGGACCGTGTGGCGCAGGTGATCGAGAAGATCAAGACCGCCAACAAAGGCCCGCTCAAAGACGAGCATGTCGCCGCCATCTGGCGCGAAATCATGTCCGCCTGCTTGGCTTTGGAATCGCCGCAGCGCGTCGCCGTGCTGGGGCCGCTGGGGACTTTTTGCGAGCAGGCCGCCATCGAGTATTTCGGCGGCGCGGCCGACCTGATTTACTGCAATAGCTTCGACGAAGTCTTCCATGCCACCGCCAGCGGCAGCGCCCAGTACGGCGTGGTCGGCGTGGAGAACATGACCGAAGGCGTGGTGACCCGTTCGCTCGATTTGTTCTTGCACACGCCCACCCATGTGGTCGGTGAGGTCAGCCTGCTGATCCGCCACAACCTGATGCGGCTGGACAATTCGCTGGAAGGCGTTGAGGCCGTGCTGGCCCATCCGCAAGCACTGGCGCAATGCCAGAACTGGCTGGCCAAGCATCTGCCCAATGCCGAGCGCCGCGCGGTTTCCAGCAATGCCGAGGGCGCTCGCCTGGCAGCCACCAACCCGGCATGGGCGGCCATTGCCAGCGAGCGCGCCTCCACCATTTTTGGCCTGCACATCGCCGCGCACGCCATCCAGGACGAGGCCTACAACCGCACCCGCTTTGCCGTCATTTGCCTGCCGCAAACCATGGCCACGCCGCCCGCCACCGGCAACGACTGCACCAGCCTCATCGTGTCGGTGCCCAACAAGCCCGGCGCCATGCATGATCTGCTGGTGCCGCTGAAGACCCATGGCGTTTCGATGACACGCCTGGAGTCGCGTCCAGCACGCACCGGCCAGTGGGATTACTATTTCTACATCGATCTGGACGGCCACCCCACGCAGCCCCATGTGGCAGCGGCTCTGACAGAATTGCGCGAGCTGAGCGCCTTTTTCAAGGTGATTGGCTCCTACCCTCTGAAGGCATAGACCGGCGATGTTCGACCAACTTGGCGTGATCGGCTGCGGCCTGATGGGCGGCTCCTTCGCCCTGGCACTGAAGAAAGCCGGCCTGGTCAAACGCGTGGTCGGCTACAGCAAGTCGCCCTCCACCACCGAGATGGCCAAACGCTTGGGCGTCATTGATGTGGCGGCCGAATCAGCGCTGCTGGCCGTTTCGGGCTCTGACATCGTCTTGATCGCCGTGCCGGTCTCGGCCACCGAGTCGACGCTGAAGGCGATCCGCCACCTGGTGACGCCCAAGGTCTTGGTGATGGACGTGGGCTCGACCAAGGGCGATGTGGTGGCCGCGGCGCAGCGCGCCCTGGGCAAGCACATCAATGGCTTTGTGCCGGCGCACCCGATCACCGGCAAGGAATCGGGCGGCGTGCAAAACGCCGATGTGACGCTATACCAGGACTGCCAGGTCATCCTCACCCCGCTGCCGCAGACCGATGCAGGCCTGGTGCAGCGCGCCACCGATGTCTGGTCGGCGCTCGGCGCCCGCGTCTTGAAGATGACGCCGGAGAACCATGACACCGCCTTTGCCGCCGTCAGCCATTTGCCGCATCTGCTGGCTTTTGCCTACTTTCAATCGGTCGCCGCACAACCGGCCGGCCGCGATTTCCTGAGCCTGGCGGGTCCGGGATTCCGTGATTTCACCCGCATCGCCGCGAGCGAACCCTCGGTCTGGCGTGACATCCTGATGGCCAACAAGGCCGAGGTGCTGGTGCAGTCGCAACGTTTCCGTCAAGCACTGGACGCCATCGAAGCGCTGTTGAAAAACGATGACGCCGCAGCGCTGGAAGCCCGCATCCGCCTGATCTCGGAAGCCCGCGCCCAGTGGCAATTGGCGGCACCGCGCCAGCCCAAGTAGACCGAGAGCGCAGGCGCATGCCGCGCGCGGCCCTCTACCGCAACCTTTTTTGCTGACACCATGTTCAAGATTCCTTTCCTCGACCTCCCGCCGCTGCGCAGCGCGGCCGGCACCGTGCGCCTGCCGGGCTCCAAAAGTATCTCCAACCGCGTCTTGCTGCTGGCCGGCTTGTCGGAAGGCGTGACCGAGGTCCACGATCTGCTCGACAGCGATGACACCGCCGTGATGCTGGATTCGCTGAAGGCCCTGGGCTGCCATCTGGAAACCTCGGACCACGGCAAGCTGCGGGTCACCGGCATCGGCGGGCGCCTGAGCGTTGATGAAGCCAAGCTGTTCCTGGGCAATGCCGGCACGGCGATGCGCCCGCTGACGGCGGCTTTGGCAGTGTTGGCCGCCACCCAAGGCGGCGAGTTCGAACTGAGCGGCGTGGCCCGCATGCACGAGCGGCCGATTGGCGACTTGGTCGATGCCCTGCGCTTGCTGGGCTGCAAGATCGATTGCCTGGGCCAAGAGGGCTATCCGCCCTTGAATTTGAGCGGCCCGTCGGCCTTAGACCTGAGCCAGCCGGTCAAGGTGCGCGGCGATGTGTCCAGCCAGTTCCTGACGGCACTGTTGCTGGCGCTACCCTTGGTCGCGACCGAGCAAGACGTGGTCATCGAGGTCATCGGCGAGCTGATCTCCAAGCCCTATATCCACATCACGCTGGAACTGCTGAAGCGCTTTGGCATCCAGGTGCAAAGCGAGGGTTGGCAGCGCTTCACCATCCCGGCCGGCAGCCGCTATCGCTCACCGGGCACGGTGCATGTGGAAGGCGATGCCTCCTCGGCCTCTTACTTTGTGGCCCTGGGCGCCTTGGCGGCGCTGGACTCCCCGCTGCGCATCGAAGGCGTGGGCAGCGCCTCGCTGCAAGGCGATGTGCGCTTTGTGGAAGCGGCGCAGGCCATGGGCGCCAAGGTCGAAGCCGGCCCCAATTGGTTGGAAGTGCGCCGCGGTGCCTGGCCCTTGCGCGGCATCGAGCTGGACTGCAATCACATTCCCGACGCCGCCATGACCTTGGCCGTGATGGCCTTGTACGCCGACGCGCCGACGCTGCTGAGCAATATCGCCAGCTGGCGCGTCAAGGAAACCGACCGCATCGCCGCCATGGCCACCGAATTGCGCAAGCTCGGCGCCCAGGTTGAAGAAGGCCCGGACTGGCTGCGCGTGCATCCGCTGAAGGCCTGGCAAGCCGCTGCCATCCACACCTATGACGATCACCGCATCGCCATGTGCTTCTCGCTCGCCGCCTTCAACGGCCTGGTCGCGGACAAGACCCACGCCTCGGTGCCGGTGCGGATTCTGGAGCCGCACTGCGTGGCCAAGACCTTCCCCGATTACTTCGAAACCCTGTTCGAGGTCAGCAAGGCGCGCAGCAAAGACATTCCGGTGATCTGCATCGACGGGCCCACCGCTTCCGGCAAGGGCACCCTGGCCGATGAAGTCGCCCATGCCTTGGGCTATGTGGTGTTGGATTCCGGCATGTTGTACCGGGCCAGCGGCCTGGCCGCGCAACGCGCCGGTGTCGACCTGGACGACGGCCAAGCCGTTGCGGCAATCGCCGCCCGCCTGGACCTGCATTTCCGCAAAGGCCGCGTCACCCTGGGCGAAGATGACATCACAGAGGCCCTGCGCCTGGAAACCACCGGCCTCTTGGCCTCCAAGGTCGCCGCCCACCCTGAGGTGCGCCACGCGCTGAATCAATTGCAGCTGGATTACCGCCGCCTGCCCGGCTTGGTGGCCGACGGGCGCGATATGGGCACGGCCGTATTCCCCGATGCGCAACTGAAGGTTTTTCTCACGGCCAGCGCCGCCACGCGGGCTGAGCGCCGCTACAAGCAATTGATTTCCAAGGGAATTTCGGCTAGTATCGCGGGCTTGCGTCAAGATTTGGAGGCGCGTGACTTGCAGGACAAATCCCGCAAGGCATCGCCCCTAGCCCCTGCCGCAGATGCGCGCGAGCTCGACAATTCGGCCCTGTCCATTGAGGAATCAAAGGAATTGGTGCTGGCTTGGTGGGCTCAAGCGGGGTCGTTTGCAGACCAGCGTTGATCTGCAAAAGACTCAGTAACACGCCGGACCGGTCTTCCATTCGAACGTCAGTTCCCCAAGACCGGTCTTGTCCACAACCTAACCCGCGAAGCCGCAAGGCCCAGCACCCATCGTCCGCCGGTCAAACGCCTTGATCAGCTGGCCAGGAAACACCATGTCCCAAACCCAAACCACATCCTTCGCCGCCGGCTCTTTTGCCGCCATGTTCGAGGAGTCGCTGCAGCGCTCCGACCTGCGCGCCGGTGAAGTGATTTCCGCCGAAGTCGTGCGTATCGAGCACAGCTTCGTCGTCGTGAACGCAGGCCTCAAGTCTGAGTCCTACGTGCCAATCGAAGAATTCAAGAACGACCAGGGCGAGCTGGAAGTTCAAATCGGTGACTTCGTTTCCGTGGCCATCGACGCCATCGAAAACGGCTACGGCGACACCATCCTGTCGCGCGACAAGGCCAAGCGTCTGGCCTCGTGGCTGTCGCTGGAAACCGCACTGGAGTCGGGCGACTTCGTGACCGGTACCGTGTCGGGCAAGGTCAAGGGCGGCCTGACCGTTCTGGTCAACGGCATCCGCGCCTTCCTGCCGGGTTCCCTGCTGGACACACGTCCGGTCAAGGACATGAGCCCGTACGAAGGCAAGACCATGGAGTTCAAGGTCATCAAGCTGGACCGCAAGCGCAACAACGTTGTGTTGTCGCGCCGTGCTGTGGTTGAAGCTTCGATGGGCGAAGAGCGCGCCAAGCTGCTGGAAACTTTGGCCGAAGGCGCCATCGTTCAGGGCGTGGTCAAGAACATCACCGAATACGGTGCATTCGTGGACCTGGGCGGTATCGACGGCCTGCTGCACATCACCGACATGGCATGGCGCCGTGTCCGTCACCCGAGCGAAGTGGTCACTGTCGGTCAGGAACTGACCGCCAAGATCCTGAAGTTCGATGCTGAGAAGAACCGCGTTTCGCTGGGTCTGAAGCAGCTGGGCGACGATCCGTGGTTCGGCGTGGCCCGCCGCTACCCGACCAGCACCCGCCTGTTCGGCAAGATCACCAACATCGCTGACTACGGCGCGTTCGTTGAAATCGAGCCGGGCATCGAAGGCCTGGTGCACGTGTCCGAAATGGACTGGACCAACAAGAACATTGCTCCTTCGAAGCTGGTCACCTTGGGTGACGAAGTCGAAGTCATGGTCCTGGAAATCGACGAAGACAAGCGTCGCATCTCCCTGGGCATGAAGCAGTGCAAGGCCAATCCTTGGGAAGATTTCGCTGAAACCGTCAAGCGCGGCGACCGCGTCAAGGGCCCCGTCAAGTCGATCACCGACTTCGGCGTGTTCGTTGGCCTGGCTCAAGGCATCGACGGTCTGGTGCACCTGTCCGACCTGTCGTGGAACGAAACCGGCGAAGCTGCTGTGCGCAACTTCAAGAAGGGCCAAGAAGTCGAAGCCCTGGTTCTGGCCGTGGACGTCGAGCGCGAGCGCATCTCCCTGGGCATCAAGCAGTTGGACAGCGACCCGTTCACCACCTACACCACGGTCAATGACCGCGGCATGACGGTGACCGGCAAGGTCAAGACTGTGGACGCCCGTGGCGCCGAGATCGAGTTGGCCGACGAAGTGCTGGGCTACCTGCGCGCTTCGGAAATCAGCCGTGACCGCGTGGAAGATGCCCGCAATGTGCTGAAGGAAGGCGACGAAGTCACTTCCGTCATCATCAACATCGACCGCAAGACCCGCAACATCCAGTTGTCGGTCAAGGCCAAGGACAACGCCGACAACCAGGAAGCTATGCAGCGCCTGTCGGCCACGTCCGAGCGTGAAAACGCCGGCACTACCAGCCTGGGCGCTCTGCTGCGCGCCAAGCTGGACAACCAAGGCTAAAAATTGCCCTCAGCTCCTTCGGGGGCTGTGCAATGCCGAACAGGCCCGCCTCCGCAAGGAGCGCGGGCCTTTTTTATGAGAACCTTCTGCCCACTCTGAACCGCCCCCATGACCCGTTCCGACCTTGTTGCCTTGCTGGCCGACCGCTTTGGTCAACTGACGCAGCGCGACACCGAATTTGCCGTCAAGACCATTCTTGACGCCATGTCGGATGCCTTGGCGCGTGGCCATCGGATCGAGATTCGCGGCTTTGGCAGCTTCCAGGTCAACCGCCGCCCGCCCCGCACCGGGCGCAACCCACGCAGCGGCGCACAAGTCTTGATCCCAGAAAAACTGGTCCCCCACTTCAAGCCGGGCAAGGCCTTGCGCGAAGCCGTCGACGCCAGCGGGCAAGCAACGACCGAAGTGCCAGCCAAGCAACAGTTTGCTGATTGAGCGCCCCTAAGTCCGCAGATTGCATGCAGCGGCCGCACTAGAATCGCCGCTCAATGAGCATCTTCATCTGGCTGTTTAGAGCCTTCCTCTTTTTCGCACTTTTTGCCTTCGCGCTGAACAACAGCGACGAGGTCATCGTGCGCTGGTTCTTCGGTCGCGAATGGCGCTCGCCGCTGGTGATCGTCGTCCTAATCGCCTTTGGCATGGGCTGTGCCCTGGGTGTCTTGGCCATGGTACCGGCCTGGTGGCACCACCGGCGCATCGCCGTCAATCGCACGTCCGCAGCCACACCAGAAGGCCAAGACGGCAACGCTCCCCTGACCCCTCCCGCCGTAATCCACGATGGACTTTGATCTTCGCTGGCTGCTCTTTGTGCTGCCCGCGGCTTTTGCCCTGGGTTGGCTCGCCTCCAAACTCGACACCCGGCAGTGGAAGCGCGAACAACAAAGTGCACCCAAGGCTTACTTCAAAGGCCTCAATCTGCTGCTGAACGAGCAGCAAGACAAGGCCATCGACGCCTTCATCGAAGCCGTCCAGCACGACCCGGACACCTCCGAACTGCACTTCGCGCTGGGCAATCTGTTCCGCCGCCGCGGCGAGTACGAGCGCGCGGTGCGGGTGCATCAGCACCTGCTGCAACGCGGTGATTTGCCACGCAGCGAACGCGACCGTGCTCAGCACGCCTTGGCGCAAGACTTCTACAAAGCGGGCCTGTTTGACCGCGCCGAAAGCGCTTTTCAGGCGCTGATGGGCACGCCCTTCGAAAACGAGGCCGAGTTGGCCTTGCTGGCCCTGTATGAGCGCACCCGTGACTGGCGCAAGGCCGCCGAAGTGGCACGCCTGCTGGAGCAGACGGGCACCGCCTCCTTCGCCGCTCGCATTGCGCATTACCTGTGCGAGTTGGCCTTGGAAGCACAGGCTCGCGATCAAGACCTTGAAGCGCAAAAGCTGCTCTCCGAAGCCCGCAAGGTTGCGCCGCAGTCGGCGCGTGCCCATGTGTTGCTGGGGCAGATGCATGCCCGTTTGAGCGAGCACAAACAGGCCATGAACGCCTACGCGGAGCTGTTGGCGGTCAACTCAGAAGCCTTCAATCTGGTGGCGCGTGAATTTGCCGAGGCCGCCATGGCTTGCGGAAGCCAAGAGCGCGCTCTGGCCATTTTGAGCGATCAGTACGGCCGGGCGCCAGGCATGCATCTGCTGCGAGCAATCGCTCAACTCGAACCCACCGCGGCCCAACAGCGCGAGCGCCTCAGCCGCCATCTGCGAGAGCAGCCCAGCCTATCGGCCGCCCGCACGCTGCTGACACAAAGCCAATTCCAACTGACCGAGGCCGAGTCGCCGCTGGTCACAGGCGCCATCGACCGCGCCGTGCGCCCGCTGCAGCGTTACCGCTGCGCCGCCTGCGGCTTCGAGGCGCAGCACTATTTCTGGCAGTGCCCCGGTTGCCTGAACTGGGACACCTACCCACCGCGCCACGTGGAAGAACTCTAAGAAAGCCAGGACCATGGACGAGCGCGTCATCCTCTGCATGAAATGGGGCACCAAGTACGGCCCCGAATACGTCAACCGGCTCTATGCCATGGTGCGCCGCCACCTCAAGGGCGAGTTCAAATTCGTCTGTTTGACGGACCGCAGCGAAGGCATTCGCGATGAAGTGCAATGCCTGCCGATTCCCGAGTTGACCCTGCCTAACGGTGAACCCGAGCGCGGCTGGAAAAAGCTCACCACCTTTGAGTCCGACCTTTATGGCCTCAAAGGCACGGCCCTATTCCTCGATCTGGACGTGGTGATCGTGGGCGACATCACGCCCTTCTTTGAAGTGCCGGGCGAGTTCTTGATCATCCATGACTGGAAACGCCCCTGGCGCATCACCGGCAATTCTTCGGTCTACCGTTTCCAACTCGGCGCCCATGCCGATGTGCTGCAGAAGTTTCGCGAGAACCAGGCCCAGGCCAAGGCCGACTTCCGTAACGAACAGGCTTATCTGACCGATGTGCTGCACAAGCAGGGCAAGGTGAAGTATTGGGACTCAAGCTGGTGCGCCAGCTACAAATACCACTGCATCCCGACCTGGCCCACCAGCTATTGGCGCGACCCCATCATCCCCAAGGGCGCTCGCATTCTGATCTTCCACGGCGTGATGAACCCGCCCGACGCACTGGCCGGTCGGAACAATGGCAATTGGCGACATGCTCGCCCTGCGCCTTGGATCGCGGACCATTGGCGCGAATAAGCCGACGGACGCCCTGCCCGGCATGAGTGGATTCGCCCTTGTTTTGACAATCGCCTTGGCCCTGCTGGCCTTGCTGCTGCTCGCGCTGCTTTGGGAAGGCGCGCAGATTCTGTTCGCCAGCGTCCCGGCCAGGCCCAAGACTGTGCTGGTGATGCCGCCGTCGACTGCGGAAGAACCGGCTCCGCCCGCGCCCATCCCCAAACTGATCTGGGCCTATTGGCATGAAACCCCGCCGCCGGATTTCATTGCCCGCTGCCAAGCCAACTGGCAGCGCTTTGCCCCTGATCATGAGGTGCGCCTTTTGCACCAGGGCAATATTCGCGACTGGGTCGACACCCGCGCTTTTGAAAATCGGCTGCAGCAACTGCCCCACTTCAGACAAGCCGATTGGTTGCGCCTGCAATTGCTGGCCCAGCATGGCGGTTTTTGGATCGACGCTTCGGCGCTTCTGTGCGAAAGCCTGGCTTGGGCTCATGACTTGCAGCAGCAAAGCCGGGCCGAGTTTGTTGGCTTTTACATCGACCGTTTCACCACCCGGCCCGAGCAGCCCATCGTCGAAAACTGGTTCATGGCCGCGCCGCCCGGCAGCCCCTTCGTGCAAGACTTGGCCGAGGAGTTTGGCCAAGCCTTGAGCCAGGGCGAAGAGGCTTATCTTCAGACGCTTCATGCACAGGGCAAGCTCACCCGCGTGGCCCAAGGCCTGGGTCCCAAGGATCAAAGCTATCTGATCATGCACATGGCCGCGGCCGTCTTGTTGGACCAGCCCCGTCAGGCCTACCGACTGGCCCTGCTGCGCGCCGAAGACTCGGCCCTGGGCTTCCATGCGGCGCTGCGTTGGCGCAAACGGCACCTCAATGCTCGCCTGGCCCTCAGCCCCTGCCCCAAGCGCCTGCCGGTGCTGATCAAGTTGCGCGGCGGTGATCGTCGCGTGGTGGAACAAGGCTGGAATCGGGGCCGGGTTTATCGCCGCAGCGCTCTGGCGCGCCTGCTCGGCATGCCCTCCCGGTCAGACAAGGCATGAGCACGGATCTGCCCTGGCTGAGCATCCTGCTGCCGGTCTACAAGGTCGAGGCCTATCTTGCCGATTGCGCCGAATCCATCCTCGCCCAAGCCGATACAGGGGTGGAACTGATCTTTGTTGACGATGCCTCGCCCGATGGCTCGGCGCAAATATTGGCCGACTTGCAGGGCAAGCATCCGCAGCAGCTGCGCTGCATCCGGCATACCCACAACCAAGGCTTGAGCGCTGCGCGAAACACGGCCTTGAGCGCCGCTCAAGGCCAATACGTTTGGTTTGTCGACTCCGATGACCTGCTCGAGCCTGGAGCCATCGCTTCACTCAAAGCGACGGTTGATCGCCATGCTCCCGATCTGATTCTGTGTGATTTCAGGGCCTTCGACGACGAGAACAATCCACAGCGTTTGAGTCAGCCACGCTATGCCCACATCGCCACCTTCAAAGGCCCCAAGCGCGTCTTGAGCCAAGACCGCAGCGCCCTGCTCGGCGGCCTGTTTGAAGCCGGCCAACTGCATTCCTGGTCGAAAATTTTCAAACGCTCAGCATGGCCCGCCGGTTTGGTATTCCCAGTGGGGCGTACCTTTGAAGACCTCGCGGTGTCGCCCTATCTGGCCTTGCAGGCCCGCAACTACATCCATGTCCCGGAAGTCTGGCTCGCCTATCGGCAGCGCGCCGGCAGCATTTTGGCGAACCTCTCGCCCGCCAAGATCGAGGACTGGATGCTGGCCATGGTGGGTTTCGGAGCAGCCCTGAACGCAGCCGACCTGCCCCATTCCGATCAAACGCGCTTCGAAGTCGCACACTTTTGTGCGCGCACCTTTATCCGCGCCTGCAAGCGCAGAGTGAAGCTGGTTGGGCAGAGCCAAGACCCCGACGCATTGGCGCGCTATGCGCAACATTGGCAGAACTCGTCCCCGATGAGCGCAAGCGCTTTGATGCGCGCCTATCTGAGGCGCGGCCGCTGGCTGCGGGCCTTACAGTTTCACTACTGGACTCGGCGCGCCGCTCGGTGACGCCTAGACTTTAGGCTCGCGAATCAAAGCGAGACCAGCAAGTCCTCGTAGCGCTGCGTCATCAAGTCCCGGCCGTGCGCCTGCAAGGCGCGCTGGCGTGCATTGCGGCCCAGCCCCGCGGCAAACTCAGGGGCCCGCAAAAGCCGAGCCAAAGCATCGGCCAAGGCTTGCGCGTCGGCTTCCGGCACCAACAAGCCCGTCACCTCCGCTTCCAGCACACCCTCTACGCCGGGCACCAAGGTCGCCACACAAGCGCAACCTGCCGCCATCGCCTCAACCAAGGCCAACGGCATGCCTTCATAGTGGGTCGACAAGACAAAGATCTGTTGCCGCATCAGCAAGCCCGGCATATCGCCGTGATGGCCGAGGAACTTCACCTGTTCACCCAAGCCCAGTTGCAGCACCAACTCCTGCGCAGCCTGGCGATAGCTGGACTTGCCGGTCCCGGCCAAATACAGGAGCGGTGACAGGCCCTGCGCCTTCAACAAAGCCAAGGCCCGAATCAAACTCAGGTGATCTTTTTGGCGGGCAAAGCGCGCCGACATGACCAGGCCCGGCTTTCTGTCCTCAAACGCGAGCTGTTCCGCCGCGGCATAACGCGACAAATCAATGCCATTCGGGATCGCCAAGGTCTTGGCTTCCGGCATGCCCAGCTGCACCAGGTGCCTCCGCACCCCTTCCGACACGCCGACCAATTTGGCGCTGTATCGGCTCAAATACTTGGCTTGCTTGAGCCGCCACCAGCTGTAGCGTTCTCGCGAGTTGTGCTCCACCTGCACCAGGTGCTTGACGCCCGCCCACAGTCCCGCCCAGCGCCCCAGCAAATGCTCAGGAAAGCCATGGGCAAGCAGCACATCGGGTTGAAGCTCCAGACACAAGCGGCGCAAGGCCCAGATCGTCGCCAGATGCGCCCAACCTGGCAGCACCCACACCTGCAAGCCTTTGTCGCGCAGCGCCTGCACGCGAGCTGCATCGGTATTGCGCTTGCGGCGCAGCACCAAGACCGGATCAATCCGCTCGCTCTGCAGCCCCGCCAGCGCCAAATCAACGGCCACCTGGGTCGCACCCGAAAAGCCGCCGGTGACGAAATGCAGCACCTTGATGCGGCCATTGGTGCGCCAAGCTTTCGGAAGCTGCGCCTCTCCGGGCTTTGTTGTCACTGTCATGCCATGCAGTATAGAAACTGCAGCGACAATCCCTGGCCATGACGACTGATTCTTCCGACAACAAGCCCGTGGCGCGCCGCCTGGCGAGGTTTGTCAAACCGTATCGCGGCGGGCTGGCGCTGACCCTGCTGTCCTACGCCGCCGTGGCCGCTACCGAACCGCTGATCCCCAAGCTGATCAAGACCGTGTTTGGCGAAGGCTTCGAAACCCAGTCCTTCTCCGTTTGGTGGGTGCCGGTGGTTTTGATCGGCCTGTTCGCCGTCCGCGGTCTGTTTGGCTTCTTGGGTCAGTACCTGCTGAATTGGTCGATATCACGCACCGTGATGGACATGCGCTGCGCCTTGCTGGAAGCCTTGCTGAAGGCCGATGCGCGCGTCTTCACCAGCTTGCAGCCCGGCACGGCCGTCAGCAAGGTGGTGAATGACCCTCAGCAGGTGATGAATCTGATCAGCGGCCCCTTCATCAGCGTCTTGCGCGACGGACTCCCTGCCATCGCCATGCTCGGTTATTTGATCGTGCTGAACTGGAAGCTGACCTTGCTGTCGCTGGTGGCCACCCCGGCAATGGCTTTTGTGATCCGAACCGTCAACAGCCGGGTACGCAAAATGGGCAGCTTGGCCTATGACGCGCAATTGCACCTGATCAACAAGGTCGATGACGTCACCCGCGCCTGGCGAGTGGTGCGCAGCTTTGATGCGGCCGACCACGAACGCGCCCGCTTCGCCGAACGCGCTCAAGAGGTACAGCGCAACTCCTTGAAGCAGGCCGCCGCAGGCGCCTTGTCGCAACCCTTGTCGCAGTTTGTCGCCAGCTGGGGTTTGTCGCTGATTGTTTGCCTGGCCTTGCTGCAAGCCCGCGAGGCCAAGACCGGCGTCGGCGACTTTGCCGCTTTTGTCACCGCCTTGCTGCTGCTGACCTCGCGCCTGCGGCACCTGAGCGATTTGATGCAACCCATCATCAGCGCCATGGTGATCGCCCGCGGCTGCATGAGCTTGCTGGACATGCCGGTCGAGCCCGACAAGGGCACACAGGAATTGAAGGCCTGCAAGGGTGAGATTCAGATGCAGCAGGTGCGCCTGCAATACCCCGGCGCCGATCGCCCGGCCTTGGATGGCTTGGATCTGAACTTTGCAGCCGGCCACACCACCGCCTTGGTGGGCGCCTCGGGTGCGGGCAAGAGTTCCATCATTCATCTCTTGCTGGGCTTCGGCCAGGCCGACAGCGGCCGCATTCTGATCGACGGCGTGGAAGTGCAAGACATCCGCAAGAGCAGCCTGCGCCAGCAATTCGCTGTCGTTTCACAAGACATCGTGCTCTTCGATGCGTCGGTGGCCGACAACATTGCCTACGCTCAGCCGCGCGACGAAGCCAAGCTCGAGGCCGCCCTGCGCGCCGCCAATTTGTGGGAGTTCGCCATCGAGCTGCCCGAGGGTCTGGACACCATGATTGGCGCCAACGGCAGCAAGCTGTCCGGCGGCCAGCGCCAGCGCTTGGCGATTGCGCGCGCCCTCTACAAAGACGCGCCGATCTGGGTCTTTGACGAAGCCACCTCGGCGCTCGATACCGAAAGCGAACGCGCGGTGCAGCAAGCCTTGGAGCAATGGGCCGGACGCAAGACACTGATCGTCATCGCCCACCGCCTGTCCACCATCCGCTCGGCCGACACCATCCATGTGCTGGGCGGCGGCCGGCTGCTGGAAAGCGGCACCCACGCTGACTTGAGCGCGCGCGACGGCGCCTATGCGGCCATGGTGCGGGCCCAGCACGGCGATTGAATCGTTTCTTGAAGGCAGGTCATCGTGTTGCGTCGAACTTGCCTGCTAGTCTCGACGATGGCCCTGGCTTGTTGGCTAGCTGGGTCACAGCCCGCCGAGGCGCAGCCGCTATTGCTGGAAGCCAATCAGGCCAGCCGCGCCGAGCTTGAATCGCTGACCGGCCTGGGGCCGGCTCTGGTGGAACGCATGCTTACGGCGCGTAGCGAAGCGCCATTCAAGGATTGGGCCGATCTGCGCCGACGTGTGCATGGCATCGGAGCGGCCACCGCAGCCAAGCTTTCTGCGCAAGGGCTGCGCGTCGCCGGCCAAGCCTATGCCGAGCCGGCAAGTCCGTCAGCCCCTAGGGGCGAACTCAAGAATTGATGAGGCCCGGCACGGTCTCCGCAAAGCCCGCCTTGCGGCGCCGCATGGCGGCCGGGTCGACCTGCGGCGCTTGCGCCGGCCAACCAAAGAAGGCCTGCACCTCGGCGCGACGCGCCAGCGTGTCACTCATGCCCAGATTGATCAACTCGCCGGTGAACGAAGGCTCAAACAGCAAATAGCTGGTCAGGGCGGAACCGCTGGCCCCCTTGCCCTCGCCAGACACGCCGACGCTGCGCAACAGCCCCTTGATGGTGGGCGGCAAGCTGCCTTGATGCTCGGCCGCCAAATCATCGAGGCGTCGACTCGGCGCGATCACCAGCACATCCACCGGGCGCAGCGAGGTTTCCTCGCGCGCGGCCGTTGGCAGCAAGGACAAGGTATTGTTGATGCGCTGCAGCCGTTCTACGTCGACCGCCAACGCATCCAGAAAGATATTCGACAAGGCATGACCGGCAATCTGCGCCATGCTCGGATGGCCGGTCACCAGGGCCGGCCGACGGCTGCCGGGCGGCTCATGCATGCGGCCCGCACCGATCACCAGCACCCGGTCTGCGCCCAGGTGGATGGCCGGCGAGATCGGCGCACTTTGGCGCATCGATCCGTCACCAAACCACTCTTTCTGCCCATCCAACTCCAAAGTCTCGGCCGGGAAGATGAAGGGAATGGCAGACGAGGCCATCAGATGTTCGACCGTCAAGCGAGACTTCACCGCAATGCGCTGCGAGCGCAGCCAGGGCTCGAAGTCCTTGTGCGTTTGATAGAAGGTGACGTGCTGGCCGGAGGTGTAGCTGGAGCCACTGATGGCCAGCGCCTGCATATGGCCGGCCGCCAGCATCTCTTCGATTCGCTCCATCTGGATCCAGCGCCTCAGCAGCCGCCCAAGTGGCGCGTTATCCAGCAGGCTGCGGGGGCTGGTCCGGCGCCAGCGCACAAACGCCCATCCCAGACTCATCATCGTCAACCACCGCGCACCGGTCCGGATGATGCCGAAGGCGTCGGCACTGTAGATCTGGTCCACATGCAGGTTCTGCCACAGATGCACCAAGCCATCGACGGCACCATCAAAATCATCCGCGTGGCAGGCCAAGGTGGCTGCATTGATGGCGCCGGCCGAAGTGCCGGCCACCACCGGGAACGGGGTCGAGCCCTGAAAGCCCGCATCGCGACGCAGCTGGGCCAAGGCCGCCAAGACGCCGACCTGATAGGCGGCGCGCGCCCCGCCACCGGTCAAGATCAGACCCGTGGACGGTTGGGAGGGCACTGGCGGGCTGTTGGGATTCGACACTGCGTGGTTTGAATTCAAGGCATTGCCATCATCGTTGAATTTACCCGCCTTTCGTCGCCGAAAAAGCAGGCCTTGCCCCGCCTACAAGTTCAGCGCTTGATGAGCGCTAGGCCAAGCAAAGCCGAAAAGCCGGTGAACCTCATGATCTGTGCTGAGCTCTGGTGCGTCAATCGCGCCGATATCTTTTGCCCACATCAAGCCACATCAAGCCCAATCAATCCCTATCAGGCCCCGGCTTCATAGATGATTTGCGACACCGGCCCTTTTTTAGCCTCTGCCGCACCCGCCGTTGGCGCCAAGCCAATGCTCACGCCCAAAGCAGCCAGAGCTTCGTCGCAAGGCCAGAACTTGCTCTCATCGCCGAGATCGATCTTGAACTCCGCGCCCTGATACTCGCCACTCAAGAAGTGATGGGTCTGCATGCGCAGCCCCTGATTCACCGCACCTTGCTCGGTCTCCAAACGGCGTGGCGGCCATTGTTTGATGACCTCCTGCAAGGCCGGCAGGCTTTGTTTCACCGGCACATAAAAATACTTGCCAAAGCGAACCCGCGCAGCGGCCAGATCCCAGACCGCCTGCACATTGAAGCGGAAGCCCCCAGCAAAGCGGTCCATCTGCACCTTGCCCTGCAGAATCAAGAGCTCGTCATCGACCAAGAGCTCTTTGTGCAGATTGAGCAGTTCTTCGTTGGCCACCGCCTCGATCACATCGCTCTTGTCGTCCAGCTTGAAGATGGCCACCCGGCCGCGGTTGCCGTTGATGACACGCAAGTCGCTGACGATGCCGGCCAGCATCACCACCTCACGGCTCTGCGCCGCGTCTTCCACATTGGCCACACGGCGGCGCACCATGCGGCGCACTTCTTCGCCGCTTTGGTCAAACAAATGGCCGCTCAGGTAGAAGCCGATGGCGGTCTTCTCGAGGCTGAGCTTTTCCTTGATGGTCCAGGGGGCGGCATCCACCAAGTCGGGTTCCGCGGTGCTGGATGCGTGGCTGTCGCCAAAGTCGAACAAACCGCCTTGGTCGGCATTGGCCTCTTGCGTTTCCGCATGGGTGTAGCCGCGCGCGACGCTGGCTAAGAGGCGCGCACGGTCCGGCTGCAAGGAGTCAAAGGCGCCGGCCTTGATCAAGGCTTCGACCACGCGCTTGTTGCAGGCCTTGCGGTCGATGCGGCAGCAGAAGTCATAAAAACTCTTGAAGGGTCCGCCCTTTTCGCGCACCGCCACGATGGAGTCGATCGCGCCCTTGCCCGTGCCCTTGACGGCGCCCAGGCCGTAATTGATGCGCTTGGGCCGGCCGCCGGGCGTGCCCGGCGCCGCCCAGTTCGGGAACACGCCGTCGCCCGGCATGATGGGCTCAAAACGGTGCACACCGAGGTTGACATTGGGCGGCTCGAAGTCGATGCCGAAGAGCTTGGCGTCATTCAACAAGACCTTGAGCTTGTCGGTGTCGTCCATTTCGATGGTCATGTTCGCGGCGAAGAACTCGGCCGTGAAATGCACCTTGAGCCAACCCGTGTGATAGGCCAGCAGCGAGTAAGCGGCGGCGTGCGACTTGTTGAAGCCGTAGCCCGCGAACTTCTCCATCAAGTCAAAAACTTCGTCGGCCTGCTTTTCATCCAAGCCGTTGACGGCCGCGCCCTTGCGGAAGATGGCGCGGTGCTCGGCCATCTCCTCGGCCTTTTTCTTACCCATGGCGCGGCGCAACATGTCGGCGCCGCCGAGGCTGTAGCCACCCAGCACCTGGGCGGTCTGCATCACCTGTTCCTGATAGACCATGATGCCGTAGGTCTCGGCCAGCACCGGTTCGGTCAGCGGGTGCGGGTACTCCACCACTTCCTTGCCGTGCTTGCGCGCCACAAAGGTGGGGATCAGGTCCATAGGCCCCGGGCGATAGAGCGCGTTCAGGGCGATCAGGTCTTCCAAGCGCGAAGGCTTGGCGTCCTTCAACATGCGCTGCATGCCGCTGGATTCAAACTGGAACACCGACTCGGTCAGGCCCTCGGAGAACAGCTTGTAGGTCTTGCGGTCATCGAGCGGAATGGTCTCGAAGGCGAAGTTCTTTTGATCCGGGTAGCGGGCGACGATGAAGTCCTTGGCCAACTCCAAAATCGTCAGCGTGGCCAGACCCAAGAAGTCGAACTTCACCAGGCCGATGGCTTCCACATCGTCCTTGTCGTACTGGCTAACTGCCGAGTTGGAGCCGGGCTGTTGGTACTGCGGGCAGAAGTCGGTGATCTTGCCCGGCGCGATCAGCACGCCCCCGGCGTGCATGCCGATATTGCGCACCATGCCTTCCACACGGGCGGCCAGCTTCAGCAACTCGGCCACTTCTTCTTCCTGGGCCTCGCGCTCATTGATCTCGGGCGCCTCATGGCGGGCGAAGATCATCTTCTCCTTGTCGGGGTCAAAGTTCTCCGGCAGCTTGGCCAGCGTCACCGTCTTGCCGGGCGGCGCCGGGATCAGCTTGGCGATGGAGTCCACCTGGCCATAACCCATGCCCAGCACCCGGCCAATGTCGCGCAAGGCCGCCTTGGCGGCCATGGTGCCAAAGGTGGCAATCTGGCTCACCGCCGGGCGGCCGTATTTGTCTTTGACGTAATCGATCACCCGGTCGCGGTTGCCCTGACAGAAGTCAATGTCGAAGTCGGGCATGGAGACCCGCTCGGGGTTCAAGAAGCGCTCGAACAGCAGGTTGTACTGAAGCGGGTCCAAGTCGGTGATCAAGAGCACATAAGCGACCAGAGAGCCGGCACCCGAACCCCGGCCCGGGCCCACCGGGCAGCCGTGCGTTTTGGCCCACTTGATGAAGTCACCCACGATCAAGAAGTAGCCGGGGAAGCCCATCTTGATGATGGTGCCCAGCTCAAACTCCAGGCGCTCGACATAACGCGGCCGTTCGGCGTCGCGCTTGGCCTCGTCGGGGAAGAGCAGCTTGAGTCGGTCTTCCAGCCCCTCGAAGGACAGCTGGCGGAAGTACTGCTCCATCGGCATCGACGTGCCGTCTTCCAGCAAGGGCGTCGGGAAGTTCGGCAGCTGCGGCTTGCCCAACACCAGGCTGATCGAGCAGCGGCGGGCAATTTCCACCGTGTTGGCAATCGCGGACGGGATGTCGGCGAACAGCGCCTCCATATCGGCCTGGCTGCGGAAGTACTGCCCCGGCAGAAAGCGCTTGATGCGCTTGGGGTTGGTCAGGGTCTCGCCCTCGGCCACGCAAACGCGCGCTTCATGGGCCTCAAAATCATCCGGGCCCAGAAACTGCACCGGGTGTGTGGCCACCACCGGCAAGCCCTGCTCGGCGGCAAAGGGCACGCTGGCCTGCACCAAGGCCTCTTGGCCCGCCAGACCGGCGCGCTGCAGCTCGATATAAAAGCGCCCGGGGAAAATTTCGGTGAAGCGCTGGGTCCAATCCAGCGCGCGCGCCTTGTCGCCGCTGAGCAGGGCCTGACCCAGGCCGCCAAATTGCGCGCCCGACAGGCAGATCAAGCCCTCATGCAGTTCGGCCATCCACTCCCATTTCAGGCAAGCCTGGTTGCGCTGCACGTTTTGAATCCAGGCGCGCGACAGCAGCTCGCACAGATTCAGATAGCCCTGCTTGTTCTGCACCAGCAGCAAGAGGCGGCTGGGGTTCTTGTCGGAGCCTTCCGGCTCCAACCAACAATCGGCGCCCAGGATGGGCTTAACGCCCTTTTTGCGCATCGCGTTGTAGAACTTGATGCCGCCAAACATATTGGCCAAATCGGTGATGGCGCAGGCCACCTGCCCATCTTTGGCCGCCAGCGGGGCGGCATCTTCGATGCGTAAAGTGCCGTCGACGACGGAAAACTCGGTGTGGGTGCGCAGATGTACAAAGGCCATTGCGGCATTGTACGAAGGCAAGTTCGCGCCGCAGGACTGTCACCAAGAGCGCTTATGCTGCCGAACCTGGAGGAGACACCAAGATGCTGATCAAGCCCCGCCTTTCCTGGCTGGCTGCTGCCCTGCTGATCGCAGGCAGCGGCACCCCCGCCCTGGCCGCAAGCGCGGCCGCAAAAACAAACGCTGCCGCCGGCAAAACCCTCAGCAGCGCCGAGCTGATCGCCCAGTCGCCGGACAGCGAATGGCGCCCGCTCGCCCCCGAAAACACCCTCCTGATGGAGCTGCCCCAGGGTCAGGTCTTGATCGAGCTGGCACCGCGCTTTGCACCCCGCCATGTGGCCAATATCCGTGCGCTGGCGCAGGGCGGCTTCTACGACGGCCTGGCCATCGTGCGCGTGCAGGACAACTTCGTCGCCCAATGGGGCGACCCGAACGCCGATGAGGCCGGCCTGGCAAAGCCCTTGAGCGCCGGCGCCAGCGCCAAAATTCCGGCCGAGTTTTCGTTGCCACTCAAGAACATTCCCAAGGCCGATTTCGCCCGCCTGCCCGATCTGGACGGCTGGGCGCCGCTGACCGGCTTCGTTGATGGCTTTCCGGTCGCGGCCAACCCGAAGACCGGCCAAGCCTGGATGGCGCACTGCTATGCCACGGTCGGCGCCGGCCGCAGCGATGCGGTCGACTCCAGCACCGGCGCAGAACTCTATGCGGTGATCGGGCAAGCACCGCGCGGACTGGACCTGAACATCACCGTGGTCGGCCGGGTGTTGAAGGGTATCGAACTGCTGGCCAGCCTGCAGCGCGGTGGGCCCAATATGGGCTTTTACGACAAGGCGGAGCAGCGCACCAGCATCCTGCGCCTGCGGCTCCTGGCGGACATCCCCGTCGCCGAGCGTCCTGCGCTGCAGGTCTTGCGCACCGATGGCAAAACCTGGCCCCAGCTCTTGCAGAGCCGTCGCTCGCGTGGCGGCTGGTTCGTGCACCAGCATCAGCATGTCGACCTGTGCGGCCTGAACGTGCCCACGCGGGCAGCCAAATAAGCCGCCGGCCTTTTTCTGAATTTCGCCCACTGTTGAGTTTGGACATGTTCAATTCATTGGCTTGCTTGCCCTCCTCCGTCCTAGGCCGTAGCGCCGTCAGCCTGGCGCTCTCCCTGGTCGGCCTGTTTGCCAGCCAGGCCTCGGCCGCACCGGCGCCGGCCAGCCAGGCGGCGCAGATTCGCAAGAGCATTGGCGAGCGCATGCCGACCTTCCCCAAGATCGATCAGATCAGCACAACGCCCTTCGCGGGCTTGTTTGAGGTGCGCATCGGCAAAGACCTGTTCTACACCGACGCCGGCGGCAACTACCTGATGCAGGGCGCCCTGCTGGACACCAAAAAGAACCTCAATCTGACCCAAGTGCGTCAAGATGAGTTGAATGTGGTGGACTTCGCCACGCTGCCGCTGAAGGACGCCATCGTGCTCAAGCAAGGCAGCGGCGAGCGCAAGCTGGCGGTCTTCTCCGACCCCAACTGCGGCTATTGCAAGCGTCTGGAGAAGGATCTGCGCCAGGTCAAGGACGTCACCATCTACACCTTCCTGGTGCCCATCCTGGCCGCCGACTCGATGCAAAAGAGCCGCAATATCTGGTGCAGCAAGGACGCCGGCAAGAGCTGGCTCGACTGGATGCTGGACGGCAAAGCAGCCGCACCGGCCGCAGCCGCTTGCGACAGCAGCGCCATGGACCGCAATCTGGCCCTCGGCCAGAGGCTGCACATCAATGCCACGCCGGTCAGCGTGCCGGTCAGCGGCCGCATGGCGCTAGGCGGGCTGGATACCGCCGAGCTTGAACAGCTGCTGGCGACCAAGACGCGCTAAAACCAGCCACGCTGAAACCGAATCAAGCCCGACTCAAGGCCGATTCAGGCATCAGCGCGCATGGCCTGCGCGGCCAGTCCCACCGGAGCCGACCCGGCTGGCTGCCCGCCTGCATGCTCAGTCGGCTGATCGGCCAAGGCATTCAGCCGGGTGTCGGCCTCCAAGCAGGCGAAGGCCTCGGCCACCAGCGCCATCAGGCGCTGCGGATCTTCGACTTGGCTGCGGTCGGCAAACATGCTGATCTGGATTTGCCCCGCATAAGACATCAGCGCAAAGCCCACCCCCATGGTGCCGGCCTGCGGCACCCAACAGATCGCATCCAGCAGACGATTGCCGGCCAAGTAACGGGGCTCGGGCGGCCCCTCCACATTGGTCAGCACCACCGAGCCCTTGGCCGTGAACAGTTTCAAGACCCAGCTTTGCAGCACGCGCGGCAAATAGCCGGTCAAGGTCAAGAAAAACATCGTCGCATGGGGCTGGTGCGAGGCCTTGATCGCATTCATGCGGGCATTCGTTTGCAGTAGCCGATCCCGCGGCCGTTCGACATCGCTGGGCAGGTTGACGGCCACCAGACCGAAATGGTTGCCCAGCAAAAAGGCGTCGCCCTTGTTGCGCAGATTGAAGGTCACTGCCGCCCGCAGCGAGCGCCCGGCCGCCGGCTCGCCGCGCTCCTGCAGATAGGCGCGCAGGGCACCGGCCACCGCCGCCACCCAGACATCGTTGATGGTCGCGTTCATCCGTTTGGCAATGCTGCGAACCAGATTCAAGCTCAGGGGTGGCAGTTGCACCAAGGCCTTGTCGCCGCTGAGCGGTTTTTTCAGTGAACTGCGCCGGTCCGGCAGCAGCAGCGCCAGCCGACCCAGTTGCGCGCTGATGCGGGCCCAGAACAGCATGCGCCGCAACCTTGAGCACAGCAGGCCGGACGGTGCAGAAACCTTGGCGTGTTGAGGGTGCCATTCCAGCGACGGTGGCTGGCCGATGGCCATGGTCTCGTCGGTCAAATGTTTGAGCACATGGACGAGGCCGAGGCCATCGGTGATGCAGTGATGCAGGCGGAACAAAATAGCAAAGCCGCCCTCGGCGCGGCGTATCACTCGCATATGCCAGAGCGGCCGTCCGGACGCCAGAGGCCGCGGTGCTTCGCTGGCGAGCAATGCATGCAACTCGGTGTCATCCAGCGCGCCCTGCTCCGGGTCTAACTCGACGTGCTGAGCGAGATCGAAATCCGGGGCCGCCAGCCACAGCGGCCGCCCCCAGGCACTGCGACCGACCACCTGGGTGAAGCGCGCATAGTTGGGCAGTCGCTGCTCGAGGGTGGCGCGCAGGGCCGGAAAATCCAGTTGGCCCTCGAACATCAACAGGCTGTTGATCACCATCAGATTGCAATCACCATCCATGCGAAACCAAGAGAAGTCGCGCCGCGACATCCTTGCCTCACCCTGTACCTGCTGCCGCTGCTGCTGATCCATGCCCGCCTACCTTTCCATCATCCACGCTGCCAGGCGCGATGATGAGTTCCGGTGAACAAGCTGACCTGACTTTGCGAGCCAAGCTATTGGTTTTGCACACCCTCCATTTGGAGAGGTGGGAAAGCCCCAGGAACGTGGCGAGGGCCTGTTTTTCGCTTGAGCCAGATGAACGGAACCGTTCCCCCGATGGCCTCGGCCAGAGGAGCACAGAAGTCGGCCACAGGCGCATATTCATGGCGATGGAACATGCCGGCCCGAGCTGGAGCGATAGGCTGATTCGATAGATCAGCCAGCCTTCCTTTCAGCCCCGCCGCCCCTCTGTCAGTTGGGTCAAAACGTCTGCCAGCAAGCCCAGGGCCTGCTCGAAATTCAGGCCCACCAGGGCACTGTCCACCGCATCCATCGCCGCAGGCCACTGACCCGCATGCCGCTCGCGCAAACGCTCAAAAGCATCCAGGGCGCCCATATCGGAGTCTTTCAACAAGCCCATCAGCGCCTTGAGATCGGCAGCAAAGCCCGCCGGGTTGGCGTTAGCCAAAGGTGTCGTCACTGCCGACGAGACCCCAGGCGCTGGCGCCTCGGCGGTCTGCGCCGCCACGGATAAAGCCAGCAATTCGTCGGCCAAATGCGCTAGCTCCTTGGTGCCCGCTTGAATGTGGCCGGCCAAGACCTGGCGCCAATCGGAGCCCGGCACGGCACCTCGCCTGAGCATGCCCTCGCCCTCGCCGGTCAACTGCGCCAAATCGACCGCCCCCAAGGTCGCGGCCAAACCCTTGATGCCGTGCAGGGCCATCTGCGCCTCGGCCAATTGCCCCTCTGCCAGCATGCTCTCTAGTTGCCCCGGCAGCGCCAGCGCAGTGACGCTGAAGGAGCGCACCATGCGCTGGAACAGGGCTGCCTTGCCCATGAAACGGTCCATGGCCGGCTGCAACTCAATGCCCTGCGCCGCCGCACGCTGAGCCAGGGCCGCAGGCACCGCCAGGGTCGCAAACTTGAAGCGCGAGGGCGGGCTGCTTGCATCCACACCTCCGGCCTCGGCACCGACCCGCTCGGCCCCGCCCTTGCTGAGCGCCTTACCAGCTGCAACTTCAGAGCTGACTTCATCAGCGCGCCCAGTTTCCGCCCCAGCGCGCACCACACCCGGCCGAAGCTGGCTCAGCAACACAGCCAGCAAGGGTTCGATTTCAAAAGGCTTGCCCACATGCTCGTTCATGCCGGCGGCCAGGCAATCGGCCCGGTCCGAGGCCATCGCATTGGCCGTCATGGCCACAATCGGCAGGTCCAACAAGCCCAGTTCGCTGCGGATCAATCGGGTGGCGGTGTAGCCGTCCATGACCGGCATTTGAATGTCCATCAAGACCAGGTCCACCGCATCAGGCTGGGCACGCAAAAACTCGACGGCCAAACTGCCGTTGTCGGCCACCTGTACGCAGGCACCAGCCTCCTGCAGAAACTCGCAGGCCACCTGCTGGTTGTTCGGGTTGTCCTCAACCAGCAGCAGCCGCACGCCGGCAAGCGGTCGGGACTGCTCCGCAGCGGCGCCCACACGCGCCCGGCTCGATGCACCCGCCTTCGTCTGGCGACCAGCACGCGCATCCATCAGCGCGTCAAGCAGCATCGACGCGGTCAAGGGTTTGAGCAGCGTGCCGTCCAGGCGCGCCAAGTCGGCTTCACCCGCCTGCAACAGCAGCTCGCGGCCCTGCGCGTCCAACAGCGCGATGATGCTGGTGCTACCCGCCGGGGCCAATGCACGCAGTTGCGTCAGTCCTTGCCTAGCCTGCCGCCCCAGCATCGGCCAATCCACAAAGATGGCGTCATAGCGCTCGCCAGCATCGGCACGGCGCCCCAAATGCTGCAGCGCCTGCGCCAGGCTGTCGGCCTGATCCACCTGCCAAGCCAAGCCATGCCCCATGCGCTGAAACAGCTCGCGCGCAGCGGGGTTGTCGTCCAGCATCAGCACCAATTGGGGTTGGCGCGAGTCATCTCGGGCGCTTTCGCCCACGACCAGCGGCAAGCTGATTGAAAAATAGAAACGGCTGCCCTGCCCCAAGGTGCTGAGCAACTTCAGCTCCCCGCCCATCAAGGCAACCAAGCGCTGGCTGATCGCCACGCCCAGGCCGGTGCCACCATAGCGCCGGGTGGTGGAGGCCTCGGCTTGGGTAAAGCCGCTGAAGATACGCGCTTGGTTTTCCGGCGCGATGCCGATACCGGTGTCGCTGACGCTGAATTCCAGCGTCACATCCTGCGCACTGCGCTGCAACACCCGCAGCGTCAGGCGCACCTCGCCGCGCTCGGTGAATTTGAGCGCATTGCCGGTCAGGTTGATCAAGACCTGACGCAAACGCAGCGCGTCGCCGAGCAACTGCGGGGGCAGATCGGGGTCGATATCAAACAACAACTCCAGGTCTTTGGCGTCGGCATTGCCGGACAGGATCACCGCCACCTCGCGCAGCAAGGCGTCAATCTGAAACGGCCGCGGGTCCAACTCCATCTTGCCGGCCTCGACCTTGGAGATGTCCAGAATGTCGTTCAAGATGCCCAACAAGGAACGCGCCGCGCCCTCACTCTTGGCCGCATAGTCGGCCTGGCGCGCCGTCAACTCGGTGCGGCGCAGCAAGGCCAACATGCCCAAGATGGCATTCATCGGCGTGCGGATTTCGTGGCTCATATTGGCCAGAAACTGACTCTTGGCGCGCGAGCCCTGCTCGGCCGCCTCGGTGGCGCGCATCAACTCAGACACATCCAGGCGGAAGCCAACGATGTGGCCGTCCGACATGCGTCGCTCGATCACGCGAATCCAGCGTTCGTTGTCCATCTTGACCACAAAGGCGCTGTCGGCACGGCGGTGTTGCGCCATACGCGCGGCCACCCAATCCTCCTCGCGACCCCGCGCGTCGGCAAAGCGGCCGCAACGGGCCTGATGGCGGGTCAGAGTTTCGAAATCGATGCCTGCTTGCGCCAGCAACTCGGCCGACTCGGGGTACAGATCACGATATTTCTCGTTCCACATCACCACCTTGTCATCGGCATCACAGAGCACAAAGGCGCCACCGACCGCATCGATCGCGCCGCTGAGCAAGTCCGCATTGCGGCGCGCCTCGGCCTTGGCGCGCACCGCGGTGCTGATGTCGAAGCGGATCGACACGTATTTTTCAATCCCACCGGCCTCATCGAGGAAGGGCGCGATCAAGGTATCGACCCAGTACAACGAGCCATCTTTGGCGCGGTTGCACACCTCGCCGCGCCAGGCAGAGCCGGCCGCAACGGTGGCCCACATCTCGGCCCAGAACTCGCGCGACTGCACACCGGAGTTGACGATGCGGTGGTTCTGCCCGAGCAACTCTTGCTCGCTGTAGCCACTGATGCGGCTGAAAGCGGGGTTGGCCGCCGTGATGCGGCCGGCCCGGTCGGTCACCGACACGATCGCTTGCTGATTGATCATGGCCAGCAAGGCCTCGTTGTCGCGCCGCAACTGCCCGCTTTGCTGCGCCTGCTCCTGGCTGATGTCCTGCTCGGCCGTCGATTTGCTGTGAAACACCAGCCACAGGGCCATCAAATAAGCCGCCAAGCGCAGGCCATGCCAGGTCCACCACGGCAGGTCCCACAGCGAGGACTGCTCGAACATGACGGCCGCCGCACCCAGCAACAGGCATTGCAGGCCAAACAATAAATCGGCCGAGCGCCCCTGGCGCGAATAGTTCCATAGCAAGCGCAGCGCGGCCAGCAACATGCCCAGGCCGCCGCCCCGGTTCAGCAAGACCGCCAAGGTACTGAACTGCCCATCCACCAGCATGCGGGGCAAATCCTCAGCCGCCAACAAGGACAGCAGCCCTAGCAAGGCCGCCAGCGCCAGGCAGGCCAGGGGCCAGGTCTTGCCTCCCCGTGGGCCAAAGCGATCCGCCGGCAGCCAGACCAGCGCCAGCAGCCCCCCGCCCAACAAGGTGGCCAAGCTGTGCAGCCAGACAAAGGTATTGCCGGCCGCTTGCACCCCGTGCAGGCCGTCCAGACAGGCCATCGCCAACAAGGCCGCGGCGATTTGGAGGTTGCTACTGCTGCCCTGCTTGATGGCGTCCAGCCGTATCAGCAGATAGGCCACCATCGGCACCAGCATCGCGCCCGCCACCTCGACGCCGGCGTGCAAGGCCAGATGGGGGAAATGCCATTCAAAGCCCAGGATGCGGGCCAGCCACACACTCAGGCCGTGCAGCAAAAAACCAAACCCGAACAACACAGCCAAACTGCGGCGCAATTGCTTGGACTCTGCAGCAAGAGGCTTTCGGGGCATAGAGGCTCACTTTGCAAGCTCACCGCCAAGGCAGCGAAGGAAACCAAGCATCAGCGGTCGCTGTACTTGGCGCTTCGAATCTATTGTGCACGGCCGAGCCGGCCCGGCAAACGGGAATTAGTGGCTCAATTCAAGGCCCGGCGCAGGCGGTCGCTGGCCGCATCCACCAGCGCGACCAGGATCAGCATGGCTGCCAAAATGGTGGCGGTCTTGTTCATATGGAACAGGCCCATATGAAAGCTCAAAAGCTGCCCCAAACCGCCGGCGCCTACCAGGCCCAATACCGCCGCCGCGCGGATATTGTTCTCCCAGCGGTACAGGCTGTAGCTGATCAATTGCGGCAATAACTGCGGCAAGGTGGCGTACAAAAACACCCGCAGACGCCCTGCCCCCTGCACCCGCAAGGCAAAACCTGGCCCCTCAGGACAATTCTCGATCGCCGAGGCGAGCAAACGCCCCAGCACCCCGCTGGTGTGCACCGCCAAGGCCAAGGTGCCGGCAAACGGCCCCAGGCCGGCCGAGATCAAGAGCAAGCTGGCCCACACCAGCTCAGGGATAGAGCGCAAGGCGTTCAGCAGCCAGCGCGTTGGGCCGCGTCCCCAGGCCGCATCGCCCCGGTGCAGCCGCGCGGCCGGCAAGGCCAAAAGCAGGCCCAGCAGAGCAGCGATGGCCGTGCCCAGCGTCGACATGGCCAAAGTCTCCACACAGGCCCAGCCGACCTGCTGCAAAAAGACCGGGCTCATGTCGGGCGGCACAAACTCGGCCAGAAAGCGCCCCATGCTGCGCGCCGAATCGGCCGAGAACAGCTGGGCCCACTGCAGATCCAGGCTCCAAAAACTCAGGCCCACCAACAGAGCCAGCCCCAGCAGGACAACACCGGCCTGACGGCGCGCTCTGAGCAGCGGCGAGGCGGAAGGCATCGCGGCGCGGCTCATGACAAGATCCGCCGCAGGCCGCTGCTCAAACCATCCGCCAAGGCCACCAGCAGAATGAAGACCAGCAAGATGGTCGACACCTCGGCGCCATTGAACATCTTCATGGCCGAGTCCAGCTGCTGGCCCAAGCCACCCGCGCCCACAAAACCCAACACCACCGAGGAACGAATCGCGCACTCCCAGCGGTAGACGGTATAGCTGCTCAACTCAGCGGCATTCTGCGGCAGCAAGGCATAGGCAAAGGCCTGCATACGGCCGGCGCCATTGCGCAGCAGGCTGCGGGTCGGCTCGGCGTCGCCCCCTTCCAGCACCTCGCAGTACACCTTGCCCAGCATGCCGATATAGCTCAGCGCGATGGCCAGCACACCGGCCGTTGGCCCGAGCCCGACGACGCGCACAAACACCAATGCCCAAACCAACTCGGGCACGCTGCGCAAAACAATCAACAAGCCCCTGACCGCCCGGCGTAGCAGCGCCGGGCCCGCCGCCATCGGCCCGGCCAAGGCCGACACCGACAGCACCCGCGTCGCCATCAAGGCCAGCGGAATGGCAAAGAACAAGGCCAGGCTGACGCCGGCGGTGGCCATGGCGACCGTGCGCCAGGCCTCGCGGGCGACCAGCAGCAAGAACTCCGCATCCAAGCGCGGCGGGATGAAGGCGGCCAGAAATCGCCCGCTCACCGCCAGACTCTGCGCCTCAAACAGCTGCCAGGGCTTGAACTCGGTGACCCACAACAAGGGCCACAGCAGCAAAAGGCAGGCCGACAGCCAGAACAAGCGCCCCAGCCAGGCCGGATCACGCCGCGCCGCGGTCTGCGCGCTCGTTCGCCCGTTCAGCCCGTTCAAAGCGCCGGCCTTCATCGGCATTGCATCGGCAACTCGGCCACCGGCGCATCGACACAGGGCGGCGCGAGTGCCGGCTCTGGGCTGCTGCGCTCGCCTTCCTGCTGCGCATACAACTGTGCGAGCAGGTCCGGCGTCACGGCGGCGGCCGGCAGATCGAACAAGACCTGACCCTGGCGCAAACCAATGATGCGCGGGAAATGCGCCAAGGCCATCTCCACATGGTGCAGCGAGGCAACCAGAGTGACGCCGCGATCCCGCGCCTCCTGGCTGAGCACCTGGGCCGCCTGGGCGGCACGCTGAGGGTCCAAAGCCGACAGCGGCTCATCCAGCAACCACAGCCGGGCCGGCGCCAACAAGGCGCGGGCCAGCCCGACGCGTTGACGCTCGCCGCCAGACAAGCGGTCGACCCGCTCGAACAGCTTCTCGGCCAAATCAAAACGGGCCAGCGCCGCGTGGGCGGCCTCGATATCGCTGGGGTAAAACAAGGACCGCAGGCTGCGCCACAGGCTCCAGGCCGGCAGCCGGGCGGCCAACACGGCCGTCACCACGCGCTGGCGCGGGGGCAAGGGCGGCACCTGCGGCGCCAGGAACAGACGGCCGCGCAAGGCCTGCAACTCACGCCGCGGCAAACGCCAGGGCTGCTGTCCCTGCCAGACATAGTCACCCTGCAGCGGCCGTTGCGCGCAGGCCAACAGTTGCAACAAGGTGGTCTTGCCGGCGCCCGAGGGCCCGATCAAGGCCAGCTGTTCACCGGCTTCAATGCGCAGCGAGACATCCCGCAAGACCGGCCGCAAGCCGGCCGCATCAGCGCCCGGAAGCAGCGGCGCCGCGGCGCAAGAACTCAACTCAAGCATTGACGCTCAGTCGCCTCAGAGCAGACCGGCACTGCGGGCCGCGGCTTCGATGCCCTTGTAGTTGTCGGCCTGGCTGGGCAGGAAACGGGTGGCACGCTGCAGTTCAAGAATCTCCTTGCCGGCGGCGTCGTCACGGCTCAGGCTCAAAAATGCCTTGCTGAGCTTCTCGCGCTGTGCGGCCGGCATATCGGCGTGCACCGTCCAGTTGTAGTCAAAGTAAGGGGGGGTGGTGTAGAAGACCTTGACGCGCTCGCTATCGACCTTCTTTTCGGCCACAAACTTTTCCCACACCGAGATATTCAGGGCACCGGCCTGCACCTTGCCGGCGGACACGGCAGCGATGGTGGCGTCGTGGGCGCCGCTGTAGGCGACACGGCGGAAGTCCTTGTCGGGGTTGATGCCGGCCTGCAGCACGAAGCTGCGCGGCATCAAGTGGCCGGAGGTCGAGCTTTGCGAGCCGAAGGACACATCCTTGCCCTTCAAGTCGGCCAGCGTCTTGATGGCCGGGTCGGAGCTGATGAAGACCGAGCGGAACTTGGTGTCTTCCTCGCGCTGCACCAAGGGCAGCATCTTGCCGCCAGAGCGCACATTGGCTTGCACAAAGGTGAAACCACCAAACCAGGCCAGGTCGACCTTTTTGTTGACCAGGGCCTCAACGGCCGCGGCGTAGTCGGTCACCGGCGTGAATTCGACCTTGACGCCCAGTTGCGCCTCCAGATATTTCATCAAAGGCGCCGCCTTGCGGGCCAATTCGGTCGGCGACTCATCGGGAATGGCGGTGACCCGGAACACCTGTTGCGCCTGGCTCAGCCCAGCCAGCAGGGTCAAGGCAGCGCCCAGCAGGCTGCGACGGGCCAAGGACAAGACGGAAGGGCTCAAAGGGGAATTCAACATCAGACAGCTCCGAAAAATGCGCGCCGGCCGGGTCGCCCTGCGCAAGGCCTCGCATCCTAGCCGGTCTGCCGCTCATGCTCCTACTCAGGCGCCTACGCTTGCCACGGCAGGTGCAGCCGGGGCAAGGGCCGGCTATGCTGCCTGCCCTGCTGCCCAAGATCAAAGAACTGTTGGAGTCCCCCATGAGCGCGCCCACCCAAACCTCCCTCCCCGGCCCCCAAGGCACAGAACCGCGCCTGAGTTCACTCTCGCACGGCGGCGGCTGTGGCTGCAAGATCGCCCCCGGCGTCTTGTCCGAAATCCTCAAGGGCACGACGGCCCTGCCGGTGCCACCCGAATTGCTGGTCGGCATCGAGACCTCCGATGACGCTGCCGTTTACCAACTGAATGAAGAGCAGGCGTTGATCGCCACCACCGACTTCTTCATGCCCATCGTCGACGACCCCTTCGACTTTGGCCGCATTGCCGCCACCAATGCGATCAGCGATGTTTACGCCATGGGCGGGCGCCCCATCATGGCCTTGGCCCTGGTCGGCATGCCCATCAATGTGCTCAGCACGGCCACCATCGGCCGCATCCTGGAGGGCGGCGCCTCGGTCTGCCGCGCGGCTGGCATTCCCATCGCCGGCGGTCACACCATCGATTCGGTGGAGCCAATCTACGGCTTGGTGGCCCTGGGCCTGGTGCACCCGAAGCGGGTCAAACGCAACGCCGACGCTCGCCCCGGCGATGTGCTGGTGCTGGGTAAGCCGATCGGCGTCGGCATTTTGTCGGCCGCCCTCAAGAAAGACCGGCTGAGTGCCGATGCTTATCAACAGATGATCGCCACCACCACCCAACTGAACACCCCCGGCCCAGACTTGGCGGCGCTGGACGGTGTGCATGCGCTGACCGACGTGACCGGCTTTGGCCTGGCCGGCCATGCGCTGGAGTTGGCGCGCGGGGCTGGCTGCGATGTGCACATCGACTGGGCGCGCGTGCCGCTGCTGGCCGGCGTTCAAGAGCTGGCGGCACAGGGCGTGGTGACGGGCGCCTCGGGGCGCAACTGGGCCGCCTACGGGCAGGATGTGCATTTACCCGCAGGCTTTGCCCCGGAGGCACGCGCCTTGCTCAGCGACCCGCAGACCAGCGGCGGTTTGTTGGTCTCCTGCGCGCCGGACTCGGTGGACGAGGTCTTGGCCGTCTTCAAGCGCCACGGGTTTGAGGCGGCGGCGGTGTTGGGCCATATCGCCACCGCGCTAGACAAACCGGGGCAGTTACGCATAGGCTAAGCAGCATTGGCACTTTTCAATAAAGGGCCAGGGACTGCGGTCCCATCGGGTATTTCAAGGGAGCGAATAGATGAAGATATCGACGCGTTTGATGATCCTGGTGGCAATCCTGTCTGTGGCCTTGATAGGCGTAGGCAGCCTCGGCCTGTTCGGCATATCGTCCTCGAATGAGGCGCTGCGTTCGGTCTACGAAGACCGCACCGTGCCAGCGGTGCAGTTGGGCAAGATCGAATCGATGGTGGTGCGCAACCGCCTGGCCATTGCCACGGCCCTGGCGGACCAGACGCCGAAGGCGATCGAGACGGCCATCTCTACGGTGGAGAGCAATATCGCCGCCATCACCAAGCTGTGGGACGCCTATATGCTGACCTATCTGACGCCGGAGGAGAAACAACTTGCCACCGCCTTTGCGGCCGATCGAAAGAAATTTGTGCAACAGGGCCTGTTGCCGGCCGTGGCGGCGCTGAAAGCGAACGACATCCCGACCGTCGAGGCCTTGGTCAAAGACACCCTGCCCCAGCTCTATGCACCGGTGCAAAAAGGGGCCGAGGCCTTGTTGCAATTGCAGCTTGACGTGGCCAAGCAGGAATTCGAAGCCGCGGTGGCCCGCTACAACAATATCCGCCTGCTGTCTTTTCTGGCCATCATCATGGGCCTGGTGTCCGCAGGGGTGCTCGGCTTCATGACCACACGCACCATCGCCCAGCAATTGGGGGCCGAGCCGGCCGATGCCGCCGCCGTCAGCGCCCGTGTGGGGGCCGGCGACCTGAGCCAAGAGGTGGTCCTGCAGCCGGGTGACCGCATCAGCCTGATGGCCCGCTTGAACGAGATGCAGCACAGCCTGACCGATGTGGTGCAGCGCGTGCGCCAAGGCGCCGAGCAGGTGGCCACCTCCAGCGCCGAGATCGCGCAGGGCAATCTGGACCTGAGCGCCCGCACCGAGCAACAAGCCAGTGCGCTGGAGCAAACCGCGGCCTCGATGGAGCAATTGGGCGCCACGGTCCGGCAAAACGCCGACAGCGCCAAGCAAGCCAATCAACTCGCCGTCAGCGCCTCAACGATTGCGGTCGAAGGCGGCAAGATCGTCGGCGATGTGGTCGAGACCATGAAGGGCATCAACGACAGTTCGAAGAAGATCTCCGACATCATCAGCGTGATCGATGGCATCGCCTTCCAGACCAATATCCTGGCCTTGAATGCTGCCGTCGAAGCCGCCCGCGCCGGTGAGCAAGGGCGTGGATTTGCGGTGGTGGCCAGCGAGGTGCGCAGCCTGGCCGGTCGCTCGGCCGAGGCCGCCAAGGAGATCAAACATCTGATCAACGCCAGCGTCGAGCAGGTCGAGGCCGGCACCAGCCTGGTCGATCAGGCCGGCATCACCATGACCGAGGTGGTCAGCTCCATCAAGCGCGTCACCGACATCATGGGCGAGATCGACTCGGCCAGCCGGGAGCAGGCCTCCGGTGTCGCGCAAGTGGGCGAGGCGGTGACCCAGATGGACCACACGACGCAGCAAAACGCTGCCTTGGTCGAAGAGATGGCCGCCTCGGCCAGCAGCCTGAAAAGCCAGGCCGAGGAGTTGGTGCAGACCGTCGCCGTCTTCAAGTTGCGCTGAGCAGCCAGGCTGCGGCAGCCCGCACAATAGAAAAGGCCGCTCGAGAGCGGCCTTTCTTGTAGGGCAACTGCCCTGGAATCACTGAATCAGTCGATTCAGCCGATGGTTCAGTCGACCAAGCGGATTTCAACGCGGCGAGCTTCTTCGGAGGTGCCTTCGGCCAAAGTGGACTCGGGCTTGCGCAGCAGCAAACGGGCTGCGTCGATGCCGGCGGCCGTCAGCGCGGCGCGAGTGGCCTTGGCGCGTTCCTTGGCCAACTCGGCGTTCTTGGCGGCGTCGCCGCTGGCATCGTGGAAGCCGGCGATGACGATCTTGCGCGCGGGGGCGGCGATCAAGGCAGCCAGAGCCTTGGCCAACTCGGGCGCGGCTTCGGCGGGCACGGCCGATTCAGCAAAAGCAAACAGCACCACGCCGACGACGTCGCCGCTCAACGGTGCGTCATACAAGGCTTCTTCGACTGCGGCAGCAGCCACAGCCACCGGTGCTTGCGCATGATGGCGCTGCTTGATGATGACAAAGGCGGTCACGCTGACCAGCACAAAAGCGACAACAAGGCCCACCAGCCAGAGGGCGATGCGTTCGCTATTGTCTTGGTTGTCGTTGGACATGGGCTAACTCCAGAAGGTTACGGGCAGGATTGAATTCGATCGGGGCGGATTCTAAGGCAAGGCAGAACAAGCCCCGCCGCCTCGCTGAGGCTCACTCGGCCGACACCAGCCCCGCCAACCGGCTGTGTTGCCGCCGCTGCAAACCTTGCTGCAATGTGTCCAGCGCCCGCCGCATGGCGGCCGGATCCGGGTTGCTCGGTGGCTGACCGTCTTTCGACTGGATCAACAGACACAGTTCCGCCCCTTCGACCAGATCGGCCGTCATCACCGACAAGGTCTCGCGCAGCGCGGCCAGCGCGATCGAGGCGCGCGGCGAGGCATTCCACAGCAGCACCGGTTTGTCGACAAACACGCCATGGGCGACCATCCAATCGAGAGCGTTTTTCATCACACTGCTGACACCATGGGCGTACTCGGGGCTGGCAATCAAGACCGCATCGGCGGCCGCAATCGCCTCGCGCAGGCGGGCCACTGCGGCAGGCTCGTTCGCCTCCAGATCGGGGTTGAACAAGGGCAGATCGCCCAGCCCGTCAAAAGACTCTAGGTGCAAGCCCGGAGGCGCGCAGGCGGCCGCCATGTCCAGCATGGCGCGGTTCATCGAAGCTGCCCGCAGGCTGCCGGCCAAGGTCAGCACTTGCCAGTATTTGAGTGTCATGAGGGGTGGCTTTGGAGAGGAGTGGTGCTTGCTATTCAAACATCCCTAGCGGCCCAAACCGCTCGCGATCATGAGCGGTTTTTCGGCCTCGAAACCTGGTGTCAGTCGGAACCTCGCCCATCGCGCTCAGGCCAGCGCCGGATTGGCCCGCAAGCGTTCGATCGCCAGGTCCAGAAAGGCCCGCACCTTGCGCGAGCCATACCGCCCTTCGCGGTGCAGCAGATGCACCGGCAAGGCGGGCATCTCAAAGTCACTCAGCACGATCTTCAGTCGTCCCTCACGCACATGATCGGCCACCTGATAAGACATTTGCCGCGTCAGACCAAATCCGGCCAGCGCCGCATTGATGGCCGAGTCGTTGGAGGTGGTGCTCAGGCGCGGCTGCAACTTCATGATGCGCGGCAAGCCATGCTCCATCACGCGCCATTCCGCCCAAGACAAGACGCCGCCCGCCGAAACCAGGGTGTGTTGCGCCAGATCGCCGGGTCGCTGCGGTTCGCCCTGCCGGGCCAGATACTCGGGCGCCGCGCAAATGATGCGACGCACGCTGCCGACACGCACCGCCTGCAGCGATGAATCGGGTAGCTCGCCAATGCGCAACGCAACGTCAACCCCCTCCTCCATCATGTTCACCACCCGGTCGAGAAACATGCAGCTGGCCTGCACCTCGGGGTAGCGCTGCAGATACTCGGTCAGGATCGGCGTCATGTGCATGGCGCCGAAGAGCACCGGGGCGGTCACGGTCAAGCGCCCCTGGGGCGCGCTGTGCAGACCGCTGACCGACTCATCGGCCTCGGCCAGATCGGCCAGGATGCGCCGGCAGTCTTCCACATAACGAGTGCCAGCATCGGTGACACGCACGACCCGGGTGGTGCGCGTCAGCAAGCGCACACCGAGATGGGTCTCCAGCTCGTTGATGGCACGGGTCACGGCCGGCGGCGAGATATTGAGCTTGCGCGCCGCGCCGGCGAAGCCATTGGCATCGACGACGGCCACAAACACACTGATCAAATGCAATCGATCCAAAACACAGCCTCACAGGAACATCAGCCAAAGTCAGCGCCGCGCAGACACTCGCGTGCCGAGGTGCCAACGATATCAGTACAGGCGCAGCGGCAAGTCGCGACCTTGTTGGGCCAGGTTGCCGGCAAAGTCACGCGCCTGGATGCGCAGCAGGTAATCACCCGCAGGCAATAACTGGGTCTGCCAGCGCCCGAATGCCGCGCGGCCGTCGCGCACCTGGTTGCTGATCACATAACGAAAGCGAGTGACGGCACTGCCGTGCACGGTGACGCCACTGCGCGGCGCATAGGCGGTCTTGACCGCCTCGTCATCGATCGGCAGACGCATGAACTCGATCTCCACCCGTGCTTGCTCAAAGCCGGGCGCCGGGCTGCCATCCGCCAGCAGGATTTGATAGCCCAGGCTGTGCAGGCCGAGACGGCGACGGTCTTCGTTGTCGTCGACCCGGTCCCAGGCGTCAACCACCAGTTGCACGCCGGCGGCGTCGCGCGGCACCAGCAGACGTCCGGCCTGTTTGCGCTGCAAGCGGGTCCGGCCATCGTCGCTGAACAGCTCGATCGCCTCGATGCGCGGCGCATCATGGTCGGCAAAGCCGCTGAAGCCGAGCAAGAGTGGGTTGCGCTTATAGCCATTGACGCCTAACTCCACATGCACATGGGCCATCGCATTGATGCTCCCCAGCACCTCGCCTGCCGCGAAGCGCGTGCCGCGCCGCAGGCGCATGCGTTCACCGCGACCACGCTCTTCTTGTTGCAGCAAAAAGCGATTCGGATCGAAGGACTGGCCGCGCGCATTGCGGCCGACGCGCATATGGATATAGCTGAGCGTATCGAGGGACAAGCCCTCGCTGGTCTGGCCGGTGGCCCAGGTCGCCAGCGGGCTGCTGACCTTGGCGTCGGCCATCGCCACCACCTCGCTGCCATTCACACCTTTGACGTCGAGTCCTTCATGCAGATGGTCTCGGCTGTCGCCGCGGTGGCGGCCACGCACCTCGCCGGGCGTGCCCACCACCTCATGCCATTGCTGCTGCGGGCGCAAGGGCCAGCGCCCCGCAGTGGCCGGCAGCGGCAGATCGGCCGCCGGCCCCATCTCTGCGGGCTGAATCTGTTCGGCTTCGCCCGGTGCCAACAACTGCAGGCGTTGCACGCGGTAACTGGCGGCATCGGCCACATGCAAAACACCCTGATCGTTCAGCACCATGCCCGCCGGCCGCGCCAACTGCGCCACAGGCCCACGGCTCAGCACATGCACCTGGCCCGCCGGCGAGACCTGCAGAATGGCACCGCGCCGCATCACACCCAGATAGAGATAGCCATCATGGCTCAGCGCCAGGCTGATTGGGCGGCGCAAGGGATCCTTGTCGTCGTCGGGATTGCCGCGCACCAGCGTGCTGACCAGTCCCTCGGGCGAGATGCGTCGCACCGCGTCATTGCGACTGTCGGCCACCCACAGCACCCCTTGCGCATCGACGGCCAGCGCACAGGGGTTGTCGAAACGCGCCTTGGCACCGAGACCATCTTGATCACCAGGGAAGCGCCCGCCGGCCAAGGTTGACACCTGACCCTCAGTGCTGATGACGCGAACCCGGTCGTTGTAGGTGTCGGCCACGAACACCCGGCCTTGCCCGTCCACCGCCACACCGATCGGGCCATTGAACTGCGCCTGCGCCGCAGGCCCGTCGCGAAAGCCGGCCTGGCCATTGCCGGCCAGCGTCGTCACCTCGCCGCGCGGGCTGATTCTGCGGATCGCATGGTTGCCGGTGTCGGCCACATACAAGTTGCCGCTGGCATCCAGGGCCAGGCCAGACGGGGTGTTGAAAGCAGCCGCCGCCCCTAAGCCATCGCGAAAGCCTTCCTCGCCTCCGGCCAAGGTGCTGACCAGACCGGCCGGATTGATGCGGCGGATGCGGTTGTTGGCGCCGCCGTCGGCCACGTAGAGCAGGCCGCCGCGGGCCAGCGCCAGGCCATAAGGGTCGGCAAAGCGGGCCTGAGGGCCCGGCCCGTCCTGCAGGCCGGCATGGCCATCACCGGCGCGCAGGCTGAATTGCGCTGCGACACCCCACTGCGTCGGCATGGGCTTTGCAGCCACTTCGGGGACGGCTGGCTCGACAGCTCGGGGAGCCGCCACCACGGGAGACCCCGGCTTTGTCGCCACCGGCCTGGGCAAGCCAACAAGGACAAACGCCAGCAGCGCACACACAGCCGCCACGGCCAAACCAATCAAGAGTCTTTGCTTCATTCAGTACGGGGCCGGATCTCGAAAAAGGGCGAAGTTGGTCTTGGGCGGGCGAACTTCAACCGTGCATCCCAGCGTTTTTACGTTTTGTCGCAAGCCACAGGCCGGCAGCGACGGGAATCCCTATCGTGTGGTTCATGCAGTTCGTGCCGGCATTGTCACCGGACTGACCGGCGGCCCGCCGCACCCACAAAACACAAGGACACCCCAAATGCTGCAACTTCGCCATGTGGTCAAGACCTTCGGTCGCGACATCACCGCCGTCAACGATGTCTCGCTCGATTTGCAAAGCGGTGTGGTCGGCCTGATCGGCCACAACGGCGCCGGCAAGACCACCTTGATGCAGATGATCGCCACCCTGGCCCGGCCCAGCAGCGGCGAAATCCTGTTCCAGGGCCAAGACATCTGCAAAAAACCCGAGGCGATCCGCCGCCGGCTCGGCTTCTTGCCGCAGGACTTTGGCGTCTACCCGAATCTGACGGCACTCGAGTTCATGCAGTATTTCGCGGCTCTGAAAGGGGTGCGCAACGCGGCCGACCGTATTCGCCAACTGCTGGCCCTGGTGAATCTGCAAGAGCAGGCGCATAAGCAAGCGGCCAGCTTCTCCGGCGGCATGCGGCGCCGCCTGGGCATCGCCCAAGCGCTGCTGAACGACCCCGACATCCTGATCGTCGACGAACCGACCGCCGGCCTTGACCCCGAAGAACGGCTGCGCTTTCGCAATTTGCTGGCCGAACTGGGCTTCCAGAAGCTGGTCATCATGTCGACCCACATCGTCTCCGACGTGGAGAGCATTGCCGGTCAACTGGCCATCATGCGCCAGGGCCGCTTGGTCGCCTTTGAAAGCCCGGAAGCAATTTTGGAAGCGGCGCGCGGCCAGATTTGGCAGGCCGAGATCGACGCAGGGGAGCTCGACGCGCTGCGCGCCCAGGTCCATGTGCTGCACGCACAGCGCCAAGGCCACAGCGTCAATGTGCGCATCGCCCACCCGCATGCGCCGGTCCGCGATGCCCGTGCCGCCGAGCCAAGCTTGGAAGAGGCCTTGATGGCGCGCCGCTATGCCTGCATGGAGATGCCGGCATGAGCGCGCAAGACTTCGGCGCTTTCAAGGTCTTGTTGCTGAATGAATGGCGGCTGCGTTCGCGCCGACTCGGCACCGTGATCGCGCTCTTGCTGATGCTGGGCCTGTCTTGGTTGATGGTGGCCGCGCCGGTGGACAACACCGCCATGCTGGTGGCCAACAACACCCGCGTGCTGGGCACCAGTGCGGCCTTGTCGCTGGGCAGCGCCGCCTTGCTCGCGCCGCTGCTGGCCCTGCTGGGCTTCTTCTTGCTTCGCGGCCGCATGGCCGAAGACCTGCGCAGCGGCGTGGGCCAGGTGATCGCCGCCACGCAGGTCGGCAACGGCCTGTTTCTGGCCAGCCGATGGTTGGCCGGCGTCGCCTATCTGGGCGGCCTCACCCTGGCCTTCATGGTCTCCACCATGGCCTACCAAGTGAAGCTGGGCGAGGGGCCGCTGCAGCCGCTGCTCTACCTGCAAAACTATGCGCTGGTGCTGTTGCCACTGTTGGGCTTTATCGCCAGCTGCGCCCTCTTGTTCGATAGCGTGCCCATGCTGATGGGCAAGGCCGGTGATTTTTTGTACTTCGTTTTCTGGGTCGCCATGTTGGCCATGATAGGCATCGTCGACGAAGCCCAGCGCGCGGTGCACCCGGTGGTGCTGCTGGACTTCACCGGCCTCTTGAGTTCGGTCGGCCTGTTGACCTCGCTGCTGCATACCCAAGGGGTCAATGTGGGCCTGAGCAGCTTTGACCCCAAGCTGACGCCCTTGACGCTGCTGAGCACGCCCTGGCCGCTCGTGCTGATTGGCATGCGTGTGATCACCCTGGCCTTGACGCTGCTGCCCGTCTACTTGGCCGCACGCTTGTTCCATCGCTACTCCCCCGATCGGGTCAAGCTCAGCGCTGCCGCCAAACGCCGCTCGCCGCTGGCCCTCATCAATACTTGGCTGCGGCCGCTCTCGCGCCTGGTTCAACCGCTGTTCCGGCTGGCGGCCCGCTTGCCCGGTCTGCCGGGCCAGGTCTTGGCCGATGCCGCGCTGAGCCTGGCCGCATCGCCCGCTTCCATCCTCGCCTTGTTGCTGAGCCTGCTGGCCTCGAGCCTGGCGCCCGAGTCAGCCCTGCCAAGCCTGTTGATCGTGATCGGCGGCTTTTGGGGCGTGTTGATCAGCGAGATCAGCAGCCGCGACATCCAAGCCGGCTGCGAAGAACTGGGCGGATCAGTGCCAGGCGGTGCGCTGCGGCGCTTTGTCCGTCAATTGGCCGCCAGTTGCTTGTTGGGCTTGCTGTTCATGGGCCTGCTGGCCTTGCGCGCCAGCGCGCTGAACGGCGGCACGCTCAGCCTGGCGGTGCTCAGCGGGGTGTTCAGCCTGAGTGCCGTCGCGGCCTTGCTGGGCCACGGCTCACGCAGCGCGCGGACCTTTCTATCGCTCTTTCTGCTCGGCCTGTACATCGCCTTGAACGCACGTGACCTGGCCCTGCTCGACGTGCTCGGTTTCAATGGTGCAGCCACGCTGAGCTCGATCGGCACCCACCTCAGTCTGGGTCTGCTGGCCGCGGCCGCTGGCTTGGGCCTGTGCGCGTATCAGTCACGGCGGCGCTGAGACCGGCCTGCATCGGGCGGGCGTCGGGCGGGCGCCAGGCGCGTTCTGCTTGGCGTCTGGACAATTTGCGCGGCAAAGCGCCCTCAACTTCTTGTTTTCAAAACAGAGCGCCGAGGCGATAGTCAAACCATCTGCAGCTCTCGGTCTGAGACGGAGTCCTGCAGGTGTTCTTTTGACACAAGCACCGCTTCGACAAGGTTTCCCATGGATTGGTTTGCGCTGGACGAAGACGTGGCCCGCATGGAGGCCGCACTGGCCGGCCAGCAAGGCTTGGATCGCCTCCCCGGCCTGCTGGCTCTGGCCTGGAGTTTGCGCCAGCGTGATTGCCGCCGCGCACTGCTGCTGGCGGATGAGTCCGAAGCGCTGCTGACCCAACTCGACCCCGAGCAAGAGGCGGTGCAACTGGCGCGCGCGCGCCTGCAATTGGTCAGCGCAGAAATCAGCTGGCTTTACGGTCACATCGACGCCACCGAGCATCTGGCCGAAAGTGCCCTCAGCGCTTTTGAGCAATTCGGCGACCGCTGCGGCGCCGGAGATGCACGCCTCGCGCTGACCTCGGTCTGGTTGGAGCGCGGCAATATTCCGTTGCGCGATGAATGCATCGCGCTGGCCATCGAAGATTACCGGGTCGCCGGCGACCGGCAGCGCCTGCTGGCTGCCCAGGCCCGCTCGCTGGCCCTGAACGCCTTTCATGAACCGCGCACCACCGCCGCCGCGCTGAATCTGCTGTTCAACACCGAGCGAGCCTCGACCGAACCGCGCGACGATGCCGCCGCATTGGCCTGGCTGGCCAGCACCCGGGCCATCGTGGCCAGTCTGACCGGCTCTCCCGGCGGCGCCAGCCGTTTTTTCATTCAGTCCTACAACGCCGCCATGGCCTCAGGTCAGCTGCGCCATGCCATCTACGCGGCTTGCAACGCCGGCGATGCGCTGGCGACGCTGGGCGACCTGGACGCCGCAATGGACTGGGGCGAACGCGGCCTGACGCTGGCGCGCCGCGGCGGCTGGCCGCCGACCACAGGCCTGGCCCTGATGCAGGTCGGCAAGGTGCAGCGCGTGCTGGGTCGATTCAACGACGCACGCACCTCGCTGAACGAGGCTTTGGCCGAATTGGAACAATTGCCCGGTTCTCAAGGTCATGTGCTGACGCAGCTTTACCTGGGCGACTTGGCCATCGACATGGGCGTGCCGGCGACCGCCTTGGTGCATTTTTGCCGCGCCGAAGACCGCGCCGCACCGACCGGCAATGTCTCGCAGCTGATGGGGGCCTGGAATGGTCAGGCGCTGGCGCTGTGCCGGCTTGGCCAGCCCGAAGAGGCTCTGAAAAAGGCCACGGCCGCCCTCCAACTGGCGCGCAAGCAAGGCAGCCATGATGAACAGATCAAGACCTTGCGCATCAAGGCCGAGCTCTACCAAAGCTACGCCTTGCCCGCGCCGGACGATGTGAGCGTTGGCAGCCCGGTCCTGCACTACCTGCAGCAAGCCTTGCAGGTCGCCTCCGGCATCGAGGGCTACGTGATACCGAGCGCGTTATTGGATGAGTTGTCCAGCGCCTACGCCGCCAGTGGCGACGAACAGCAAGCCCAGCACTACGGGCAGGCAGCGGCTCAAGCCCGCGCCAGCAAAAAGCTCGACGATGCCCGCAACCGCGCCGAGACGATGAGCATCCGCCAAGATGGCGAACGTGCCCGCGCCGAGGCCGAAACCCAACGCCGCCAGGCCGAGGCCGAGGCCCATCGTGCACAGGCCTTGCAAGAGGCCAGCACCACGCTGGAGGTCTTGGGGCAAATCGGACTCGAGATCACCTCCAACCTGGACCAGCAAGCGGTCTTTGCCACCGTGTACCGGCACATCCGGCAATTGATGCAGGTCGACTCATTTTTCGTCTACCTCTTCGATGAGGCAAGCCGGGAGCTGAGCGCGGCCTTTGCCAGCAACGGTGAACAACCCATCAGCTCACCCCGAATCTCCTTAGAGCAGCCCAACTCCTACACCGCCATTTGCGCCCGATCGCGCCAGGAGCTGTTGATCGATTTGCCTGCAGGGCAGTGCCAGCCCGGCCCTTTGCAAGGGCCGCTGGAGACACGCAGCCTGCTGTTCATGCCACTGCTGATCGGGGATCGACTGCTCGGCATTTTGTCGGTGCAGTCGACACAAGCCCAGGCCTATGGTGAACGTGAGACCGCAATTTGCCGCACGCTGTGCTCCTACGGTGCCATTGCCCTGGACAACGCCAAGGCCTACGCACTGGCCGACCGGGCCCAGCAACAAGCCAACGCAGCGCTGATTGATCTCGAAGTTGCGCGCAACAAGTTGGCCCTGCGCGCCGACACGCTGGCCGAAGAAGTTAGCAAGGCCACGGCGGCCATCTTGCAGCGTGAGCGAGAAACCGTCTTGCGCTTGTCCAAGGCGGCCGAGTACCGCGACCCCGAGACCGGTGCGCACATCTTGCGCATGGCGCATTATTCGGAGCTGATCGCTCGCGGACTGGGCCTTCCCATCGCTGACCAACAACTGCTGCTGGAGGCCGCACCGATGCACGACATCGGCAAGGTCGGCATCACAGACTCGGTCCTGCTCAAGCCCGGTCGTCTGACGCCGGAAGAGTTCCAGATCATGAAGCGTCACGCGCAAATCGGCTACGAAATCCTCAAGGACAGCTCCTCACTGGTGCTGCAGACCGGCGCGGCAATTGCCCTGGGCCATCACGAGAAGTTCGATGGCAGCGGCTACCCACAAGGCCTGGCGGGCGAACAAATCCCAATCTTCAGCCGCATCGTGGCGGTGGCGGATGTGTTTGATGCCTTGACCTCGGAGCGGCCCTACAAAAAAGCCTGGTCACTGGAGCAAGCGAGCGAGCATCTAAGAGCCCAGTCCGGCCTGCACTTTGACCCGGCCTGCGTGGATGTCTTCTTCGCGCACTGGGATCAGGTGTTGGCGATTCGAAGCCGATTCAAGGACGAGGAATAAGTCCTCTCAGCGACGCTTCTTTTTCGGGTCGCCCTGACCAAGGGCGTCCATGGCACGCTCACGCCGAGCGGCCTTGCGATCATCCAGGCGCTGCATGGCCTTGCGCTGGGTGTAGCCACTCGAATCGGCCCAGGCCCACCAAGCCACGGCCAGACCCAAAGGGCTTAGCACGGCCAACCAGCCCCAGTCCGCCACCGGCGCCACACCAAGGAGCTTCAGCCCAAGCAACAAAACGCCGATAAGAACCAACCACATGAACTCGCTCCTTGTGTTGGGCGCAAGCCCAGACCTCTAGAATCAATACGTCGCTACGCTTCGCAAACTGTAGTTCACATCCGAGCCTTGTCGACATCCCTGTTGTAAGCCCTTGAAAGGAAGCCATGAAGTTCTCCCTCGCTTTTGCTGTTTCTGCCGCCCTGGCCTCCGCCGCGCTGGCCCCGTCCGCTTTTGCCAATGCTGAATTGGCGCAAAAGAAAAACTGCATGGCCTGCCACGCCTTGGACAAGAAATTGGTGGGCCCAGCCTATAAAGACGTGGCCGCCAAGTACGCCAAGGACAAGGACGCCGCCAAGAAGTTGGCCGACAAGATCGTCAAGGGTGGAGCTGGCGTCTGGGGCCCGGTGCCCATGCCAGCCAACGCCCAAGTCAGTGCCGCCGAAGCGGAAACGCTGGCCAAGTGGGTGTTGACGATCAAGTGACCCGGCAAGGCGAGCCGCGGCGCTCGCTGCAAGAATGAAAACAGGCCCTTGAGGAATCAAGGGCCTGTTTGTTTTTCAGCTACCGGAGGCTGATCGATAGCCACCGGGTTCTGTGATCACCCACATCGCTGCGCGATATGAGTGATCCCCAACCCGACAAACGACTGCGGCGCTGATCGCCGCTTCGCGTCGCTCACTCGATCAATTGGCTTCCGACAATTGATCGAGGATTGCTGGGTTCTCCAGCGTGCTGGTGTCTTGGGTGACGGCTTCGCCCTTGGCGACCGAGCGAAGCAGGCGGCGCATGATCTTGCCGGAGCGGGTCTTGGGCAGGTTGTCGCCAAAGCGGATGTCCTTGGGCTTGGCGATCGGGCCGATTTCCTTGGCCACCCAGTCACGCAACTGCTTGGCAATGGCTTTGGCTTCATCACCCGTTGGGCGTGGGCGCTTCAGCACCACAAAGGCGCAGATCGCTTCGCCGGTGGTGTCGTCGGGGCGGCCCACCACCGCAGCTTCGGCCACCAGCTCGGTGCAGCTGACCAAGGCGGATTCGATCTCCATCGTGCCCATGCGGTGGCCCGACACATTCAACACATCGTCGATGCGGCCGGTGATCGTGAAGTAGCCCGTTTCCGCATCGCGGATGGCGCCGTCGCCGGCGAGGTAGTAACCCTTCAACTCCTCGGGGTAGTAGCTCTTCTTGAAGCGCTCGGGGTCGCCGTAAATGGTGCGAATCATCGAAGGCCAAGGCTTCTTGACCACCAAGATGCCGCCTTGACCGTTGGGCACATCATTGCCCATTTCGTCGACGATGGCAGTCGTGATGCCCGGGAAGGGCAAGGTGCACGAACCTGGCACCAGCGGCGTGGCACCGGGAAGCGGGGTGATCATGTGGCCACCGGTTTCGGTCTGCCAGAAGGTGTCCACAATAGGGCAACGGCCGCCGCCCACATGCTTGTGGTACCACTCCCAAGCAGCCGGGTTGATGGGCTCGCCCACCGAGCCCAGCAGGCGCAGGCTGCTCAGGTCCGAACGGTCCGGATGGACGGCTTCATTGCCTTCGGCCGCCTTGATCAGCGAACGAATGGCCGTTGGCGCGGTGTAGAAAATCGTGACCTTGTGCTTTTCGATGGTCTTCCAGAAGCGGCCCGCATCCGGATAGGTGGGCACACCTTCAAAGACGATCTCGGTGCCGCCCAGCGCCAAGGGGCCGTAGGTGATGTAGCTGTGGCCGGTCACCCAGCCGATGTCGGCGGTGCACCAGAAGACGTCGTTGTCCTTCAGGTCGAAGGTCCACTTGGTGGTCAGCGCTGCATGCAGCAGATAGCCGCCGGTGGAGTGCTGCACGCCTTTGGGCTTGCCGGTCGAACCCGAGGTGTAGAGCAAAAAGAGCGGATGCTCGGCCTCGACCCACTCGGGCTCGCAGGTCGTGCCGACCTTGGCCAGCTCTTCATGCAGCCAGTGGTCACGGCCCTCGACCCAGCCAATCTTGCCACCGGTGCGCTGGTACACGATCACGTCCTTCAGCGTCGTGCAGGCGCCGCCTTCCAGCGCTTCGTCGACGATGGCCTTCAAGGGCAAAGCCTTGCCGCCGCGCAACTGTTCGTCAGCCGTGATGATGGCCACGGCGCCGGCGTCTTGCACCCGGTCGCGCAGCGATTGGGCCGAGAATCCGCCGAACACCACCGAGTGAATCGCACCGATGCGGGCGCAGGCCTGCATGGCCGCCACGCCTTCGATGGACATGGACATATAGATGACGACACGGTCGCCCTTCTTGACGCCCCGAGCCTTCAGCACATTGGCCATCTGCGACACGCGCGACAGCAATTCGCTGTAAGTGACCTTGGTCACGGCGCCGTCGTCGGCTTCAAAAATCAGCGCGACCTTGTCGCCCAGGCCGCGCTCGACATTGCGGTCTAGACAGTTGTAGGACACATTCAAGCGGCCATCTTCAAACCACTTGAAGAACGGCGCCTCGCTGTCGTTCAAGACCTTGGTGAAGGGGGTTTGCCAGGTCACAAATTCGCGTGCCAGACGGGCCCAGTAGGCCTGGTAATCCGCCTCTGACTCGGCCACCAGGGCGTTATAGCCCGCCATGCCCTTGACGTTGGCCTGTGCCTGCCACTCGGGGCTGGGCAGATAGAGTTCGTTCTGGCTCATGATGTGTTTCCTCTGACGGGAGCAATATAGAAACGCGGGACTGCCAAACGCAGCACTTGGCCGCTAATGTGCGTCCCGTCTCTGACGAAGCGCTTACTCTAGCGCCGTAACTTGACGTACCCCGGGAAGGTCCTAGGTGCTTGGCCCCCTAGAATCCGGCATCCGCCCAGACTGGGTCAGCCACTGCGCCGCCATCTAGAGAGAAACCCTATGAACCTCCCCACGCCCAGCCCACGCAAGATGCGACCCCTGCCGAACCTGATCTTTGCAAGCCGCTGGCTGCAGCTGCCGCTCTACCTGGGCCTGATCCTGGCGCAGGCGGTCTATGTGTTCCAGTTCTGGACCGAGTTGGTCCACCTGATCGAAGCGGCCTTTGGCAATAGCGAGGCGCTGAACCTGCTGGTCAAGAGCATTGGCTACAAGGCCACGGCCATCAAGGACGCGCAGGGACTGGTGATCGGCTTCGAGCCGATTGCCAAGCTGAACGAAACGATTCTGATGCTGGTGGTCTTGGGTCTGATCGACGTGGTGATGATCTCTAACCTCTTGATCATGGTGATCGTCGGTGGCTACGAGACCTTTGTCTCGCGTATGGACCTGGACGGTCACCCCGACCAACCCGAGTGGCTCAGCCATGTGAACGCCTCGGTGCTGAAGGTCAAGCTGGCCACCGCCATCATCGGCATCTCATCGATCCATCTGCTCAAGACCTTCATCAATGCGGATAACTACACCGAGAAGACCTTGATGTGGCAGACCCTGATCCATGTGGCCTTCTTGTTCTCGGCGCTGGCGATTGCCTACACCGACAAGCTGCTGTCCAGCACCCATCACGACGACAAGCACTGAACGCAGTCTGTTAGCGGCTCAGTTAGATCGAGCGCGCGCCAGGATCAAGGCGCCCAGCACGCCCGACAAGACCGAGCCGCACAGCACGCCCAGCTTGACCCGGGTTTCAAAGCTCGGGTCCAGGCCCTCAAAGGCCAGGCCGCCGATGAACAGACTCATCGTAAAGCCAATGCCGCACAAGACGGCCACGCCGAAGAATTGAGTCCAGCTGGCCCCCTTGGGCCGCTCGGCCAGATCGGCCTTGATCAGCAGCCAGGAGCTGCCAAACACGCCGATGGCCTTGCCCAGCAGCAGGCCCAGGCCAATGCCCAGCGGCAGAGGCTCCAGCAAGGCAGCCGGGGTCAGACCTTGCAGCGACACCCCCGCATTGGCAAAAGCAAACATCGGCAGCACCAGAAAAGCCACCCAGGGGTGCAGGCCATGCTCGAGTTGCTCCAGCGGTGAATGATGTTCGCCCGCGGCCTTGTCGATGGGGATGAAAAAGGCCGTGGCCACACCGGCCAGCGTGGCATGCACACCGGACTTCAGCACGCACAACCACATCAGCAAACCGACCATGATGTAAACATCGGCGCGGCGCACACCGGCTCGGTTCAGCGTAGCCAGCACCAGCAGGCACAAGCCCGCGCCCAGCAACATAGGCAGCGAGAGCTGATGGGTATAGAACAGCGCGATCACGACGATGGCGCCTAAGTCATCAATGATGGCCACCGCCGTCAAGAACACCTTCAGCGAGGCCGGCACCCGCGAGCCCAGAAGCATCACGATGCCGATGGCAAAGGCAATATCGGTGGCCGCCGGGATCGCCCAGCCACGCAATGCCTGTGCATCGCCCCAGTTGATGGCGGAATAAATCAAGGCCGGCACCACCATGCCGCCCAAGGCCGCCACGGCCGGCAAAACAGCCTGACGCCGGCTTGCCAACTCGCCAGTCATGATCTCGCGCTTGATCTCCAAGCCGACGAGGAAGAAGAACACTGCCATCCAGAGGTCATTGACCCAGACCACAAGCGGCTTGGCCAGCACCAGCGCGTCGCCGCCAATGCGGACCTCGCCCTGAATGCGGGTAAAGGCTTCGTACAGCGGGCTCCAGGCCGAATTGCTGAAGACCAGGGCCAAGACAGCCGCCAAGGCCAGCACAATGCCGCCAGCCGATTCGCTGGCAAAAAACTTCTTCAATCCGGGTGTCATCGGCTTTCCTCCTCGGCCTTTTGTAAACTGGCGGCAGTTTCTCAGAGTTTTCCCCTGCTTCCTCCTCTGGCTTCCTTTCCCCCTCTCTCCTCGAATGGGCCCCACACCATGAGTTCAGCCACCACCGACATCCGCTACGCCGACCTGGTCGAAAGCGTTGCCGCCGCACTGCAATACATCAGCTACTACCACCCGGCCGACTACATCGCCCACCTGGCTCGTGCCTATGAGCGCGAGCAAAGCGCCGCCGCCAAGGATGCGATTGCGCAGATCTTGACCAACTCCAAGATGTGCGCCGAAGGCCGCCGCCCGATCTGCCAAGACACCGGCATCGTCAATGTCTTCCTCAAGGTGGGCATGAATGTGCGCTTCGCGGACTTCCCCGGCTCGCTGGAAGACGCGGTCAACGAAGGCGTGCGCCGCGCTTACAACAACGCCGACAACAAGCTGCGCGCCTCGGTGCTGAACGATCCGATCTTTGAGCGCAAGAACACCAAGGACAACACGCCGGCCGTCATCAGCGTATCCATCGTGCCGGGCAACACCGTGGACGTGATGGTGGCCGCCAAGGGCGGTGGCTCCGAGAACAAGAGCAAGTTCGTGATGATGAATCCGAGCGACAACCTGGTTGACTGGGTGCTCAAGACGGTGCCGCTGATGGGCGCCGGCTGGTGCCCGCCGGGCATGCTGGGCATCGGCGTCGGCGGCACGGCCGAAAAGGCCATGCTGATGGCCAAAGAGTCGCTGATGGAAGACATCGATATGTACGAGCTGCTGGAACGCGGCCCGCAGAACAAGCTCGAAGAGCTGCGTATCGAGCTGTACGAGAAGGTCAATGCCCTGGGCATTGGCGCCCAAGGCCTGGGCGGCTTGACCACGGTGCTGGACATCAAGATCAAGACCTACCCCACCCACGCGGCCAGCAAGCCCGTGGCCATGATCCCCAACTGCGCCGCCACCCGCCACGGCCACTTTGTGCTGGACGGCTCCGGCCCCGCCTTCATGACCCCGCCCAGCCTGGATCTCTGGCCCGATGTGAAGTGGGCGCCCGACTACAACAAGAGCAAGCGCGTGGACCTGAACGCCTTGACCAAGGAAGAAGTGGCCAGCTGGAAGCCGGGCGACACCTTGCTCTTGAACGGCAAGATGCTGACCGGCCGCGACGCTGCGCACAAGCGCATTGCCGACATGTTGGCCAAGGGCGAGAAGCTGCCGGTGGACTTCACCAACCGCGTCATTTACTACGTGGGCCCGGTTGATCCGGTGCGCGATGAAGTGGTTGGTCCCGCCGGCCCCACCACCGCCACCCGCATGGACGGCTTCACCCGCATGATGCTGGAGAAGACCGGCCTGATCGCCATGGTCGGCAAGGCCGAGCGCGGCCCAGTCGCCATCGAAGCCATCAAGGACAACAAGAGCGCTTACCTGATGGCCGTGGGCGGCGCCGCCTATCTGGTGTCCAAAGCCATCAAGGCCGCGCCGGTGGTGGGCTTTGCCGATCTGGGCATGGAAGCGATCTACGAGTTCGACGTGGTCGACATGCCGGTGACCGTGGCGGTGGACGCGGGCGGCACCAGCGCCCATATCACCGGCCCGGCCGACTGGCAGCAGCGCATTGCCAGCGGCGCTGGCAAATCGATCCCGGTCAAGGCGGTCTGAGATGAGCGAGTCGAACAAGACCGCATTGCTGATCATCGATGTGCAGCGCGGTCTGTTCGACGCCGAGCCACGCCCTTTTGAAGCTGACGTCGTGGTTCAGCGCATCAATGCGCTGGCTGATCGGGCGCGGGCGGCCGGTGCGCCGGTCGTCTTCATCCAGCATGAGCGTGAGGCCAGTGCCTTGCAGCACGGCAGCGAGGGCTGGCAGTTGGAGCGCGGCTTGAAGGTCCTCCCGCAAGACAGCGTGTCGCGGAAAACCACGCCCGACTCTTTCTTGCGCACCGACCTGCAAGAGCTGCTGCAAGGCCAGCAGGTCCGGCATGTGGTGATTTGCGGTTATGCCAGCGAATTCTGCGTGGACACCACCACGCGCCGCGCCGCGGCGTTGGGCTTCGCGGTGACATTGGCCGCTGACGCCCACACCACCCATGACAAGGACCATGCGACCGCAGCGCAGATCCGGGCGCACCACAACGCCACCCTGCCCGGCATCACCAGCTTTGGGCCACGCATCGAGGCGCTGCCCAGCGAAACCATCCGTTTCGAGGCTGCCTAAGACAGGGTGCCAAAAGGCACCCCCCTTTTCAAGCGGCTAGCGCCGGCCGCCAGGCTCCAACACAATCGCACTCAGGGAGGCCCATAAAAACGTTGGGCGCTATCAACCGGACTTCGACACGAAGCCAGCCTCCCTGAACCACGCTGATGAGGGAGCGCGCCATGTGGATTTCCAAGTACTGGTACGAGAAATTGCCGATGATCTATGCCATCACGGCATTGCTCTGTTTGTGGTCGCTGGGCCGCCCGGCCGCCTTCAGCGCCACGCTGTTCATGGCCGCCGCCGCGCTCACCGCTTGGTGGCGCTACTGCTCCCGCTACGAGAGCAGCGGCAGCAACAACACCCCACTGTCCCGCGATTGATTGCGTGGCCGCCGGCGCGGCCACGAGATCCCATCCCTAGGCCGCTTGATGCACCACGCGTTGCGGGAACGGGATTTCCACGCCCAGGCGATTCAAGCAACGCAGCAAGGCCAAATTCACCTCGGAGCGCACGCCGCCTTGGCCGTTGTGCGGATCATTGATCCAGAAGTTGATCGACAACTCCAGGCCGTCGGCAGCAAAGTTGTTCAGCAAAATTGCCGGCCCTGGCTCCTGCAAGACGCGTGGCACGGCGGCCACGGCGGCCGTCAATTCGGGGATCAGCGCATCCAGGTCGGTCCCGTAGGCCACCTGCACCAGCGTGTTGATCAAGACCTGCGGATCGGCCAGTGATGAGTTCTCGACCCGCTGCGTCATCAGCAACTCATTCGGCACGATGGACTCGCGGCCATTCAGCGCGCGAATCACCGTGTAGCGGGTGGTGATGTCGCTGATGCGGCCCTCGAAGTTATCGACCTTGACCATATCGCCGATGCGCAGCGAGCGCTCGGCCAGGATCACAAAACCCGACACATAGTTGGCCGCCAATTTCTGCAGGCCCAGGCCGATACCGACGCCGACCGCCCCGCCCATCACGCCCAAGGCCGTCAGATCAATACCGGCCACCGACAGCGCCACCAGCAGGCCCACGAAGAGCAGCAGCACTCGGGCCGCATTGGCGGCGATTTTGCGCAGCGACAGGTCCATCACCTTGCCGCGCATCAGGCGCGACTCGACCACCGACGACAGCCACAAGACCAAGACCATCACGACGATGGCGCTGAAGGAGCCCTCCAGGATATTGCGCAGGCTGACACGGCTGGCCCCCAGCTTGAAGGTCACCCCCTCCATTTCTTCCAACAACCAGGGCAAGATGCCGGTGACCCACAGAATCGAGCCGCCCCAGGCCAACCAGGACACGGTGCGCTCAATCAGCCGCACCACCGCCGACTGCGGCAAGGCCACCGTCAAGACCTGCACGGTCAAACGGATCATCACCAGCGAGAACAAGACCGGCACGGCCAGTTTGAAAACCGCCGGAGAGACACCGAAAGAGGGCAGCATCTTGCGCGCCAACACCGCCAGCAAGGCGGCCAGCACCGGGAACAGCACGCCGTCCACCACCCGGCGGCCGAACAGGATCGACTTCTCCTGGGTCGGCACGCGGCGATGAATCACCCTCACCACCAGCCAAGACAAGGCCAGGCAGCACAGCAAAACCGCCAGCCCCATCAGGGAGGCCGGCGAGACCAGCGCGGCCAATAGCTCGCGCAGTTCAGCAAAATCAAAGGGCTTGTTCATCACTCAAAGGCACAGCAAAAGCGCCGGCGCTGCGCTGACGCAGCGTCGGCAGAAATCCACATCGATCAAATACCGGCAAGCACGCGCAGATGCACGCCGACGCTGCGCGCCAGGGCATCCAGGTGGTAACCGCCCTCCAGGCATGACACGATGCGGCCCTGGGCATGGCGCTCCGCCACCTCCTTGATGCGCATCGTCATCCACTCATAGTCGGCCTCGACCAAGCCCAACTGCCCCAGATCATCGTCGCGGTGCGCATCAAAGCCGGCGGAGATGAAAATCATCTCGGGTTTGAAACGCTCCAAGGCCGGCATCCACATGGCCTCGATGATTTCGCGGATCTCAGCGCCCTTGGTGTAGGCCGGAATCGGCACATTGACCATGTTCTCGCCCTTGGGCACCGCGCCGTTGTAGGGGTAGAGCGGGTGTTGAAACAGGCTCACCATCAGGATGCGGTCATCACCGGCAATGATGTCTTCGGTGCCATTGCCGTGGTGCACATCAAAGTCAATGATGGCCACGCGCTTGAGCCCGCGGTCGTCCAGCGCATGGCGTGCGGCCACGGCCACATTGTTGAAAAAGCAAAAGCCCATGCTCTGGTCGCGGGTGGCATGGTGGCCGGGCGGGCGCACCGCGCAAAACGCGTTCTCGGCGCCGCCATCCAAGACCAGATCGGTGGCCTGCACCGCCGCACCGGCCGCCCTCAAGGCCGCTGACCAGGTGTGCGGGTTGGCCACGGTGTCCGGGTCTACCGCCCGCGTGTCACCGCGCTCGGCGCAGCCGCGCAGCAACTCGCTGATCTCGGCCACATAACCGTGGGTATGCGCGCGCTCCAGTGCGGCCATCTCGACGCAAGACGCCTGATGACGCTCGAGCGCCAGATCAATGCCGCTGGCCAGAAGCCAGTCTTCAATGGCATCCAGACGCTGAGGACACTCGGGGTGGCCCGGCCCCATATCGTGCCGGCGGCAGTCGGGGTGGCTGAAATAGGCTGTAGACATAGTTCTGTGGGTCGGCAGGGGCCGACGAGGCGGGCCCCCACGCTGTCTCTCGTTCTTGATCAAATGCGATCAGACCGGCCTTGTTTCACCGATCGATCTGACCCGCATCACCCTAAGATGGACCTATGACGCCACACACCACGCAGCAAATCTCGGCACAACTGACGGCTCTGCAACAGCAGGTTAGCACGATCATCAAGGGCAAACGTGCGCAGATCGCCGACTGCGTCGCCTGCCTGATCGCCGGCGGCCATCTCTTGATCGAAGACCTGCCCGGTGTCGGCAAGACCACGCTGGCGCATGCGCTGTCGATCTCGATGGGGCTGAAGTTCTCGCGCCTGCAGTTCACCTCGGACCTGATGCCCTCGGACCTGATCGGCGTCAGCATTTACGAGCGCGAACGCGGCGACTTTGTGTTCCACCCCGGGCCGGTGTTTGCCCAGGTCTTGCTGGCCGATGAGATCAACCGCGCCGGGCCGAAGTCGCAAAGCGCGCTGCTGGAAGCGATGGAAGAAAACCAGGTCAGCGTGGACGGCGTCAGCCATGCGCTGCCTCAGCCTTTCTTTGTCATTGCGACCCAAAACCCGAGCGAGCAGCTGGGCACTTATCCGCTGCCCGAGTCGCAGTTGGACCGCTTTTTGATGTGCATCTCGCTGGGCTACCCCGATCAGGCCGCCGAGCGTGAACTGCTCAGTGGCCAAGACAGCCGCGCCGCTTTGCGAGACCTGAAACCGATCATGGACCCGGCCGCCCTGTTGGCCGCCCAAGCGGCGGTTCGCAATATTCATGCCTCCGCTGCGCTGCTCGATTACCTGCAGGCCTTGATCGCTGCCACCCGCTCGGGCCAGTGGTTCACCGAGGGCCTCAGTCCACGCGCCGGCTTGGGGGTGCTGCGCGCGGCGCGGGCACGCGCGCTGCTGGAGGGGCGCGACTATGTCTCGCCGGATGACATCCAGGCCATCCTGCCGCAAACCATCGCCCACCGCCTGCGTCCCAAGGCCGGCAGCGGCCGCGGCCCGCGTGAACAGGTGCGGGCCATGGTCGAAGCGATCGCCCTGCCCTGATTGGGCCGGTCATGAAGGCGATACAAGCGCGCTGGCAAGCCTGGTGGGCATCCCGCCACCCGCGCAGCGACACCCACTTGATGGGGCAGCGCAATATCTACATCGTGCCCAGCCGGCCCGGCCTGGCTTTTTGCGCCACGCTGCTGGTGCTGCTGCTGGCCTCGATCAATGATCAGCTGAGCCTGGGCTTTATGTTGACCTTTTTGCTGACCGGCGCCGGACTGGCCTCGATGCACAGCACCCACGGCAATTTGCGCGGCCTGAGCCTGGACCTGAAGTCCCCGGCGGCAGTCTTCGCCGGAGACGATGTGCAACTGGAACTGCGCCTACACAACGCCGGCGCGGCGCGCTTTGGCATTGGTGTGCATGTGATCGGTCAACCGCGTTCAGAGATCGCCTGGACCGATGTGCCCGCGCTCGGTCACGCCTTGTTGCGGGTGCGCTACCCGGCCGGCAAACGCGGCCACCATGCGCTGCCGGTGCTGCAAATCGTCACCCGCTTTCCCCTTGGTCTGTTCCGAGCCTGGAGTGTCTGGCGCCCGGCGTCGCAGGTCTGGGTCTACCCGCAGCCGGAGCAGCCGGCACCGCCCTTCCCACCGCTGCCGGCCAACCCGTCCGAGGACGCCGACACCGGCCACGCGCTCGCCAGTGCCCCGCAGCAGGGGCAAGACTTTGAGGGCGTGCGCGCCTACCGCCGCGGCGACTCGATGCGCCAGGTGCTGTGGAAAAAGGCCGCACTGAGTCTGGAGCAAGGCGGCAATCTGTGGGTACGCGAGACGCAAGCGCCGGTGGCCCGCACGCTCTGGTTCGATCGACGTGACTGCCAGGGCCTGAGCGATGAAGCCCGGCTCTCGCGCCTGTGCGCCTGGGTGCTGGCGGCCGAGCAGTTGCAAGCCCGCTATGGCTTGCGCCTGGCTGGCGCCGAATGGGCGCCGGACCTGGGTCCGGCGCATCGCCAGCTGTGCCTCGAACAACTGAGCTTGGCGGCCGGATGATGGCCAGCTTGCCCAATTTCAGGCTCAGCCGCGAGGGCCGCGACACCTTGTTTTTGCTGGCCACCATTGCCGCCATCGTGGCACCGCATGGCGGCCACCTGCCCTTGTGGGCCAGCGCCATCACCGCCCTGATGCTGGGCTGGCGCGCCTGGCTGGCTTGGCGGTCCGAAGCGCTGCCGGGGCGTTGGGTGCTGGTCGCCGTGCTGTTTGTCAGTGCGGCCCTGACCTGGATCACCCACCGCACCTTGATGGGCCGCGAGGCCGGCATCACGCTCTTGGTGATGCTGATGGCCTTGAAGACCTTGGAGTTGCGCGCCCGGCGCGACGCCTTTGTGGTCTTCTTCCTCGGCTTCTTCCTGGTGCTGACCAACTTTCTCTACTCCCAGTCGCTGTTCACCGCGCTGTGGACGCTGCTGAGCGTCTGGGCCCTGCTCAGCGCAGTGGTGCTGGCGCAGATGCCGGTGGGGCAACCCAGCTTGGCCCTGGCCGCCAAGCAAGCGGCGCGCACCACGCTGTATGGCTTGCCGGTGATGGTGTTCTTGTTCGTGCTGTTCCCGCGCATCGGGCCACTGTGGGGCGTGCCGGCCGATTCGGTGGGCCGCACCGGCTTGTCCAATCGCATGGACTTTGGCGCCATGTCGGAGATCGCCAACGACGACAGCATCGCCATGCGCCTGCGCTTCCAAGGCGCACCGCCGCCGCCGCAAGCCCGCTACTTCCGCGGTCCGGTGCTGGCCCAGTTCGACGGCAAAACCTGGCGCCCCAGCCCGCTGCAATGGCCGGGCCGGCCCGATCCGCTACAGACCCAGGGCGAGGCACTGAACTATGAGATGACACTGGAGCCGCTGCGCCTCAGCGTGCTGCCCTTGCTGGAAATGAGCCCGGAGCCGGCCGGCAGCGAGCGCACGCTCGGCGGCTTGATGATGCGACGCTCGCCCGAGTTGCAATGGACCGCCGAGCGCCCCATCACCGAGCGCCTGCGCCTGAATGCCAGCGCCTTCAGCCAGTACCGCCATGGCCCGATCCCCGGCCCCGGCCAGATCGCCCTGGTCTTGCAAAACTATCTGGAGCTGCCGCCCGGCTTCAACCCACGCACGCTGGCCTGGGCGGCCGAGCTGCGCCGCCAGCCGCGCTTTGCCCCACTGAGCGGAGCGCAACTCCACCCCGCCCTGGCCCAGGCCGTGCTGCAATACATCGCCAGCGCCGACTTCACCTACACGCTGGCGCCGGGCCGTTATGGCGAGGTCACGCCACACCTGATCGACGAATTCTGGTTCGACCGCCGCCTGGGCTTTTGCGAGCATTTCTCGGCCGCCTTTGTGGTGGTGATGCGGGCCATGGGCGTGCCGGCGCGCATCGTCACCGGCTTTCAAGGCATGGACCCGCAGCCGCAAGACGGCTATTGGATCGTCCGCAACAGCAATGCCCATGCCTGGGCCGAGTACTGGACGCCGCAGGCCGGATGGCAGCGCGTCGACCCCACTGCCGCCGTCGCCCCCGAGCGCATTCAGCAAGGCCTGGCGCTGCGCCCCCAACCCGGCGTCTTGGCCGGCGCGTTCGGGCAATTCAGCCCGACGCTGTGGCTGACGCTGCGGCAAGCCTGGGAAACGCTGGACAACCGCTGGCAACAAAGCGTCTTGAACTACTCACGCCAGAGCCAATTCGACTTGCTGAAAAGCGCCGGATTCGAAGCGCCGGATTGGCAGTTGCTCGGCCAGGTCAGCGCCGTGCTGATCGCCTTGATCGCACTGGCCGGCGGCGCGTGGTCGGTCTGGCAACAAAGGCCGCACGACGCTTGGAGCCGCCAACGCGGCCGTATTCTGAAAGAGTTGCACCGCCTGGGACTGAGCGAAGCAGCCGCCCACCAAGGCCCCGGCCACTGGGCCCGCTTGCTGCGTCAAGGCCATGGGCAGGCCGCCGAACCGGCCGCACAGCTGCTGCAAAAACTCGAACGCGCACGCTATGGTCAGAACGCCGAGGTAGGCCTGGGCGCGAAGGCCCGGCGGCAATGGTGGCGCGAGTTCCGCGCCGCAGGCCGTATGCTGCGCAGCAAGATTTCCCCTTGACCCCGCTCGCCCCTGATTTGATGAAGTCACCCGCCCCCATTCACGCCGCCCTGATTCAATCCACATTGTTGAGCGCCTGTTTGCTGCTGACACCCGCCAGCGCAAGCCAGGCCGCCACGGCAAACGCCGCCGCGAACACCAGCAGCAAGCCCAGTGCCGCGCAGAAAAAGAGCAAGAAGCCCGGCCCCAGCACCGCGAAGAAAGCCTCCAAGACGGCCCAAAAACACAAGGACCTACCCGCCCAGCCCTTTGGCGAACGGCCGGATGTGATGGCTTTTGCGGCCACGCTGGCCAAGGAGCAGGGTTGGGAGCTGGAGGCCTTGCGATCCACACTGGCCCAGGCCCGCAGCGTGCCGGCCGTGCAGCGCCTGATCATGCCGGCCCCGGCCGGTACGGCCAAGGACTGGGCCGCCTACCGCGCCCGCTTCGTTGAACCGCGCCGCCTGCAGGCCGGCCTGGCCTTTTGGGAGCAATACGCCGCGCCGTTAGCCCGCGCCGAGGCCCGCTATGGCGTGCCGGCCGAGTTGATCGCCGGCCTGATCGGTGTCGAAACCTTTTACGGCCAGATCACCGGCGGCTTCTCGGTGCTGGATGCCTTGGCCACGCTGTCCTTTGACTTCCCCAGCGGCCGCAGCGACCGCAGCGCCTTTTTCCGCGCTGAATTGGTTGAGTTCCTGAAACTCTGCTGGCGCGAGGGCATGGACCCGCGGGCCGTCAAGGGCTCGTATGCCGGCGCCATGGGCTGGCCGCAGTTCATGCCCAGCAGTTGGAACCGCTATGCCATTGATTTCGACGGAGACGGTCACGCCAACCCGATCCAAAGCGCCGAAGACGCCATCGGCAGCGTCGCCAACTACCTGGCCGCCTTCGGCTGGCAGCGCGGCATGCCGACCCATTACAGCGTAGCGCTGCCGGTCGAGACGAGCGCACGTGCACTGCTGCTGGCACCCGACATCAAGCCGACCTTCAGCCTGGCGCAGCTGCGCGAGGCCGGCGCGCAAGTCTCCGAGGCGGCACAAGAACATGTCGGCCCCTTGGCCGTGGTCGAGCTGCAAAACGGTGCCGCCGCGCCGAGCTACTGGCTCGGCACCGAGAACTTCTACGCGCTGACACGCTACAACTGGTCCAGCTACTACGCGATGGCGGTGATTGAGATGGGGCGCACCCTGAAGGTGATGCGGACCGCACAAACACCGGCCGCAGCGGCATCCATCAGCGCCAACTAGGGTGGGCCGAGGGTCGCTGGCTCGCCCAGCGTCGCGTTTGCTTCGGCATCACCGGCATCATCGGCCTTGGCCGGTTCAAGCGCGGGCCAGGGGCCGAGCCGCTGCGCGCCGAGCGGCGTCTGGGCCAGGGCCGGCAGCGCGTGCCAGTAACGCTTGTCCTGCACGCGCTGGCAGCTCTCGGCGCCAGTGTCGCTGTACCAGGTCCAAGCGCCGCAGTCCGGCTGCACGCGCAGCCCAATCCCTTGCGCCTGATAGCGCGCCAACACGCTTGGCGCCGGGTGGCCGAAGCGGTTCCGGTAGCCAGCCTGGACCATCGCCCAGCGAGGTGCCACGGCGACCAGGAAGGCCGCGCTGGAGGAGGTTTTGCTGCCGTGATGCGGCACCAGTAAAACGTCGCTGCGCAGCGCCGCTTCGGCCTGCACCAGCGCCAATTCCTGCGCGGACTCCAGGTCGCCGGTCAACAAGGCACTGCGGCCGCTCGCCGCCGTGACCCGCAGCACGCAAGACATGGCATTGCTCTTGATCAGTGACTGGCGGTAGTCATCGGGCGATGGATGCAGGATCTCAAAGCGCACACCGTCCCAGACCCAGCGCTGCCCCCGCTCGCAGCGCCGCGCCGCCACGCCGGCGGCGCTCAGCAGGCGATGCTCGTCCTCCAGCGAACTGAGCAAGTGCTGCACCGGCATGCCGCCCAGCACCGAAGCAGCGCCGCCAACATGGTCGCTGTCACGATGGCTGAGCATCAAGGTGTCCAGACGCTGCACGCCCAGCGCCCGCATCAGCGGCAGCAGCACCCGTTGGCCCGCATCGGCACCGGGCCCATAGGCCGGGCCGGTGTCATAGAGCAATTGATGCTCGGCGGTGCGCAGCAAGACCGCTGTGCCCTGGCCGATATCGGCCGCCAGCAACTCAAACTCACCCTGCAAAGGCCGCGCCGGCGCGGGCCACAACATCGGCAAGAGCAAGCCGAGGCCACACAGACGCAAGCGCATCGGCAGCGGCAGCACCAATACCGCTCCGCCCGCCAGGCCCAAGCATTGCGCCCAGAACGGCGCCGCAGCGACGTACCAGACCGCCCAAGGCCAAGCGGCCAGCCATTGCAAATAGGCCATCAACCAGCGCACGGCCAACTCCGCCAACCACCACAAGCCCGGCAGCAGCGCGCCCGCCAAGGCCAAGGGGGTGATGACAAAGCTGACCAAAGGAATCGCCAATACATTGGCCAACAGCCCGACCACGGAGATCTGCTGAAAAAACAGCAGGCTCAAGGGCGCCAACCCGACCGTGGCCACCCATTGGCTGCGCAGGCCTTGGCGCAGATGCTGACGCCAAGAGGAACGCGCGCCCTCGATGGGTGCTTCCGTATCGCCAGCCGCCATCAGCAAACCCACCGCGGCGAACGACAGCCAAAAGCCCGCCTGCCCGATCGCCCAGGGGTCCACCGCCGTGACCAGCACGGCGGAGGCCAACAAGCACATGGGCCAAGGCCAACGCAGCCCCAGGCTGCGCAGCAAGGCCAGGCTGACAAGCATCCAGACGGTGCGCTGCGCCGGCACGCCCCAGCCGGAAAACAAGGCATAGCCCAGCGCGGCCGCCACGCCCGCGCAACGCGCCGCACTCGGCGCCGGCCAGCGCAAACACAGCGCCGTGCTGCGCCGCCACAGGCGTGCCACTACTGCCTGCGCCAGCCAGGCGAACATGGTCACATGCAAGCCGCTGACGCTGAGCAAGTGACTGACCCCGGTGTTGCGAAAGAGCGCCCAGTCTCGGCTTGAAATCGCCGCCTGGTCACCCAGACTCAGCGCAGCCAACACGCCGGCCACGGTGGCATCAGGGACCTGGCGCTGCAAGGCCTCGCGCAGCCGCTGGCGCAAGGCGTCCATGCCCCAGCGAGACCCTTCACTCAGGCGCACTGGGGCCTGCGCACCCGGCCCGGCCGTGCGCACCAGCCCAGTGGCCCGCAGGCCTTGTTCAAACAGCCAGAACTCGGCATCAAAACCATGCGGGTTCATCAAACCATGCGGGCGCTTCAGGCGCACACTGCACTGCCAGTCCTCCCCGGCTCGCAACGGCGGTGGGCTGGCCCCGTCGCCGTACCAAGACAAAGCCAAGCGCGACGGCAGCTGCGCCCGCACATCGGCCGGCAGCGGCCCGGCGCTCGGGTCAAGCGCCGATTGCACTTCAAATTCGAAACGCCAACCGGGAAGGCCGGAGATGCCCTGCACCTGGCTGGGCAGCGAAGCAATGCGCCCGCCTATGCGCAGGTCGCGCCCCTCCCAGGCCTCGGGCAGATGTTCGGCCAGGCGCAGCTCTGCCCGCCAAGCCGCCTGAACAAAGGCCAAGAGCGCTGCCGCCAAGCCGGCGGCCAACAAGGCCAGCCCAGGCCGGCCGCGCCGGCGGGTCCATCCCCATAGACCCTGCGAGGCCAGCAGGAGGATGAGCAGTCCGGCCCATTCGTTCGCTGCGGGCAAGCTCGCGCAGCGCTGCAACAAAGCCAGGCCGAGCAGCCAAGCGCAGGCGGCCAGCAGCCACTGGCCGGCGCTTTGTCCCGCGCTCTGTCCTAGGATGGTCCGCGAGCCCGACTTGCTGCGCATCGAAGCACCTGCCCTCTTGGCGCATCCGGCCGGCCCTGCGCTCGGTGTAGGATGCGCGCCACCCGATCGTAGCCATTCGTTTGCCGCGATTCGAGCCCCTATTCAACACGGGCCAGCCTCCGCGGCCCGCCTCAACAGAAAGTCCACCGCCATGAGCAACAGCAACTCCCCCGTCTACGCCAAGCTCCAGACCCTGGGCATCGAATTGCCGCCCGTGGCCGTGCCGGTCGCCGCCTATGTGCCCTTTGTGCGCAGCGGCAACCAGATCTTCATCTCCGGCCATATCGCCAAGAAGGACGGCAAGCCCTGGGTCGGCCAACTCGGCCGTGACACCGATACCGCCACCGGCAAGGCCGCTGCGCGCGCCATCGCCATCGACCTGATGGGCACGCTGCACGCCGCCACCGGCGATCTGGGCAAGATCAAGCGCATCGTCAAGCTGATGAGCCTGGTCAACAGCACCTCCGACTACAACGAGCAGCATCTGGTCACCAACGGCGCCTCCGAGCTGCTGGCCGAAGTGTTCGGCCCCGAGGTGGGCGCCCATGCACGCAGCGCTTTTGGCGTGGCACAGATTCCGATGGGCGCCTGCGTGGAAATCGATCTGATCGTGGAAGTGGTGGCCGACTGATGTTCCTCAAGCCATCGAAATTCCCGGCCCAAGCGCTGGCCCTGATCAGCCTGGGCAGCTTGGCCGCCGTCGGCGCGGCGCTGATTGCCCAGCATCAATTCGGTATTCGTCCCTGCGCCTGGTGCGTGATGCAGCGCGGCGTGTTTCTGCTGATCGCGGCCGTGGCCGGTCTGGCCTGGATGTTCAGGGGCCAACGCCTGCTGCGCAGCATCGGACTGTTGCTGGTGATGGCCTTGAGCCTGGCCGGTGTCGCCGCGGCCGGTTTCCAGCATGAGGTGGCCAACAAGCTGGCTTCTTGCGATCTGACCCTGGCCGACCGCATCGTCACCGCGCTCGACCTGGAAACGCTGTGGCCTTCGGTCTTCATGGTCACCGCCACCTGCGCCGATGCCGCCAAGTACCAACTGCTAGGCCTGGGCTACGAAATCTGGAGCGGCCTGCTCTACATCGCCACCGCGGTGTTGGCTTTCTTGGCCTTAAAGACGCGCCGCTGACCCAAGTCAAGCCTCTTGAACCTCGATCCCGCTAGGCTGCGAGGATTGAGCTTCAAGAGTGCTTTGCATGACACAACCCACTTCCCGCGCCGAGGTCCTGATCGTCGGTGCCGGCCCGGCCGGCCTGAGCATGGCTTGCGCGCTGGCCGATGCCGGCATCCGCAGCTGCGTGCTGGAAGCCGCACCTTTGGCAGCCCTGGCCGACCCCGCCGAGGACGGGCGCGAGATCGCGCTGACCCATGCGGGCATGGCCGTCTTGCAGGCCCTGGGTCAATGGCAGGATCTGCCGGCCGCCGAGATCGCGCCGCTGAAGCGCGCCCATGTTTTCAACGGTGACGCACGCGACTATCTCGGCTTCGACGCCGAAGGCTCGGGCCGCGAGCAGCTGGGCAGCTTGGTCGCCAATCACTGGCTGCGCCGCATTGCCTACCAGGGCGCCGTCAAACGCGCCGAGCTGATCACGCTGCGAGCCGACACCCGGGTCAGCCAACTGAGCCTGGGCGCCGAAGCCGCCAGCCTGACCCTGGCCGATGGCGAGCGCCTGAGTGCGCCGCTGGTGATTGCCGCCGACAGCCGCTTCTCGGCCACCCGCCGCCAGGCCGGCATCGGCGCGCAGATGCGCGACTTTGGCCGCAGCGTGCTGGTCTGCCGCTTGCGCCACAGCCAGCCCAACCAAGGCATCGCGCTGGAATGCTTCCACTATGGCCACACCCTGGCCCTGCTGCCCTTGAATGGCGATTGCAGTTCGCTGGTGCTGACGCTGCCGGCCGACCACGCCAGCGACATGATGACTTGGGGCGAAGCGCAGTTCATGCAATGGGTGAACACCGAGGTGCGCGGCCGCTTAGGCGACTTGCAACTCGCCAGTCCGCGCCACCTCTATCCGCTGGTGGCCACCTATGCGCACCGCTTCGCCAGCCACCGCTTCGCCCTGGTCGGCGATGCCGCCGTGGGCATGCACCCAGTCACAGCGCATGGCTATAACTTCGGGCTTTACGGTGTGGAGACATTGGCCAAGCTGCTGGCCGCGGCGCACCGGGCCGGCCAAGACCTCGGCGACGCAGCATTGCTGGCGCGTTATGCCAGCGCACACCGGCGCAAGACCTGGCCGATCTACCAGGGCACCAATGCGGTGGTCAAACTGTTCACCGACGACCGCCCGGCCGCCCGCCTGCTGCGCCGCGGCGTGCTGCAAGTGGCACAGCATTTGCCGCCGCTCAAAAGCGCCATCACCGCGCAGCTGACCGGGCGCCAGCCAGCCCTGCTGCGGCAACTGCAAAGCCTGGTACAGCGCTGAACAAGCGCGGCCTCAGTCGCCCCTGACCACGCCCTCGCGGCGGGGATCGGCGGCGCCGAACCAAGCGCTTTTCTTTTGACCGGCGGCGCCCGCCTCCCGGCGCTGAATGCCGTGAAGACCGCTGGTCAGGTCGCGCTCCACCACCTCGTGGCCGCGCGCGCGCAGGCCGGCCGATGTGCTGGCCGGGAACAGGTCTTTCTCGAGCAGCGTCGGGCCATTGAAAGCGCCGAAATTGGGCAGCGAGAAGGCTTGCTGCAAATCCATGCCCCAGTCATGGCTGGCGATCAAACTCTTGGCGACAAAGTGAATGATGGCCGAGCCGCCCGGCGCGCCCAGTGTCATCAAAAGCCGGCCATCGCGTCGGTCAAACACCAAGGTCGGTGACATGCTGGAGCGCGGGCGCTTGCCGGGCTCCAATCGGTTGGCTACCGGTCGACCCGCCGCGTCGCGCGGGTTCAGCGCGAAGTCGGTCAGTTGGTTGTTCAGCATGAAGCCGCCAGCCAGGCCGGTACCGCCGTCACTCATGATGCGGGCGCCGAACACCGATTCGATGGTGGTCGTCAGCGACACCGCGCGACCTTGGGCATCGACCACGCTCAGATGGCTGGTGCCGTACTCCGGCTGAGCGCCTTGCGGTGCATAGCTGACGCGCAGCGGACCGGGTTGGCCGGCCTTGGCAGGGCCACTGCTGCGCTCGCCGATCAGGCCGGCACGCTCGCGCAGATAGTCAGGCGCCAGCAGGCTGCGCCAGTCGCCGGCGGGTGCGGCCACAAAGTCAGGGTCGGCAATGTATTGCGCCCGGTCGGCATAGGCCAGATTGGCAGCCTGGGCATAACGATTCAGCCAGGCGGTATTGGGAATGCCGGCTTCAAGCGACTGGGCTCGGTCTTGCTGCGGCAGCAGGCCCAGAATCTGCATCACGGTCAGATGGCCGCTGGACGGCGGCGGAAAGCCGCAGATGCGCCAAGTCTCACGCCAATCGGTGCAGATCGCTTCGCGCGCCTTGGGTCTATAAGCGGCCATATCGGCCTCGCTCAAGAGGCCGGGGTTGCTGGCGTGGCCGCGCACGCGCCGCACGATATCGGCCGCCACCGGGCCACGCATCAAAGCATCCGCACCGCCCGCCGCGACCTGCCGCAAGACCTGAGCCAAGGCCGGGTTGCGCAGCTTGGTGCCGATCGGCAGCGGTTGACCGTCGGCGCCAAAAAAGTATTTGCCGGCCACCGGGTCACGGGCCAGATGCGCATCGCCCAAAAGCATGGCATGCATGCGCGGGCTCAACTCAAAGCCTTGCTCACACAGCCGGATGGTGGGTTCGAACAGCCGCGCCCAGGGCAGCACACCATGCTGGCGATGGGCCTGCTCCAGCATCGGCAAGAGGCCGGGCGTGCCGACCGAGCGACCGCCGACCACCGACTGCACATAGTTCATCGGCTTGCCATCGGGCAGCAAAAACAGTTTCTCGTCGGCAGCGGCAGGCGCCGTCTCGCGGCCGTCCAAGGCCTGCACTTTCTGCCCGTCCCAGTGCATCAGGAACGCACCACCGCCGATGCCGCTGGACTGCGGCTCGACCAGGGTCAAGGCCAACTGGGTGGCAATGGCCGCATCGATGGCGCTGCCGCCGGCCTTGAGAATTTCATAGCCGGCCTCGGCCGCCAGCGGATGCGCCGCAGCCACCGCATAGCGCTGCATGGCCCAACCTGGCTTTTGAGTCCAACCGCTGGGGCCTTCCGGTTGGGCGGGAATCGCGGCGACCTTGGCGGAGGCATCCGGGCCAAGTCCGGGCTGCGAAACACAGGCCGTCAACAACAGCGTCAAAAGGCTGAACGAAGCCAGCTTGATGGGAGATGAAGCAGAGATCGGCATGGGTGCGGCCTGATGATGAAAGCTGCCTGGATGGTAGCCCCAGCCGCCCTGCCCGCGACTCCGCTGGACTACGTAGTCAGCGCCTCAATCGCAGGCCATGGCCCGCAAGGCCGGACTTTGCACTTCGCGCCAGTGCTCGGTGCCACAGTTCGGCTCCACCCAGCTGGGGCCGTCCTCGCGGATCACGAACAAGGCCGCCAAGCCTTGCTGCGTGGCCAAGGCCGGCCCGGCCTGCGGGCCCAACACCAGCAAGGCCGTCGCCCAGGCATCAGCCAGGCAACAGCTGCTGTGCACCACGCTGACGCTGGCCAGACCATGGGCCACCGGCGCGCGCCGGCGCGGGTCCAGCGTGTGCGAGCGGCGCTGGCCTTGAGCATCGACGTAGCTGCGGCGATAGTCGCCCGAGGTGGCCACCGACAGGCCATGCAGGGCCAGCACGGTCTCGGGCAGGCCCCAAGAATCCGGTACAGGCTCCAGCTGCACCCACCAAGGCTGACCATCCAGCTTGCGGCCACAACCGCGCAACTCCCCGCCCACCTCGACCAGGTGATGCGGCAGACCGCAAGCCAGCAAATAGGCCGACAGGCGGTCCACCGCATAGCCCTTGGCGATGCCGCAGAAGTCCAGCTCCAGCTCACCCGGCTGCCACAACTCGCGGCTGGCTTCGCGCAGGGTCAGGTCTTGCCAACTGAGAAACTGGCCCAGGCGCTCACCCCAGGCGGGCTCCTCGGGCAGCGCAAAACCGGGCTCATCATGGCGCTTGCCGGCGCCAAAACCCCAGGCTCGCACCAGCGCTGCCGCCGTCGGGTCAAAAGCCCCACCGCTGGCGCGTGCCACTTGCAGCGCATGGCCCAGCACCTCCCAAGTGCTTTGCGACATGCGCAGCCACGAGCCCGAGGGTGTGCGCGCAAAGCGGTTCAGGTCGGACTCGGTCTCCCAGGGGCTCATGCGCGCCACCACCTCGGCCAAGCCGGCTTCCAAACCGGCTTGCAAAGGGGCGGTGTCCAAACCGCGCGGGCCGTAGAACTTGACGCACCAGCTGGTGCCCATGCTGCGGCCCTGCAGCTGGTAAAGCACTTCACCCAGCACGGGGCCCGCGGGGTCGATATCGCGCGGCATCAGCACGCAGCGCGGCGGGCAAGCGCCCGCAAGGGCCGCATGGTTCGCATCGGCCGCCTTGGCATTCACAGTCTGCACAACGATCGCTTTTCTTACTTGGGCAAAACCTCGAAGGTCGCGCTGTAGCGGTAGCGCTTGGCCGGCTGCGCCGCCTTGTCGCCCTCAGCCTTGACGGCAGCCACCTCGTGGCCCAGCCCCAGCCAGTAGCGGCCGGCCTCCGGCCAGGTGATGCGCAGCTCGCCATTGGCATCGGTCTTGAAGCTCATCTCGCCGAGCTTGTAGCGGTAGCGGCTGCCGCCGCGCAGCACGGTCACATCAGCGCCGGCCAGCGGCTTGCCGTCGGCCAGCACGCGCAGATGCACGCTGTCGCCGTCGCTCAGATCGGTCACCGGGCTCAGGGCCTGCAACTCCAGGCCTTGGCCTTGGCGGGCAAAAGGCGGCAAGGTGGCGCGCTCTTTGCTGACAAAGGTCTCGCTGCGCATCAAGGTCTGCGTCACTTGCAGCTCTTGCGCCTCGGCCGGGATTTGCGCGGCCATATCGGCCGGCTTGCCGCGCCAGCGCTTGGTTTCGCCGCCGAGCTTGTAGCTGGCGAACACCGATTCGGCGCTGTTGCAGATGCGGTAGCTGCCGCTTTGCTCCAGCTTGATGTCGATGCTATTGCGATGGCGGGCGCTGCTGCTGCCTTCGGGCGCAATCGCCTTGCCATCCGGCGCCAAGATCAAGACCGTGCCCAGTTGCTGCGCATGCTCATACTCAAACAACTCCTCCGAGGCCACCGCGTCCACCGTCACCATCGCAGGGCGGCTGGCCGCGTTGCCGGCGGAACTGATATGCGCGGTTTGCGGCAGCAGCCAAGTGCGGTGCGCTTGCGCGGGGGCTTGCAGGGCCAGACCCAAAAGCACGGCCCAGGCGCTCATGCTGAGCTTGCTAGTCATTGTTTTCATCGGCTTCTTTCCGTCGAAATTCAGGCGTAGAAATTCAGGGTTTGAACTGCAGGGCCAAGGTGCCCAACTCATGCTCGCCTTGAGCGCTCACTTGGTTTGGCGCTTTCGGCGGCCACTGCAGGGCCAGACGCTGCACCTCACGGCCACCGCCTTCGCGCGAGGCCTCCACCACCACCTCATACTTGCCGGCCGGCAAATTGGCGACCTGCTTGCTCAGATTGAGCTTGTGCTCGCCCACCGCGCGGGTGGCACCGCTGACGCCGTCCATGGGCATGCTCAGATCACGCCCGCCTTTGCGCCACCATTGGCGCAAATCGGGCAGCCATTTGATGCCGGCGTTATTGGCTTTCTTCTGGTCGTACAAGACGGCCAAGGGAATCGCCTCGCCCGCTTTTTCGGCACTCTTGTCGACGTTCTCGAGCCAGACCGCCACATAGGGCCGGTGGTACTCGGCCACATTCAGGCGCGGGATCTCCAGGCTCAGTTGCAAATCAGCCGCCCAAGCCGAGCTCAGCGGCACAAGCAAGCCCGCTGCACCCAGCAGCAGACCTTGAGAAAAGTTTGTGTGTGTTTTCATGACTTCACATCAGTGAACAAAAACCATCAGCAACAGAGCCGGCAAGACCAGGCCCGCTGCCACCAGAGGCCAAACGCTGCGGCGTTTGGCGGCATGCATCTTCAAAATCAACAGACCGGTAATGGCAAAAATCAGGCAAGCCAGGCCAAACAGGTCGATGAACCAGCTCCACATAGGCCCGGTGTGGCGGCCCTTATGCAAGTCATTCAGATAGGCAATCGCGCCCCGGTCGCTGCGCTCGAACTCGACCGCACCATCGGGCAAAGCGATGCGCAGCCAAGCGTCGCCCCCAGCGCGCGGCATCGGCAGATAGACCTCGTCTGTCGACCATTCGGCCGCCACACCGTCCAGCTTGAAGCCCCATTGCTCGCGCAGCCACTGGCGGCTGGCCTGCGGCAGCTCGGCGCGGCGCTCAGCCGGCTTGTGCTTCAGCAGTTCTTGCAGCAGCGGCTCGGGCAGCTGCCCTTGGCCGCTTTGCACGCTGGGCTTGGACTCAAACAAACCGGCGTTGTTCAGCGTCACCCCGGTCACGCTGAACATCAACAAGGCCACCAAGCTGATGGCCGAGCTGACCCAATGCCACAGGTGCAAGGTCTTCAGATAATCGGCATGGCTCTTCTTCTTGGCCTTTTCCGCCAGATGAAGGGCTTGCGCAGCCGACGCGGGGTTCGGCGTCGGCCCGTCGGCCACCCGGGTACTCAGTCCGCGGCTCATAACTCCGCCCATTGACGCAAGAGGTTGTGATAGTGGCCACTCAAAGCCACGGCCTCCTCGATCTCGCCGTAGCGGCCGCGCAGGCTTTGGATGGACTGGTCCAGCTCGTAAAGCATGGCGCGGCGCGCATCGTCGCGGATCATGCTCTGCGTCCAGAAAAAGGCCGCCACCCGCTCGCCCTCGCTGACCGGCAAGACCTGGTGCAAGCTGGTGGAGGGGTACAGCACCAAGTCACCTGCGGGCAGCTTGACCTCGTGGATGCCATAGGTGTCTTTGACCTCCAGCTCGCCGCCCTGGTACTCATCGGGTTCGCTCAGGAACAAGGTGGTGGAGACATCGCTGCGCAGCAGTTGCGTGCTGCCCAGCTGGTTCATCACCGCCCCGTCCACATGCAGGCCGTAATGGCCGCCGCCGGCATAGCGATTGAACAAAGGCGACAGGGTGCGCAGTGGCAGCGCCGCCGAGAAGAACTGCGGGTGCGCGGCCAGCTTTTGCTGGATGCGCTGGCCCAGCTCCTGCGCCAGGGCCGAGCCCGGACGCAGCTGCTGGTTGCGCTTGACCTGCGCGCCTTGTTGGCCCACGGTCACGCGCCCATCCACCCACTCGCCCTCGGCGGCGAGGCGTTGGCGGAACTCGCCCACCTCGGCCTTGCTGAGAACACCCTCGATATGCAGCAACATCTGGACCCTGCCCCTGTTCTAGCGAATCGCCCGCTTGGGCCGATCAGTACTTGACGTTCAGCGACAAGCTGTAGCTGCGCGGCGCGCCGACGGTGAAGCGGTTGCGACCACTGTTGACGGCGGCGAAGTAGAACTTGTCGGCCAGATTGGCGACGTTGAACTGCAGGCCGATCTGCTTGTTGATCTCATAAGCGGCCATGGCGTCAAACACCCAGTAGCTGGGGATGCCGTTGATGCCGCTCACTGGGGCTGCGCCGTTATTGACCTGGGTGGTCTGGCTGGCGGTGTAGCGTGCGCCGCCACCCAGGCTCAGGCCTTGCAAGACGCCTTCGCTCAAGCGGTAGTTGACCCAGGAGGTGAAGCTGAGCTTGGGCGTGTAGACCAACTCGGCGCCGGTTTGCGTGTCGGTGCTGCCAGGTGCCACCACGACCGCCTGGTTCACCTTGCTGTCCAGCCACACCAAGCCAGCTTGCAGCTGCAGATTGTTGGACACCGCACCGGCCGCGCCCAGCTCCAAGCCCTTGACGGTCTTCTTGCCGTACTGCGTCACTTCACCGGTGGCGCTGGCGGCACGAGCCAGTTCGTTCTTGTTCTCCGACTGGAACAAAGCGGCCGTCAGCAGCAGTTGTTTGTCCAGCAGATCCCATTTGGTGCCCAGCTCCAGATTGCTGGCTTCTTGCGGCTTCAGGTTTGGCGCGTTGATGCTGACCGAGTTGGTGCTGCCGCTAGGCGCCGCGCTGCTGAGGGCGAAGTTGTCGCTGCCTGGCGGTTTTTGCGAGGTGGAGTAAGACAGATACACGCTGCCGTTTTCGCTGGGCTTGTACAGCAGACCCAGCTTGCCGCTGCTCAGGCTGTCGCTCTTGGCAGAGGTGGTGGAAGCCACCGCCGGTGTCGCGGGCGCCGCAATGCTGGTGAACTCGGTGCGGTAGCGCTCAAAGCGCAGGCCGGCGCTCAGCTGCAGGCTCGGCGTGAGGTCCAGGGTGTCGAACACATAGGCGGCGGCCGTGGTGGTGCTGCCTTCGGTGCTGGCGCCATTGCGGCTCAGCACCGCGAACTTGTCGCTGGTCCTAGGCGCATACAAATTGGCACGGTCGCCTTCCGTGTTGGTGTAGGTGAACCCGGCGGTGTTTTGCTGCTCATGCGTCAGCTCAATCCCGGTGCTGATGTTGTTCTTGATGCCGGCCACGGTGAAGCCGGTGCTCAGATTGGTCTGGTTGGCCAGGATCTGGTTGCGCTGGTCGCGGCCCAGGCGGGCACGACCCACCGTCCAGGTGTCGGGTTTGGCGGCATCGCCAACAATGGCCCAATTGCCCGAGCTGAGAATGATGTTGGTGAGGGCCAGGTCTTGCTGAGTGCGGCCCAAACGCGTGGTGTTGCGCAGGGTGCTGCCGGGGGCGAAGTCATGCTCCAGTTGCACGGTCAGCATGTCGGCCTTGGTGTTGTCGAAGTCGCTCTTGCTGCCGTAGAAATTGTTGCGCGAAACGGCTTGGATGTCGTTGGCAGTGACGGCGCCGGTCGCTGGCGTCGCGGTGGCGCCGGCCAGGGTCTTGTAGACCGGGGCGCTGGTGAAGCCCATCAGGCCCACGCCGGGCACGCCGCCATCGGGCGTGGCGTCTTGGCTCACATGCAAATAGCTCAGCGTGGCGCGGGTCGCGGTGCCCAGGCCCAGAGTCAGGGTGGGCGCCACGCCCCAACGGTTGCGCTCGATCACATCACGGCCATGCACATTGCCGCGGTCGCTGAAGGCATTCAGGCGGAAAGCCGCGCCTGGCAAGCCCAGGTCCAGCTTTTTGTTCAGATCGGCGCTCAGGCGCACACGGCTGCCGCTGGAGACTTGGGCCGAGCCTTCGGCAAAGTCACGCAGCTGCGCCTTCTTGCTGACCATATTGATGTAGCCATTGGGCGAACCGCGGCCGTTGTCGGCGCCGCTTGGGCCCTTCACCACTTCCACCGCCTCCACATTGAAGGTGTCGCGGGTGATGCCGCCAAGATCGCGCACGCCGTCCACAAAGATATTGGCGCTGGCGTCAAAGCCGCGCATGAAGACGGTGTCGCCGGTGTTGGTGTTGCCGTTTTCCCCCAAGGTAAAGGTGATGCCGGGCGTGTTGCGCAGCGCCTCGCTCAGCGTGGCCGTGCCTTGTTGCTGCAGCAACTCCTTGTTGATGACGGTGACGGTCTGCGGTGTTTCCAGCAGCGGCTTGACGAACTTGGCGCTAGAGGCGGCTTCGGCCTTGAATTCGTTTTCGGTGATGGCCTTGGCCTTGGCGCGCACGATGGGCAAGGCTTCTTCGGTCTTGGGTGCAGCGGCTTGCTGCGCCATGGCGGCCAAAGGCATGCTCAGCGCCAAGGCCGACACTGCGGCGCTAACGCCAGACAAAGACGGAGACAGAGATGGAGACGAAGCCGCGTGCTTGCGGCTCTTGATAAAAGCGGACATGGGATCTGATCCAGGCTATCGAATGGAAAAAGACTTCGAGTACAGGCGCTTCGCACGCCTTACCTGGGGACAACCTGGGTCTACTCTCGCGGAACGATGCAAATGATAACAGTTCGCATTTGCAAAAATACACAAAACCGATTCTTTGGGGCGATCTGTGGTCGGCAAACATCAGCTTGTGCCAGGCCATCCCGCCATTTCAAGGACCGGGACCCCGCGCGCATGGGTCGCACGGCGGCCCTTGCGCCCGGCAGTGGTGAAATACGCGCCGCCACTGCGACCGCCTTACGGGAACCCAACTTGCACACCTCAGCCGCTACCCCCCAAGCCCAGCACGCCACGCTCCTGCCTGCGCCACAGCTCAGTGCGCTGCCGCGACGGCTTCTGCAATGGCTGAGTCGTCTGCTGCCCCTGCTTTGGGCCGCGTTGCTTTTGCACCCGAGCACCGGCGCGGCTCAGCGCGTGCGCTTGCCCGTCTTTGACGCGGTCGTCGTCAACAGCTACCCGCATGACCCAGACGCCTTCACCCAGGGCCTGCTGTTCCGCGACGGCGTGCTGTATGAAAGCACCGGGCTGAACGGCCGCTCCTCGATTCGCAAAGTGGCGCTGGAGAGCGGCAAAGTGCTGCAAAAAACTGACATCCCTCAACAGTACTTTGGTGAGGGCATGACGGTGTGGAAAGACGAATTGTTCAGCCTGACCTGGCAATCGCAGATCGGCTTTGTCTGGGACCTCAAGACCCTCAAGCTCAAACGCCAGTTCAACTACAGCGGTGAAGGCTGGGGCCTGACGCACGATGAGCAGCATCTGATCCTCAGCGATGGCACGGCCACGCTGCGTTTCTTTGATCCCGCCACGATGAAGGAAGTCAAACGCTTGCAGGTCACCGCCCTGGGCCGCCCGGTGGAGCAACTCAATGAACTGGAATGGGTGGAGGGTCAGATCTACGCCAATGTTTGGCAAAGCGAGTTGATCGTGCGCATCGACCCGGCGACGGGCCAGGTCCACAGCGTCATCGACCTCAGCGGTCTGCTCAAACGCGAAGGCGCGGCCCGCGGTGGTGAAGACGTGCTCAACGGCATCGCCTATGACGCGGCGAAGAAGCGCCTCTTCGTCACCGGCAAGCTCTGGCCCAAGCTGTTTGAAATTCGGCTGGTGCCTCGGTCGCTGACGCAATAAAGCTAGCAAGCAGCTTCGAGGGACTGCCGGTGCACATTCAAGCCTTTGATCAAAGTCTGTTCCCCGCTCTGGTGCAAGCCATGCACGAACTGGATCAGCATTATTTCGGCGCACAGGGCGCGAGCATCGAAGCGCTGACACTGAGTCTGCAGCGCGGACTGTTGGGGGCCGATTCAGGCGTTCGGATTGTCGTTGCGCTGGATGGGGACGAGATCGCCGCCCTGGCGACCTACACCCTGCTCTACCCCGCGCCGCAGCAACGAGGGCAGCTCTTCATGAAGGATTTGTTCGTTCGCCAGCGCTGGCGCTCCCAAGGCTTGGGCGAACAGCTGATGCGCTACCTCGCCGCTTACGCGGTGCAAAAAGACTGCCTCCGATTCGACTGGACCGCAGAGAACGGCAACACCGGCGCCATGGCTTTTTATGAGCGCCTTGGCGCTGAGCACGTGACCGAGAAGGTCTACTACCGAATCAGCGGCGAGGCGCTGCTGAACCTGGGCGGCAAAGCAACAAGCAGCCCGTAGTGTGCGCAGCCCAGCACACCGACTTAGCCAATTGCGGGCCCCGAGACTCAAGACACAAAGGCGACCCACCGCGCGCGACGGCCTGACTTAGAAGCTCTTCTTCGCCACCTTGGCATGCGCCGGGTTGACCAACATCAGTGCGGCCGAGCCGTAGTATTTGTGGAACTCCGCCACCATTTCGCCACTGCTGATCACCGGGTCAGTGGCGGCCAACTGCTTGGCTTCTTCGATGTCTGACACCGCCAAGATGAAGAGGCCACGCCAACCGTCCACGCCGTCAAAAGGCCCGGCCAGCGCCAGTTTGCCCTCGGCCGCGAGTCGATTGATATTGGCGAAATGCCCTTTGAACATCGCGTCGCGCGCCGGCCCGGCGGGCATGGGCTTAGGCCCGGTCTTCAGCACCACCAATACATACTTGCGCATGCCGTAATCGTCTGCGCCGACGGATTGAGCCAAGTCGGCGTCAAAGGCAGGCTGGGCTGGCAAAGCTTGCTGCGCAAAGACAGGCACAACAGCTGCTGCAAGGCAAAGCGTCAGCACTTTGAGCAAGGGCAGTCTTGGCATAGCGGCTCCACAGAATTTGCTCAATGCTAATGGATCTCACGCTATCAGAGCGGCAATCCGATCCGCCCAGAACCCGGGGGCCATGCCGGGATAGACCTGGGTCTTCTTTCCTTCGAATGCCCTTACATTGAGCCCACATACAGCACACTGCAGGCGACAGATATGGACGGCGGCAACTGGAAAGAGATGTTCAACGCCGCCTGTGAAGGCGATCTGGCGCTGGTGCGCTACCACATGGAGCGCGGCGTGGATGTCAACTACGCCCATCCCGAGTTTCTGTCGACGCCGCTGGTCGCGTGCATCTTGGCCGGGCAAGAGCAAATCGCCTTGTTCTTGCTCGATGCGGGCGCCAATCCCAGCCTAGCGTCTGAGTTCGACGCATGCACGCCGCTGCAGGCGGCACGCCAGGCCAAGCTTGAGGCTGTCGCCGAGCGGCTACTGCAAATGGGGGAGCAAGAAGAGGCAGAAGTAAAAAGGGCCACAGCGTGGAAGCTGGGCCCTTGGTTTCATCGGCTCTTGTCCGGCGGTCGATCGGTCTGAAAAGCGCACCGACCGCAACGGTCAAAAGTCAGATCAAATTCACGCCGGTCTTGCTCTGCACTTCTTCGCGGGTCACGCCTTCGGCCAGTTCAACCAGCTTCAAACCTTCGGGCGTCACGTCCATCACAGCCAGGTCGGTGATGATGCGGTTCACCACACCCACGCCGGTCAGCGGCAAGGTGCAAGCAGGCAAGATCTTCATGTCGGTGGTGCCGTCTTTCTTGCGCGCCACATGCTCCATCAACACGATCACGCGCTTGACGCCGGCCACCAAGTCCATGGCGCCGCCCATGCCCTTGACCATCTTGCCGGGGATCATCCAGTTGGCCAGATCACCCTTCTCGCTGACCTGCATCGCGCCCAAGATGCTCAGATTGATCTTGCCGCCACGAATCATCGCGAAAGACTCGTGGCTGCCAAAAATCGACGAGCCCGCAATCGTGGTCACGGTTTGCTTGCCGGCGTTGATGAGGTCGGCGTCCACCTGATCTTCGGTCGGGAAGGGGCCAATGCCCAGCATGCCGTTCTCGCTTTGCAGCCAGACTTCTTTGTCCGCCGGCACAAAGTTCGCCACCAGGGTCGGGATGCCGATGCCCAGGTTCACATAGAAGCCGTCTTCCAATTCTTGAGCGGCACGCGCCGCCATTTGGTCTTGTGTCCAGGCCATGATCTTCTCTCCAGGTCGTTGGGGGCAGCGCTTCGGGTATCAAGCGCCCGCTCTGCCCCACCAAATTATTGGGAAATGGTGCGCTTCTCGATGCGCTTTTCCGGGTTCGCATTGACGACGATGCGGTGCACATAAATGCCCGGCAGATGCACGGCGTCGGGGTCGATCTCGCCCACTTCGACCAGATGCTCCACTTCCACCACGGTGATCTTGCCGGCCATGGCGGCGGCCGGGTTGAAGTTGCGGGCGGTGCGGCGGAAGACCAGATTGCCGCTCTTGTCGGCCTTCCAGGCCTTGACCAGGGCGACCTCGGGGCACAGTGCATGTTCGAGCACATAGGTGTGTCCGTCGAACTCGCGCAGCTCCTTGCCCTCGGCCACGATGGTGCCCACGCCGGTGCGGGTGTAGAAGGCCGGAATGCCAGCGCCGCCGGCGCGCAGCTTCTCGGCCAGCGTGCCTTGCGGCGTGAATTCGAGTTGCAACTCGCCGGCCAGGTATTGGCGCTCGAACTCTTTGTTCTCGCCCACATAGCTGGAGATCATCTTCTTGATCTGGCGGGTTTCCAGCAACTGGCCGAGGCCAAAACCGTCCACGCCGGCGTTGTTGGAGATGACCGTCAGGTCCTTGACCGCGCTGTCACGCAGCGCCGCAATCAAAGCCTCGGGAATGCCGCAGAGGCCGAAACCGCCCACCGCCAGCAACTGCCCGTCATTGACGATGCCCTGAAGCGCCTCGGCCGCGCTGGGGAATACCTTGTTCATGCGTGAGTCTCCGTCTAGCGTTCGCAAGCCTCGCAGCGTACTACGTATGGCGCTACGTAGGTCTTACGTAGAATCGCTTAAGAACCAACGCCTCCCCATACGCCGATTGGCAAAAGGCACCGCCCGCCCATGAACGCTCAGGACCTGCAAGCCGCCATTCCCACGATCTTTGCGCCCTGGATCATTGCCCTGGATTTGCGGGTGATTGCGGCCGAGGCGGGCAAGGTCACGCTGCATCTGCCGGTTAGCCCGCAGTTGGTGCATGTCGGCGGCGTGCTGTGTGGTCAGGCCACCATGGCCGCGGCCGATACCGCCATGGTGCTGGCCATGATGGCGCAACTGGGTGAGTTCCGGCCGATGACCACGGTGCAGTTGCAAACCAGTTTTCTGCGCCCGGTCAGCGGGGATCACTGCCTGGTCAGCGCCACGGTGCTGCGCAGCGGCAAGAGTCTGGCCTTTGGCCACATCGACATTGCCAACCCGGATGGCCGACTGGCCGCCCAGGCCACCACCACCTACGCCTTGCTGTGACGGCACACTCGTCCAATCAAAAAGCCGATGAGCCTGGACTACCGCACTGCCTTTGATTTGGCGCCGATCGGCTTGGTGCTGTCGGCCAAACGCCTGATCGTGGATTGCAACCGCCAATTGCTGACCATGTTCGGCGCCGAGCGCGAGCAATTGATCGGCCAAAGCTTCGAGGTGCTCTACCCCAGCCCGGCCGAATTCGAGCGCACCGGCGCGCGCATCGCGGCCAGCCTCGACGGCCAGGGCTTTTACGCCGATGACCGGGTGATGAAACGACTCGGCTCGGCTCAACTGTTTTGGTGCCATGTATCCGGGCGCGCTTTGAATCCGGCCGACCCACACGCCGAGGGCATCTGGAGCTTTGAGGACCTGTCGGCGCATCGCCAATTGACCGCCGAGTTGACCGCCCGTGAACGCGAGATCGCAGCCCTGCTGATCGAAGGGCTGACCAGCAAGCTGATCGGCCGGCGCCTGTCCATCAGCCCGCGCACCGTCGACGTCTATCGCGGCCGCTTGATGAAGAAATACGCCGCCGCCTCGACACCGGAGCTGATCCACAAGCTGCTCAGCGCTTGAGCCCAGTTGATTCAATAGTGCGGCGGCAAATCATCTCGCAAGCTGCGAAACACCGGGCCGCCGGCCTCGGGCATCTGTTGGCGCAGCGCCGCCACCTCGCGCCGCAAGGCATCGATCTGGTCCTGCTGGCGGGTGATGATCTGGTTCAACTGATCGAGCAGGTCTTCGCTGAACGAGGCCTTGATCTCCAACTCGATCAGGCGCTCTTCGGTGTCATGGGTGGAATTCATGCCTGTATTGGACTTCATCTTGGGCTCAAGCAGGGAGCGCACCGGGCGCGCGCGAGCACTTGCCTACAATTCAGGCTGACCCATGCCCAAAGACATGAACGCATCTCTCCCCGTCCTGAACATCTCGTCCTACAAATTCGTCAGCCTGCCGGACTGCGCGGCGCTGCGCGAAACCCTGTACCAGCGCGCCCTGGACCTGGAGCTGAAGGGCACGGTGCTGTTGGCCGAGGAAGGCATCAATCTCTTCCTGGCCGGCAGCGGCACGGCGGTGAACGCCTGGGTCGACGCGCTGCGCGAAGACGCCCGCTTTGCCGACCTGGCGCCGAAAGAAAGCTGGAGCGAGAGCACGCCGTTTCGCAAACTGCTGGTCAAGGTCAAGAACGAAATCATCCGCATGAACCACCCGGCAATCCGGCCCGACGCGCTGCCGCGTGCGCCGTCCCTGCCCGCGGTGACGCTGGCGCGTTGGCTGGAGCAAGGCCATGACGATGAAGGCCGCCCGGTCGTGACGCTGGACACCCGCAACGCTTTTGAGGTGGACTACGGCACCTTTGAGGGCGCCATCGACTGGCGCATCGCCAAGTTCAGCGAGTTCCCGGAGGCCGTACAGGCGCACCGCGAGGAGCTGATGGGCAAGACGGTGGTGAGCTTTTGCACCGGCGGCATCCGCTGTGAAAAGGCCGCCATCTACCTGCAGCAGCAAGGCCTGGACGGCCCGGTCTACCAGCTCGAAGGCGGCATCCTCAAGTACTTCGAAGAAACCGGCGGCCCGCATTACCAGGGCAGCTGTTTTGTCTTTGACGAGCGCGAGGCGCTGGACGCCGGCCTGCACGCCGCCGCCGAGATTCAACGCCCTGCGAGCGAGGCCCACCGGGCCAAGCCAAGCGGCACCACAGAAAGCAAGGTCAGCGCCGGATGAGCGTGCAACGCTTGGCTTGGCCCGATCTCTTGCTGCGCCTGCTGGGGGTTGTGCTGCTTGCCGCGGCCTTGGGCTTTGCGGCCACCAAGGCAGAGGACCGTTCGCTGGAAAGCCTGCTGCCGCTGTGGGCGCCGCCGCCGTCGGAGTTCATTGATTTGAACGGCCAGCTGGTGCATCTGCGCGACCAAGGCCCAGCGGATGACCCGCAGCCCATCGTGCTGATTCACGGCACTTCGGCGAGCTTGCACACCTGGGCCGGCTGGGTCGCGGAGCTGAGCAAAAGCCGCCGCGTTATCAGCTTCGACCTGCCCGGCTTTGGCCTGACCGGCCCCGCCAGCCAGGGCGACTACAGCATCGAGGCCTACAGCGCCTTCGTCGGCCGGCTGCTCGACCATTTGAAGATCCAACGCGCCGTCTTGGCGGGCAACTCGCTCGGCGGTGAGGTGGCTTGGACGGTAGCGGCCGACCGGCCCGAGCTGGCCGCCGGCCTGATCCTGGTCGACGCAAGTGGCTATGACTTCAAGCCCGAGGTGGTGCCGCTGGGCTTTTACCTGGCGCGCCTACCGGGTGTCAGCTGGCTGAGCCAGTACCTCTTGCCCCGCCAGTTGGTGGCCGCCAGTGTGCGCAGCGTGTATGGCGACCCGGCCAAAGTCACACCGGAGCTGATCGACCGTTACTTCGAACTGACCCTGCGCGCCGGCAACCGCCTGGCCTTGAATCAGCGCCTGGTGCAAATGCAGTTTGGCAACCATGTCGATCGCATCCAACAGCTGCGCCTGCCGACGCTGATTCTGTGGGGCGAACGCGACCGCTTGATCCCCCCGGTCAACGGCCAGGCTTTCGCACGTGATATCGCCGGCAGCCGCCTGGTCACCCTGCCGGGCTTGGGCCATGTGCCGCACGAAGAAAACCCGGCCGCCAGCCTGGCACCGGTACAAGCGTTTCTGACTACGCTCAAACCCTAGGTGCCGAGGCCTCGCATCCATAGCAAGATGCTCGCTTCGGTTTCATTACTCACCACTTCCCTGGAGATGCCATGCAAAAACGTCAACTGATTGCCCTGATCGCCCTCGGCTGCAGCGCCCTCGTCGCTCAAGCCCAGGCGCCAGAATGGAAGAAGATCCGCATTGGCGTTGAAGGCGCCTACCCTCCCTTCTCTGAAGTCGGCGCCGACGGCAAGCTCAAGGGCTTCGAAATCGACCTGGCTATGGCCTATTGCGCCGAGATGAAAGCCGAGTGCACCCTGGTGCAACAAGACTTCGACGGCCTGATCCCGGCCCTGCAAGCCAAGAAGGTGGACGCCATCATCGCCTCGGTCTCCATCACCGACGAGCGCAAGAAGACCATCGCCTTCTCCAACGCCTACTACAACACGCCCGCCCGCTTCGCCGGCAAGGCCGATGCCAAGCTGGACTTCTCGCCCGCCGGCCTGAAGGGCAAGAAGATCGGCGTGCAGCGCGCCACCATCCACGAAAAGTTTGCCGCGGCCATGTTCAAGCAAAGCGAAATCGTTCGCTACGCCACTCAGGACCAGGCCTTTTTGGACCTGAAGTCGGGCCGCATCGAATTGACGCTGGCCGACCTGGTGGCCATCGACCAAGGCTTCCTGAGCAAGCCCGAAGGCAAGGGCTTCGGCATGATCGGCCCCAACTACGACGATGTGAAGTACTTCGGTACCGGCTCGGGCGTGGGCATGCGCAAGGCCGACGAAAAGACCCTGGGCAAGAAGTTCAATGACGCGATTGCAGCCGTGGCCGCCAACGGCACCTTCAAAAAGCTCAATGACAAGTACTTCCCTTACGACATCGCTCCGAAGAAATAAGACCTGATGGCTTTGCAAGGACTGTTGATTGACTTCCTGCCCAGCCTGCTGGAGGGTGCTGGGGTCACGCTGAGCGTGGCCCTGGCCTCTTTGGCCATGGCAATGACGCTGGGACTGATGGGCGCGATGGCCAAGCTGTCGAAGTGGCGTTTCGCCCGCGCCCTCGCTTACCTCTACACCACGCTGATCCGCGGGGTGCCCGATCTGGTGCTGATGCTCCTGATCTTCTACGGCGGTCAAGTGGCGGTGAATACCATCGCGACCAGCCTGGGCCACGACGAATACATCGACATCAACCCCTACGTCGCCGGTGTGCTGACGATTGGCTTCATCTTCGGCGCCTATCTGACCGAAGCCTTCCGCGGCGCCTTCTTGGCCGTGCCGCCGGGGCAGCGCGAGGCCGGTCTGGCTTTCGGCCTAACGCCCTGGCAGATCGCCTGGCGCATCACTTGGCCGCAGATGTTTCGCCACGCCTTGCCGGGTCTGTCGAACAACTGGCTGGTGCTGATCAAGAGCACGGCCATCGTGTCGGTGATCGGTCTTTCTGACCTGATGACACGCGGCCAGCAAGCCGCCGGTTCCACCCGCGAGCCCTTTGTCTTTTATCTGGCGGTTGCCCTGATTTACCTGCTCTTCACCACCGCCAGTGAGTTCCTCTTCAACTGGCTGGAGAAGCGCTTCTCGACCGGCGTGCGAAAGAGTGCCCTATGAATTTCGAAGCCATTGTTGAGAACCTACCGCTCTATTTGGACGGTGCGCTGGCGACGTTTCAGTTGCTGGTGATATCGCTCGTTCTGGGCCTGCTGTTTGCCGTGCCGCTGGGCGTCTTGCGCAGTCTCAGCGGAGGCTGGGGCGCCGTGGTTTCACGCCTGATCTGGGTCTACACCTATGTGTTCCGCGGCACGCCGATGCTGGTGCAGCTGTTTCTGATTTATTACGGCCTAGCCCAGTTCGAGGCGGTGCGCGAAAGCGTGCTTTGGCCCTATTTGAGTTCGGCCTGGTTTTGCGCCTGCTTGAGCTTTGTGCTGAACACCTGTGCTTACACCACCGAGATCGTTGCCGGCGCCATCAAGGCCCTGCCGGCCGGTGAGATCGAAGCCGCCAAGGCCATCGGCATGAGCCGCTGGGTGATGTTTCGCCGCATCATCTTGCCCTCGGCCCTGCGCCGCTCGCTGCCGGCCTACAGCAATGAAGCGATCTTCATGCTGCACGGCACCTCGCTGGCCAGCATCGTCACCATCCTGGACCTGACCGGTGCGGCACGCCAGGTCAATTCGACCTATTACATCCCCTTCGAGGCCTTCATCACCGCAGCGATTTTCTACTTCCTGATGACGCTGACCCTGGTGGGCCTGTTCCACAAGGCCGAGGCGCGTTGGCTCAAGCCCTTGATGCCGCGCTGAAGTCGCGCAGTCATCTCGCCCATACCTCGCTCATCCCTCGCCCCTCTTTCGCCACAGCTTTGTTCAAGCCCAGCGCCGCGGCCCATAGACCTGATTGTTCATCTCGATGCAACTCCAACGCCACTCACTGATCTCCCCCGCCCCCGGCACGCAGCGCGAACTGATCTCGCTGCATTACGGCAAGCCCGGCGGCAAGAAGGCCTATATCCAGGCTTCGCTGCATGCCGATGAATTGCCCGGCATGCTGGTCGCGCACCATCTGCGGCAAAAGCTCGACGCGCTGGAGGCCGCCGGCCGCATCGACGGTGAAATCATCCTGGTGCCGGTCGCCAACCCGATCGGGCTGTCGCAATACGCCTTGCACATGCACCTCGGCCGCTTCGAGGCCGGCAGCGGCGAGAACTTCAACCGCCACTACCCCGACCAGATCGAGGCCGCCGCGCTGGCCGCCGAAAGCGAGCTGGGCCCCGACGCCAACCATAACGTGCAGGTGCTGCGGCGCGAGTTGCTGAAGGCCATCAAGGCCGCGCCGGTTGACACCGAGTTGCAGTCCTTGCGCCGCTTGCTGATGCAGATGTCTTGCGACGCCGACATCGTGCTCGACCTGCATTGCGACGCCCAGGCCGTCTTGCACCTCTACACCGAGACGCCTTGCTGGCCCGAATGCGAAGCGCTGTCCAACTACCTCGGTTCGCGCGTGACCTTGCTGGCGCAAGACTCCGGCGACAACCCCTTTGACGAAGCCTGCTCGCAGGTTTGGTGGAAATGGGACAAACGCTTCGCCGGGCGCTTCCCGATTCGGCAGGCTTGCCTGTCGGTCACGGTTGAATTGCGCGGCATGGCGGATGTGGAGCATGGCTTGGCCGAGGCCGATGCGCAAAACATCATCGACTTCCTGAGCTACCGCGGCCTCATCAATGGGCCGGTGCCGCCCATGCCGGCCGCCGTAGGCGACGCCCGCCCCTTGGCCGGCAGCATACCGATCAAGTGCGAGACCGCCGGCGTCTTGACCTTTTTACGCCAGGCAGGTGAAACCGTTGCGGCCGGCGATGTGCTGGCCCATCTGATCTGCCCCTTCACCGGCAGCGTGACCGAACTGAAGAGCCCGATCGACGGCTTGTTCTTCGCCCGCGATTTCGTTCGCTTTGCGGCGGCCGGCATGAAGATCGCGAAGGTCGCTGGCCTGCAGGCCACCCGCACCGGCAAATTGCTGAGCGCTTGAGAAAGAAGGCCATGTCTGAAGCCAGTCTGATTGTTGAAAACCTGCACAAACGCTATGGCGAGCGCGAGGTCCTGAAGGGCGTGTCGCTGTCGGCCAAGACCGGCGATGTGATCACCCTGATCGGCTCCAGCGGTTCCGGCAAGAGCACGTTCTTGCGCTGTCTGAACCTGTTGGAGCAGCCGTATGAAGGCCGCCTGTCGCTGAACGGCGAAGAGCTCAAGCTGGTGCGAGACCGCGACGGCAGCCTCAAATCTGCCGATGCCAAGCAGCTGCAGCACTGGCGCTCGCGCCTGGCCATGGTGTTCCAGAACTTCAACCTCTGGGGCCACCGCACGGTGATTGAAAACGTCATCGAGGCCCCCATCCACGTGCTGGGTGTGCAGCGCGCTGAGGCGATTGCCAAGGCCGAAGCCTTGCTGGCCCGCGTCGGCGTCAGCCATCGCAAGGATGTCTATCCCGCCCAGCTGTCTGGCGGTGAGCAGCAGCGTGTGGCGATTGCCCGCGCGCTGGCGGTGGAACCCGAGGTGATGCTGTTCGACGAGCCCACCTCGGCACTGGACCCGGAGTTGGTCGGCGAAGTCTTGAAAGTGATGCGCGACCTGGCCGCCGAAGGCCGCACGATGATCGTCGTCACCCACGAGATGGGGTTCGCCCGTGAGGTCTCCAACTACACCCTGTTCCTGCACCAGGGCCGGGTCGAAGAAGAAGGCAATCCACGCGAGGTGCTGCTGAAACCGCAAAGCCAGCGTTTGCAGCAATTTTTGAGCGGCGGACTGAAGTAAGCGGCCCTAAACTCAGGCTGAATCATGACGAGCTCAGCCACCGCCAACAAGGCGCCCCGCAACGGGGCCCTGCGCCCGGGCCTGCTAGATGGCCTGCTGATTGCGGCCGTCGCCTTGGCAGGCGTGGCGCTGTGCAGCCTCGGCTACCGCACGCTGCGTGATGCCGAGGCGCTGCGTCAGGAAGAGATCCTCGGCGCCGCCGTCCAGACCGTCTTGAGCTCGGTCGAACTGGAACTGACCCGCGCCACCGAAGCGACCCGCAACGGCGGCCTGATGCTGGAGCAGCAGCCTCAACTGCGGCGCGCCGATTTCAATCGCTATGCGCAAGGGCTGATCCGGCAGCTGCCCAGTGTGGGTGTGCTGGAGTGGCAACCACTGGTGCCCGCGTCCGCGCGGGCGCAATTTGAGTTGGATGCCCGCGCCCAAGGTTTGCAAGGCTACCGGGTGGTGGAACCGGATGAGAAAAACGGCACCTGGCTGCCGGCGCCGCCGCGCGATCACTATGTGCCGATTCTCTATGCCTGGCCCGAACAAGGTGCGGCGCTGGGCTACAACCTGGCAACCAGCCCGCTGCGGATGAGCTCCAAGTTGCAGGCTGCGGCACTCGGTGAGCCGGTGGCCTCGGAGAGTTTTCGAGTTTTGTATGGGGACATCGCCTCTTCCTCCGCATTCGGCTTTGCGATCACCGCACCGGTGTTCGCCAACAGCCCAGCAGAGACCGCCGCACAGTCGCGCGCCCTGCGCGGCTATCTGGCCGCGGTGATCGAATTGCCGCCCTTGCTGAAGCAGGCCGCCGAGCGCGCCAACGCCGCGCATCTGGACCTGCTGGTGTTCGACAAAGGCATGTCGCTGAGCAAACCGATCTTCGCCGGCATCGGCCCGGACAGTGATCTGCGCACCCAGGCCGGCGAGGTGGTGCAGACCGGGCGCCCTCGCGACCACATCAAGACACTGGACGTGGCGCACCGCAGCTGGCACGTCGTGCTGCACCCCAGGCCCGCATTTTTTGCCGCACTGCCAAGCAGTTATGCCGGCGCGGTGCTGGGCGTGGGCCTGCTGGCCACCCTGCTGCTGAGCTATACCGCGGGCCGCATCCTGCAAGACCGGCGCAAGCTGCTGAATGCACAGCGCTCACTGATCGACGAGCGCCAACGCCTGCAAAACGTGATCGAAGGCACTGGCGCCGGCAGTTGGGAATATGACTTCGAAAGCGATCAGATGTGGGTCAATGATCGCTGGTGCGAAATCGCCGGGCTCAAGCCGGCCGACTACCGCGTGCGCACAGGCTATCGCTGGCAGGAGGACTGCCACCCAGACGACCTTCCCGTGGTCAGCCAGCTCTTGTTGAAGCACCTGAATGGTGAGTCTCCGGCCTATGTGGCCGAGTTCCGGCGCCGCCACCTTGATGGCCGCTGGATCTGGGTCTCGGCGCGCGGCAAGGTAATGCGGCGCGATGGGCAAGGCCGGGCCTTGACGATTGCCGGCACCATGGTCGAGATCGAAGCACGCAAGCAGGCCGAAGCCCGCATTCTGGAGCTCAACAGCACGCTGGAGCAAAGAGTGGCCGAGCGCAGCGCAGAGCTGGAAGAAGCCATGCTGAAGCTGCACCACTCGGGCGAGGCCTTGTTCCGCAGCGAAGCCCGGGCGGCGCTGAACACCATGGTGGCCAGCGTCTCGCATGAACTCAGCACCCCGATGAGCAATAGCCTGATCGGCGCCAGCACACTGGCGGCCGTCGCCAAGGAGTTCCAACGCTCGCTGGAAGCGGGGGGCTTGCGGCGCAGTGAGTTGAATCAGTTTGTCGCCCAGGTACTGGAGGGCAGCGAGTTGGCGGTGCGCAATATGGAACGCGCCACCGACTTGATGCGCAGCTTCCGCCAGGTGGCGGCCGACCAGGCCAGCGAACAGCGCCGCGACTTTGACCTGCGCATGGTGATGCAGGAATTGCTGGACGCCTTGGCCCCCGGCCTGCGGCTACAGCCGCACCGCATCAGCCTGGAGATTCCCGAGGGCCTGAAGCTCGACAGCTACCCCGGCCCGCTCGAACAAGCGCTGACCAATCTGATCAACAACGCCTATTTGCACGCCTTCGAAGGCATGTCGGCGGGCGAACTGCACATCAGCGCGGTGGCCGCCGGGCCGGATCATGTACGCATCATCTGCCGGGACAATGGCTGCGGCATGGACGCGGCCACGCTGGACAAACTCTTCACGCCATTTTTCAGCACCAAGATTGGCCGTGGCGGCAGCGGGCTGGGCATCTCCATCGTCAACAACCTGGTCACCAAGACCTTGGGCGGCAGTTTGACGATCGAGTCCACGCCGGGCCGGGGCACCACCGTCAGCATCACGCTGCCCGTGAAGGCGCCGACTCCCAAGCCCTGACGCCAAAGTTCTGAAGCACAAGCCCTTAGGTACAAGACCTTGGGCACACAGCGCCGCCCCTGCCCTCAGGGTGGGTCGGAGCGCAAGACCTTCAGCACATCGGAGTGGAACTCGCGCTGATACAGCACATAGATCACGCCCGCGGTGGCAACCAGAAATGCCCAGGGTGAAAAGAACCAGGCCACCGCAGCGAAGGAGAGGTAGTAGGCGCGCAAGCCATCGTTGAAGGTCTCGGCCGCCAAACCCATGACGCGGCCGGCGCGGTCGGCAAACACCTCGCGCGAAGCCTCGCCGCGCTCGAACTGGGTGTACTCGGGCGCCGAGCCCACCAACAAGGCGCCAAAGGTGTATTGCCGCATGCTCCAGGTGAAGCGGAAGAAGGCATACACAAAGATCGACGTCAACAAGACCAGCTTCAGATCAAACACCAGCTCGGATGTGCGCGCCGCAAAAGGCAGTTCACGCACCAACTCGGAGGCCTTCTCCCCCGCACCCAAAATGGCCAACAGGCCGCCGATGATCAGGATGGTGGTGGATGCGAAAAACGAGGGGCTGGTGGACATGTTCTGCACCACCACGCCGTCCACCACCCGCACCTCACGGAAGGTGGCCTGGTACATCCAGCGCCAGCGCTCCAGATTCGTGGCCGCGAGCAAGGAGCCTTCGTAATGAGCGCGCTGCTTGGCAAAGCTTGCATAGCCCAGCCAGGCCGCAAAAAAGACAAACAGCGCCAACCAATCGAACAGCGGCAAAAAGGCGAGCAGGTCGTGCAGATTTTTCATGAAGACATTCGCAGAGAACTCAGGCAGATCGACAGGATAGTGCCGATCCTGCCCAATGCTCGCAAACGGCCCTCAGCTCGCCAGATCAAACACCAGCACTTCGGCATCCAGCCCTGCCTCCAACAGCACGGCCGCCTCCTCGCGCAGCTGCAGCGCATCGCCGGCCGCAAGGCTTTGGCCATTCACCTGCAAGCTGCCGCGCACCAGATGCACGTAGGCAAGGCGCCCTGCCGCCAGATCCAGGCGTACGCGCTCCGCACCGTCCAACAGGCCGGCATACAGCCGGGCATTGGCGCTCATGCTGACCGAACCTTCTGCGCCATCGGGCGAAGCAATCAGGCGCAAGCGGCCACGTTTTTCACTGTCGGCAAAGTGGGTCTGCTGATAGCTGGGCGGTATGCCCAAGCGGTCGGCGTCGGGCTGAATCCAGATTTGCAAAAAATGCGTGCTCTGCCCCTCGGCGTGGTTGAACTCGCTGTGGCGCACGCCGGCACCGGCGCTCATGCGCTGCACATCGCCGGACCGGATCACGCCGCTGTGTGCGCCGGCCGCGGTGCCGTTGCCCATGCTGTCTTTGTGCGCCAACTCACCGGCCAGCACATAACTGATGATCTCCATATCGCGATGACCATGCGTGCCAAAGCCGGTACCCGGTGCGATGCGGTCTTCATTGATGACGCGCAAGGCCCCAAAACCCATGCGCTTGGCATCAAAGTAGTCGGCAAAAGAAAAGCTGTGGAAGGACTTCAGCCAGCCGTGATCGGCATAACCGCGTTCCGAAGATTTGATCAGTTCAAGCATGGGGACACTCCTGCGGGGCTCGCCTCGGGACCTATGGCCTCGCTGACTGCCGCCTGTATTCAATGTAGACCAGCCCGGATCATTGACGGTCGCGCGACCTTGAAGGCAACGTTCAAATAAGATGAAGCCCCGCCCGAACCCCTTCCCCGATGCACAAGCCGGACAAATACCGTGCGCTGACCCCCGAAGCGCTCAGCATGATGGACACCATCGCCCGCACCGGCAGCTTTGCGGCCGCCGCACGCGAGATGGGCAAGGTGCCATCGGCCCTGACCTATAGCGTGCGCCAACTCGAAGAAGCGCTGGATGTTCTGCTGTTTGACCGGCGCTCACGCCAGGCCGAGCTGACCGCGGCCGGACTAGAACTGCTGGTCGAAGGCCGGCGCCTGTTGCAGGAGATCGACGCGGTGGCGAACCGGGTGCGCCGCATTGCCACCGGCTGGGAGAGTGAGCTGACCCTGGTCATCGACGATGCCATCGCCCGCCGTGCCTTGTTTGATCTGATGGAGGCCTTCTACCAAATCAAGGCCGGCAGCCCCGAGGCGCCAGCCGCACCGCCGACCCGGCTGAAGCTGCGCGTCGAGGTTTTGTCTGGCACCTGGGAAGCGCTGATCTCCGGTCAGGCCGATCTGGCCATCGGCACCTCGGCCCAGCCCCCCGGCAGCGCGGTGCATTGCGAGCCGATGGGCGAGATGGAGATGATTTTTTGCGTGGCGCCGCATCACCCGCTGGCCCAATACACGGAGCCGCTGGAGTCCAGCACCATTGCCGAGCACCGCATCATTGCGGTGGCCGACACGGCCCGCAATCTGGCGCCGATGACGATTGGCGTCATGCCCGGCCAAGAGGTGCTGACCCTGCCTTCGATGGCTAGCAAGCTCGAGGCCATGTTGCGTGGCATCGGCTGCGGCAGTTTGCCGCGCGCCATGGTGTGCCGCCATATCGAGGCCGGCCGGCTGGTCGAATTGCGCCGCAAGCAAACCCCGAGTCGATTCCCGCTGCACTACGCCTGGCGCAAAAGCGGCGCAGCCGGGGCTCAGGCACCCGGCATGGCGCTGGCCTGGTGGCTGCAGCAATTGCAAAGCCCCAACACCCGCAAGGCGCTGCTGGAACAGCATGAAGGGCTGATTCTTTGAACCCGGCCGAAGCCGCGCTTCAGCGCGAGCCCTACATCGGCCGCTTTGCGCCCTCGCCCACCGGCCCCTTGCACGCCGGCTCCTTGGTGGCGGCGCTGGCCAGCTGGCTCGATGCCCGCGCCCATCACGGCCGGTGGTTGGTGCGCATTGAAGATGTCGACCGGCCACGCTGCCCGCCCGGCATCGACCGGCTGATCTTGGACCAGTTGACACGCTGCGGTCTGCTGCCGGACGAGGCGCCGGTGTGGCAATCAAGCCGCGACGCGCTGTACGCCGAGGCGCTGGCCCGCCTGCGCGCGGCCGGCTGGGCCTATGGCTGCGCCTGCTCGCGCAAGCAAATCAGCGAAGCCTTGACGGCCCAGGGGCAACACAGCGAGCGACACGGCGAGTTGGTCTACCCGGGCACTTGCCGCGCGGGGCTGCAGGGTCGGCCGGCGCGCGCCTGGCGCTTGCTCAGCAGCGCCGATGCGGCCGGCAGGCAAGACCTGACCCTGCAATGGCAAGACCGGCGCCTGGGTGCGCAGACGCAGAACCTGACGACCGAGGTGGGCGACTTTGTGCTGCAACGGGCCGACGGGCTGTGGGCCTACCAGTTGGCGGTGGTGGTGGACGACGCCGCGCAAGGCATCAGCGACATCGTGCGCGGCGAAGATCTGGCCGACAACACGCCGCGCCAGATCCGGCTGCAGCAACTGCTGGGGCTGCCGCGCCCGCGCTATCTGCACACGCCGCTGGTGCTGGCGGCGGACGGGCAAAAACTCTCCAAGCAAAACGGCGCCGCCGCCCTGGACTTGAGCGAACCCGCACGCGCGCTGGGCGCCGCCGCCCTGATGCTGGGCCTGCCCACCGAAGGCGCCACGGTGACCGAGGTGCTGAGCCAGGCCCTGGCCGGCTGGCGGGAGAAAATTGCTGGCATGATGCCGGCCATGCCGCCTGCGACAATCGCACCCGGCAATTGAACGAACCCTGATGGCAGAAGGACCCCAGATGATTACCACCCCAAGCGGCCTGCAAATCGAAGACACCGTTGAAGGCAGCGGCGCCGTGGCCAAGTCCGGCCATGATGTCAGCGTGCACTACACCGGCTGGCTCTACAAAGACGGTGCCAAAGGCGCCAAATTTGATTCCAGCAAGGATCGCGGCCAACCGTTCAAATTCGAACTCGATGGCGGCATGGTCATCCGCGGCTGGGACGAAGGCGTGCAGGGCATGAAGATCGGCGGCAGCCGTACCCTGATCATCCCGGCCGAGTTGGGCTATGGCGCGCGCGGCGCCGGCGGCGTGATCCCGCCCAATGCCACGCTGATCTTTGAAGTCGAGTTGCTCGGCTTGAGCGGTGGCGACACCCCAGTCGAATTGAACCTGACCAGCAATCCCAGCGGTCTGCAGTTTGAAGACACCGTGGTCGGCGAAGGCGCCGAGGCCAAGGCCGGCCAGCGCGTCACCGTGCACTACACCGGCTGGCTCTACAAGAACGGCAACAAGGGCAAGAAATTCGACTCCAGCAAGGACCGTGGCGACCCGTTCCGTTTCGCACTCGGCGGCGGCGAAGTCATTCGCGGCTGGGACGAAGGCGTGCAAGGCATGAAGGTCGGTGGCACCCGCATGTTGGTGATCCCCGCCGAAATGGGCTATGGCGCGCGCGGCGCCGGCGGCGTGATCCCGCCGAACGCCACGCTGCTGTTTGAAGTGGAGTTGCTGGCGGTCTGAGTCAGGTCGACGCAACAGAACGGACAAGAACACACACAGAGGCCCCGATTGGGGCCTTTTTTCTTTCTGACGATTGCTCCTGTGGGCGTAGCATCAAAGCGGCTAGCCAGTTAGCCAGTCAGCCACTGCGGGAGACATGTGATGAACCTGCACGACCTTGACCACCTCTTGCGCTACTGGACCGCCGAGCAATGGCAGGCCAATGTACTGATGCTGTTCCACCTCATGGGTGCGATGGTGCTAGGTCTGGTGCTCGGCTATGAACGCGCCTTCCACGGCCGCGCCGCCGGCATGCGCACCTATGCCTTGGTCTGCATGGCCTCCACTGGCGTGATCATCTTGCTGGCCTACCCGCATCAATGGTTCGGCGGCCTGCAGGGTGGCAGTATTCCGCCGGCACTGGCCGACCCTACCCGCGTGATCCAGGGCGTGGTCACCGGCATCGGCTTTCTATGTGCCGGCGTCATCATGCGCGAGGGCATGAACATCAGCGGCCTGACCACCGCGGCCTCGCTTTGGGCCGCCTCGTCCATCGGCATCTTGTTGGGCATGGGCTTTTACTTCGCGGCCATCATGCTGACCTTGCTCTGCGCCAGCCTGATGATGTGGGGTGCCAAACTGGAATCCCACTTGCCTTCGCATCCCGCCATTGCGGTGATGCTGAGGGGCCAGCCTCAGCGCCAGTTTCAACAGGCCGAGTTGGTCAAGTTCTCCGACGAACTCGGCTTCCGCTTCGCCCCAGGCTCGCTCAGCATTGAGCTGTCGGGAGGGCGCGAAGAATGGCGCTTTGTCTGCACAGCCAAGCGCAACTTTGGTGGCGAAACGCTGACCCGTTTTGCCAGCCACGTACATGAGATCCCCGGCGTGGTCGAATTCCGCGTCACGCATGCGAGAAACTGAAACGCCTGACAGTCTGGCTTGCTTGTCGCTCCTCAATTCGTTTCTCAACTCGTCCCTCACTCCGCTGCCGATGAAGCCCCGCGCGAGCAAGTCCCTCCCCCAGTTTCATGCCCTGCTGACTGCCCTGCTCAGCGCCCTGCTCGCTTCGCCGGCCCTGGCTCAATGGCAGGCGCCGGCATATCACTTGCAGCTGCGGCCCGATTTCAAGCAGCAGACCGTGGCTGCACGGGCCTCCGTCCAGTTGCATCGCGGCCCCAACAGCGAAACAGGGCTGCGGCTGAATGCGCCGGACCTCGACATCCTCGAGGCGTCGATCAACGGCCAGTCCCTGTCTGCCCAAAAGCAGGCCGACGCTTGGTTGATCACGCTGCCACCCGATTTGGCCACCAGGCAAGACCTGACCCTGATGCTGGACTACATCGCCAAGGCGGGCGAAGGACTGGTGTTCGGCCCCGACTACGTCTACACCGCCTTCCACACCTGCCGCTGGCTGCCCTGCCTGGGCTCCGATCTGGGGCGGGCGGCTTTGAGCCTGAGCCTGGAGCTGCCGGCGGGGTACGACTCGCTCGCCAGCGGCCAGCCGACCGAAGCCAGCGACAAGCAGCACCGGCAATGGCGGCAAGCCCAACCCTACCCGCTCTACACCCTGGGTTTTGCCGCCGGCCGCTTTACGCGTGCAACGCAAAGCGCAGGCGGTTCCGGCAGAGATTCCACGACCCTGCACTATTTGGGTGTGGCCGATGAGCCCGAGGCCTTGCTGGCCAAGTTCAAAAGCACGCCTGCCATGCTGGCCTTCTTCAGCGCCAAGGCCGGCCTGCCACGGTCCCACCCCAGCTACAGCCAGTTGCTGCTGCCCGGCGGCGTGGCGCAGGAGGCCAGCAGTTATGCCCTGATCGGCCGCCGCATGCTGGACCCCATTTTGGAGACCGAGCAGGAGGACTGGGTCATCGCCCATGAGTTGGCGCATCAGTGGTGGGGCACGCTGATCAGTTGCGAAAGCTGGAGCGAGTTCTGGCTCAACGAGGGCGTCACCGTCTTCATGACCGCCGCCTGGAAACAACAACGCTGGGGCGAGGCGGCCTACCAACGCGAGATGGACATCGCCACCCGCGGCTGGCAACGCGCCAAGGACGCCGGTTTCGACAAGCCCTTGAGTTGGCCCGGCGACTACCCCAGCCTCGGCCTGAAGCGCGCCATTCACTACAGCAAGGCCGCGCTCTTCATGCAGGCCCTGCGGCAAGACATGGGCGAGCAACAGTTCTGGGCCGGATTCAAGCACTACACACAAAGCAATGCCGGCCGCCAGGTGCGCGCCCACGATCTACAAGTGGCGATGGAAGCCAAGGCCGGCCGCAGTCTGCAGGCGCTGTTTGACGCGTGGGTCTATTGAGCCGATGAGACTTTGAACCGCGAGCTCGATAAAACCGTCGGGGCCTGGCCTACTTGACCCACTGCGGGAAGTAGCCCAAACGATCTTGCGTGGCGCTGTCATGCGCCGGCAGCAGCACCAGCGCCGGGTCTTGCCGCATCAAGCTGCGTAAATGTTCTACGCTGTGCTGGGTTTGCTCGGCATGGCCATCCACCAGGGCGGCGGCGGCCCAGAACTTCGGCGCACCGGCCTTGATGGCGTCCACAGTCCAGGCCACATCGCCGATGAAGAAATACACCTGGCCACTGTCCACCGTCAGGAACAGGCCAATCGATCCCGGCGTGTGGCCGGGCATGGGCACCAGCACCACCGTCCCGTCGCCAAACAGGTCAAGGCTTTGCGCATAGCCGCGATAGGGCTGCGGCTGGAATTTCAACTGCTCCCATTGGATGGACTCGCTGGCGATCTGCGAGGCCCAGGTGCCACCCGGCCCGCGAGTCGGATGGCGAATCAAGTCCATCTCGGCGGCCGCCACGCCGATCTTCGCCTCCGGAAAGTCCAGCGTGCCGCCGGCATGATCCCAATGGCTGTGACTGAGAATGACCCGGCTCAGCGGCGCAATGCCCGCCCGGTCAAGCTGCTCGCGGGCCGGCGACACAGGCGCCTCGTATTTGAAAAACGGCCGCCACCACAGCGGCATATCGGCACGGTACTGCTCGCCGATCTGGCGGCCCATGCCGGTGTCAAACAGAAAGTACTCATCCCGGTGCTTGATCAAAAAAGCCGAGAAGTTGGAGTCAATCTGTTTGCTGAAACTGCCACCGGGCACCAGCAGGCCCTCCATCACAGCAACGCGCGAGGTCTTGATGATGGCGAAGCCGATCTCAGGGAGCGGAGGCGTCTGGCTTGGGGCAGCGCTTGCCGGCTTGAGCAGCATGGCTGACGCCATCAGCATTTGCACGAGGAGGTAGAGGAAAGTTCGCATGGGCTGGCTAACTGAGAGCTGTTGAAGGAGATGAAAACCAAGCTTAAAGATTGGTCTATGCTCCAAGGTCAAGCCGCCACCGCACTTTTTTTGTCGCCGCCATGAACATCAGCCAGCTGGCCCGGGCCTGCCAGATCTCCACCGACACCGTGCGCTATTACGAGAAGCAGGGTTTGCTGGCGGCAGCGACGCGGCAGGAGAACGGCTACCGCAGCTATGCGCCGGCCCAGCTTGAGCAACTGCGCTTCATACGCGGCGCGCAGGCGCTGGGCTTTTCGCTGCAAGAGATTCGCGCGATCTTGCCCCTGTTGGCGCAGGGCAAACTGGGCCGCGCCGAGATCGAGCAACAGTTGCAAACCAAGATGGCGGAGATCGACGCCCATATCACGCAACTGCAGTTGCTGAAGACCGAGCTCGCGGCCACCTTCGCCGCACTGCGCTGCACGCCCGAGCGCACGCTCGTGACGGACGACGCCGTGGCTCCCGACAGCGGCAGCGGCGCCGGGGCAGCGGTACGCAAACGCAGCTTCAAGCCACCCGGCGCAGCGAAGGCTTAACCGATCTATTGCGGCCTATGCTGTGGCCGAAGGGTCGGGTCTTGCCAATTGCCTCCCGGGTAAAAGGCTTTCAACCAAGTACCTGTCACCCTCCTCTGGCCTCCCTGCGAGGTTTCGATTTTTCACTTGGCCGGACCCATGCGCCTGCATATACTCGACCGCACTCTGAATGCTTAGACTTTTTGGAGTCGGCTTCTTCGGCTACTGCACTCCTTAGTCCTGCCAATCGACCCCGAACAGGAAGTCAGCCATGAAACTCAATACAGTCTTTTGTGCGATCGCAGTTCTCCTGACGCTCCCTCTAGCCGGCGAAGCAGCCATAGTCCAGAACGGAAGCTTTGAGAACCCTCTGAATACTTGGGTGAACACATCCGCAAACTACATGGCCGTTGCAGATGGCTCCACGGCCATCACTTCTTGGGCCGTCACCCAGGCAAATGGGCGTGGGGTGGCGTGGGCGATGAATCCAACCAACGACAGCTACTTTGCTTCGGCGGGCTCCTATTTCGTCGACTTGTCAGGATTCGGCGTCGAAGCGGGGCCGAACGCTGCGCTAGAGCAAACATTGCAGAACTTGATCGCCGGGCAAACCTATACGGTCGGCATTGACTACTGGGGCGATCCCGTCAAGATTGCCATCGGCGGCACGCTCGTCGCGACAGCTGGAAGCGCCTCTTATGGGTGGTCGCATCTGAGTAGCACATTCACGGCAAGCGGGATGCAAGAGCTCATTTCGATCGGACGCGGTGGCTCAAGCGGTGTTGCCTTCGTCGACAATCTGACCGTCAGCGGCCCTGATGCGAGCAATACGACTGGAAATGGCAAGTTACCCGAGCCCGGCTCATTTGCGCTGGTCGCTGCTGCACTTTTGGCCCTTGGGGGAACTCGATCCCATCGTGCTCGACATTTTTCCAAGCCGTCAGCCGATATGCTTCATAACGGTTTGACATGACGCATTCGCACCTGAGCTTTTGGCGTTAACTACTTCGATATTCAATCGTTTGTTTGTTGCCAACACCAATAGGCAAGGTTGGAGCTCCGCCGGGATCCAAGCCCAAATTTTGGGTGGCCCGCCCGACCCCAGCGTTTACTATGGATCAACCCCGTTGCTGCCGCAATCAAGTCCATATCGCGCATACTGATTTCACACATGCCAAAGCGCAGCTGGCAGCCCCAATTCAATTGCCCGCAAGAAGACCTAAGGCGCCCATGTCAGGGATGAATGGGCGTTTCCTGCCCTTACCGCCAAGCTGCATCGTGTCGAAACGGGACAAAGCCGCAACCCATGGCGCCAGTGCCGATGTGCGGAGTGGAGACCGCACTTCTATGGGTCTCAGCTCAGCGTTGAGGCATGAGACAAAGCACTGAGCGCGAACCGGAGCTAACTGAGCGAACCCAGTGAGTGCGCCCCAACAGCCCAAGCATCAGCAGCCCGGCCAGCAGATAGGCCCAACTGGCAGCTTCCGGTACCGGGCTGAGCAGATAGCTATTGCCATTCTGGTCGCTGACCAGCAACTGGCCAGCATCATTCAGGCCCCAGACATCGTTCAGATACAGGTCTTGCCCCACATTCACCAGGCTGTTCAAGTCCACCATCCCCTGCCCGTTCGGGCCGGTGATGAAAACGTGGCCGGCGAGATAAGAATCGGCATCCGAGCCATTCAGCAACATGCCAGCCACCATGCCGGCATTGTTGATATAAGAGGCCTGGCTTTGCAGCCAGCCCAAGGTACCCAGATCGCTCATGCCCTGGGCCGCGGCGCCGGTGATAAAGGCGTGCAGACTGCCATCGGCCACACGCGAGTTGCCCACCACCTGTCCAATGCCATTGATGGCCATGGCCGTGCTACTACGTCCGCCCAGCGTGGACAGATCGGTGATGTCGGCGCCGTTCAAACCCCAGACCACGGCATGCAAGCTGCCGTCGCTCAAGCCTGAACTGCCAACGATCAGCCCGTCTGCGTTGATGCTGTTTGCGCCGCTGGTGTCGCCACCGAGATTCGCCAGTTGCACCGCATCGCTGCTGTTGGGCAGCCATTTGACGGCCTGGAACTTGTTGTTGGCATTGCGGGCGAAGCCAATCACCGTGCCGCTGTCATTGACACCTCGGGCCGTGCTCACATTTCCGCCCAGGCCGCCGAGCATCGTTGCATTCTGTCCCTGCGCACCGGTGACAAAGGCTTGAACCTTGGTGGCTCCACCGCTGACCATTAACTCTCCGGCGATTTGACCCGAAGCATTGAGTGCATTGCCGGTGGCCTGGCCCGCCAGATGGGTGTACGCCAAAACACCTTCACCATTCGGCCCAGAGAGAAAGGCTTGAGAGGAACTGGTGTCGGTCGGCACGCTACCGGTCACTTGGCCCTTGGCGTTCAAACCATAGGCAAACATGCCGTTCGTGCTCAAGTTTTGGACTTGGTAGGACTGCGCTTTCGCCGGGCTCATGAACAAGCCGCCGGCCAATGCCAGGGCGGCCATCAATCGTGTCAAAGGCTCGAGTGTTGTGAGGCTCAAGGTCATTCGTTCTAGTTCGCGCACTCCGCCAAGGCTGCTCGTTCGCCGGAACGGGCGGCCAATGGCAAGGTACGTTGAGTTACAGAGTTTTCGATGGGCGCGATTCTCATCAGCCCTCGACCTGCAATCGCTAAGGAATATCCCTGAATTGGGGCGGAGCCCCCTTGAATCGAGGGAGTGTTCCTGACTCTAAGAACCTTTGTTTGAACAATCCAATTGCATCCGATTCGGAAGTTAGCCCTCGCCGAACGAAGCAAAACTGCGAGGCCGCCAGGGCACGCTCACCCCCCCATCGCTGCCGCAATCAAATCCATATCGTGCGCGCTGACTTCAAACAGGCCGAAGCGCAGCTGGTAGCCCCAGTTCTTTTGTCCGCGTGAAAACTCAAGGCGATCAAGCCAGGGCTGAATGGGAACTTCCTGCGCTTCCTGCCCTTGCAACCAATCCACATCACGCCGGAACGGGACAAAGCCGCCCCCCATATCGTGGGCATAAGGCTCGCGATCAAGCACCCGGCCCAGGGCGGTGAAGGATTGCAGCCGGTCCTTGCCACCGAACAGGCTGCTGGGCGAGTAGTAGGCCACCCGATCACCGGCGCGCAAACGCCGCAGCGGCGCGGCCTTGCCATGGCAGACCTGCATAAAGCCTTGCGCGCGACCGATTCGCACATGCTCGGCGCTGGCCACCGCAATCCAGCAACGCGCAGCCCCCACCTGAGCAGGCGGCAAGGCGGGCGCCGCCAACTCAAAGCCCGGCAAACAAGCGCTCTGCGGCAATGCCCCCGCCCTCATTGCCCGTTCGGCGCAAACACGCGCAGGCGGTGTCCATCCGGATCGATGGCGGTGAAGGTGTAACCGAAGTCCATCACCGTCGGTGACTGAATGATGGGCAGGCCAAGTTCGCGCCAGGCCCCATAGACGGCGTCCACCGCCTCGTTCGAGGCTTGGGCAAAAGCCAACTCCCCGCTGGCGTGCGGAGAGACTGCATCCACCGTGGGCAGCACCGTATGACGCGCCCACAAGCCCAGCATCAGGCCAGCATCGAGTGCGAACATGGCGAATGTCGGCGAGCTCTCGACCGGCTCGCGGCCCAAGACGCGGGCGTAGAAAGCCGCGCTTTCGATCGGGCTAGCGACGTAGAGCAGAATGAAGTTGGGCTGTTGGTTCATGCGATGCACTCCTGAGTTTGAAAGCGGTCCTCGGTGGACCTGTCAGGCATCGTAAAAACCGGCACTGTCAATTTCTGGCAGCAGTGCGCAAGGCCCCGCATCGCCCGCAAAGCTACTGCGGCTCAATGCCCTCCAGCGCGCGCCACTCGGCCAACAAGGCCTGGCGCGGGCGCGGGTAGCGCTCCGCCAAAACCTGCATCGACTCGATGCGATCAAGCCGGAAGTTACGCGTCGCTTGCCGCAGTTCACACCAGGCCACCAGCACCCGTGCCGAGTCGAAAAACCCAAGTGCAAAAGGCCAGACGATGCGCGCGCTGGCCGCGCCCTTGAGGTCGAGGTAATTGAGCGACACCTTGCGTTCGTTGCGCAGCGCCGAACGCAAGCCGGTTTGAACCGATTCATCGGATCGCAGCGGTTCACCCGGCCCCACCAGCAAGGCCGAGCTGTCCAGCTCGAAGCGCAAGTCGGGCGGCAAGACGGCGGAGATCTTGGCCAGCGCATTGCGGGCCGCCTCGGCCAGGGCCGCATCGTCGGAGCGTCCAGCTACCCAGCGCGAACCCAGCACCAAGGCCTCCAATTCATCGGCGCTGAACATCAGCGGAGGCAGCACGAAGCCGGGCTTGAGCACATAGCCCAGGCCCGCCTCGCCCTCGATCTGCGCGCCCTGGGCCTGCAAGGTGGCGATGTCGCGATACAGGCTGCGCAGGCTGATGCCGAGTTGCTGCGCCAGCGCCGCGCCTTGAATCGGCTGGCGGTGGCGACGCAGCAACTGCATCAGCTCAAGCAGACGTGCGGCGCGCGACATGCTCTAGCGCCCGTCGCTCAACCGTAGATCGACTTCTCAGGCCGCCGCGCCAGCACCGCAATCGGCGGTGCCCAGCGCTCGCCGCGCGGCTTCTTGCTGGTCACCAAAGTGATCTCGCTGGGCTCAAAGACTTCGACGTTGTGCGTGATCGGCGTGGTCAGCAAATACTGCGCGCGGGTCGAGCGCAGGAAGTGGCCGACCAGCTGGATATTGCGCACGTCCAAGTGGGCGAAAGGCTCGTCGATGAAGACAAAGCCGCCCGGCGAATCGTCGTCCTTCATCAGGCCCACCAGCAGGATCAGACTCTTCAGCACCTGCTGGCCACCAGACGCTTCGCCGTCGTTCAGGCCCACTTCGCCCTTGCCGTCGAAGTTGAATTTGACCTGCAGACCGGCCTGGGCCAACACCATATCGTCATTGTCCAAATGCGGCAGCTCGGCCTGCGCCATCACGCCGGCCAACTCGCCCAGCTCCTGCACATTCTTTTTGTAGCGCCGCACGGTGGCGCGCAAGACGTCGATATAGCGTTCGCGCGCATTGAAGGCAGCGATGCGCGCCATCTCATTGCTGGCGCGGCGGTCCTCCAGCTGGGTGGTTTGCTCCAGCACCGAGGCATTCATGCGGTGGTGGCGCTCCTGCACCTGCGGGTCGGTTTCCCAAACGCCGTTCTCGAGTTCAGCTTGCACATGGCGGCCGGCAATCTCGGCCTGCTTGGCGTTCTCGAACTCATCGCGCAAGGCTTGCAGCGTGGACGGCTGCACCCAGGCCGCTGGAAAGCGGGCCTTGGCTTCACGCGAGGCCTTGGCCTGGGCACGCAGGTCGGCCAGCTTGGCCGCATGCTCACGCTGCACCCGGCCGACATTGTCTTCACTGGCTTTCAGGCTCTGCTGCGCAGCTTCGTAATCGCGCTCACTGCGGGTGTGGGCCGTCAAGGCCCGGTCATGCTCGGCTTCCAAGGAGGTCATGCGGGCCGAGGCCTCGGTACGGGCCTGGCGCAGGGCCGGCAGGCGCTCGCGGGCAGCAGCAAATTCGTCGGCACGCTCGCCCAGTTCCTTGGCCGCTTTGTGGCCTTGAGCAGCACGCTGCGCGTCCTTGAACTGACGCTCGACCTCGGCCTGCTCCTTGGCCAAACGGGTCAACTCAGCGTCATAGCGAGCCAGCTCGTTCTCCAGCGCTTTGCGGCGTGAATCTAGTGCCGAGACGCCGAACTGAAAGTCGCGTGGCTCCACCCAAAGGCTGCGGCCGCCACGGCCGTCGCGGTAATAGGCATCGGGCGTGATCCACTCGCCGCCGGTGCGAGCGCCGGCCTCGGTGTCCTTGACACGGCGGATGGCGCCGAGTTGTCGCAAGAGCCAGCCGGGCAGCTTGGCGTTGATCTTCAGCGCGGCCAAGAGCGAGTCGGGCGGCACGACGGCCGGCGCATGCTCGGCATCGGCCACCACGTAATGGCGATAGCGCTCACGCGAAGCCAGCGCAAAGGCATGGGCCTCATCGCCGCTGCGCTCCAGCACCACCACCCAGCGCGAGGGCCGCAACATGCCCTCGGCGGCGGCGCGCCAGGCTTCGTCGGCGATGTCGATGCAGTCGGCCAGCACATGGTGAGCGATGCCGGCTTCATCGAGCGCACGGCGGAAGCGCGTTACCTCCACCGGCGGCGGCGGCAGGCGTTGGCCGGCCAGTGCATCCATGGCCGCTTGGGCCTTGTTGCGCTGGTCGTTGCTGCGGGTGAAGCTTTCGCGCAACTGATGCTGGCGGCCGCTCAGGTCTTCGACCCGTTGGGCCAATTCTTGCGCATCGGTTTCCACCGCCGCCAGTCCGCGCAACTCCTCCTCGCGTTTGGCCAAAAGCTCCATCGGCCGCTCGGCTTCGCGCGCAGCATCAAAGGCTGACCGGTTGTTTTTGCGCTCTTGTTCTAGCTCCAGCAGGCGATTCTTGGCTTGCTGCGAGGCTTCAAACAACTTCAACAGCTCGGCGCGCTTCGCCGCATGGCTGCGCGCATCGGCCCCGGCGAAGAGACGTTGTCGGTGCAAGTCACGCAGACCTTGTGCGGTGCGCGCCCGCGCCTCGCTCCACTGCAAGACCGGCAAAACCTCGGTCGACAAGCGCTCACGCTCACGCAGGCGCAGCTGGTACTGCTGATAGCTGGTGACACGGTTGGCCAGATCGGAGAGCTGCGCTTGGGTGTGCGACAGCTCATGCGCCGCCTGCTCCACTTCTTTGAGCAAATGCTGTTGATGGCTGCGCGCCTGGTCGTAGCGATCCAATACCTCCTGGTCGCCAAACACCTCGAACACCAGGCGCAGCAATTCCTTCGGCGAAAGCTCGCAGAGGCGGTCGGTTTGGCCCTGCTCCAGCGCCAGCACGCGGCCGATGGCGCGGGTCAGGCCAGCCGCTTCCAAGCGACGGCGCCAGGCCTCGATGCCCATCCATTCCTTCTCGGCCAGCTCAGCCATCTGCTCGATGGTTTGCACACCCTCCACCATCAGGTAGCGACGTTGCCAGTCGCCGCCATGGCGCTCGATGCGGCAGGCCAAGGTGACTTGGTCGGAATAAAACAGTGAGCTGGCAAAAGGCCGAGAGCTGTTTTGGCGCCCACGCGGGCGGTTGTCCACCAAGGCGCGCAACCAGGCGCTCTCGGCATTTGCGTGGCGCGCATAGGTCTTGTAGGTGCGGCCGCCCGAGCACTCCAGGCCCAAGAGCGTGCGCATGGCATCGAGCAGCGTGGTCTTGCCCGAGCCATTCGGGCCGGCAATGGTGATGATGGCGCCGTCCAGCGGCATGGTCACGCGCTGGCAATAGTCCCAGTGCAGCAGTTCAAGCGATTGCAGGTGAAACATCAGGGCTCGCTTTGGTCTTGTAGCGGCTGTACGTCTTCTTCGACAGCCTCTTCGGGAATCAACTCGGGCTGGCGCGCCAGCCCAATGGCGGCGGCCACAGCCGGATCGGTGGTGCGGGCCATCACATCGCCCAGGGCACCGTCCAGAATGCGCGGCGCCAGCGTGTCGTAGTCCAGCAGCAGGTCCAGCAAGGGGCCTTCGGCAATGTCTTCGCCGCGCCGTGTGATGAAGCCGTTACGTTCCAGCAGCTTCAAATTGCTGTCCAGGCGCATCTTCTTGCCGAGCTGGTTGCCAAAGTCGGCCAAGAGGCTGCGGTAGCTGAGCGTCGGGCTGACGCTGGCGGCCGTGGGCAGCGGCTTGTCGGTGGCGAACATCTCGTTTTGGCCCAACTCCTTGGCGTCAGCTCGCGCCACCTGGCGCTGCCGCTTGGGCAAGACAATCAGCGACCACAACACCACCAGCAGGGCCACGCCGTCGCGCGGCAGGTCCAGGTTGTTGTTGGCGGCCAAGCCGGTTTCGCCAAACACCGCCACCTCGGCCGGGCGCAACATGGCCAGGCTGATGTGGTCGGCGTAGAGGTTATCGATCACCCGCAGGCCGACGGCAGCTAGGCGCTGGCCCAGGGCGGTCCAAACCTCGTTGTCGATCAGGGCGCGGCGCACCAAGGGGTGGCTGCGCGGCAGCCAGCGGCGCGCCAGCAATTGCGCCGCCAACGCGGCGGCATCATCAAGAGCAGCGCTCATGCTTGGGTCTCATCTTTCTTGTCTTGATCCGGCACTGGATCTTTTGCACCGGCCACCCGCAGCACGCCGCGGCTCATCCAGCGGATGTATTCGTCGTCCACCTCACCCTGCTCGGCGGTCCAGTGCACACGCCAGGGTTGGCGCGCCATATCGCCGGTGGCGCCGGTCAAATGCTGGGCTTCTTTGTCACCCAGCAGCGGCAACAACTGCGCCCGGTAAGAAGCGCGGGCATAACTGCCGCCCAGCACGGCGGGGGCCAGGTCTTGCTCGATCTCGCCCGCCTCGCTCCAGCGTGTCAGCAAGGCTTGCATGACACCCATCTCAGGCGGCAGGCTCATCACCGCCAACTCGCCCTCGGGCGCCGGCTGGGCGCTGGGCAAGGCTTCTGTTTCTTTGGGCTTGGGACGATCACGCTCGAACTCGGCCTCGGCCGTATCCAGCAATTCATGCTGGGCCACCAGCACCGGATGCACCGGCCGCGACAAGGCGCCCAGCGACAAATTCTCTAAAAAATGCACGCTCTGCAGCCAGCGCCGCACATCGGTGGTGGTGATGCCAGTGGAGCCCAGCGTGACCCGCTGGCGATCCGCCTGTTGCAGCGCCCGGTTGAACTGGCTGGCCATGGACAAAAGCCGCGCCTGCGCAAGGCCCAGCTCACGCGCCAAGCGCTCCAGCTTGGCATTGCCCTGCTCTTGCGCCTGCACCATGATGGCCGACAAGGCCTCGCTGGCCTTTTCCACCAAGCTCAGCGCCTTGCCAAATCGCTGACGGGCGCGGCGCAGATGGAACTCGGAGCCGCTGGCAATCGCGTCGGCAAACTCGTCGTACAGACGCGAGAGCTGCGCTTGCAAATGCTGCAGCTGAGCCGGGTCCAGCGTGCCCAGCTGATGGGCGCCGGCCACATTGGCCAAGAGCGAAGTCAAATCGGCATCTTGTGCGCTGCTGGTCACCAAGGGCGACAAGACCCCCAGCAACTGCTGCGCCAAGGGCGTGACGCCGTACTGTTGGTTGGAGCCGTCCCAGGCCAGCAGATCGGCCTCACGCAAGCGCTTGAGCACCAACTCCAGCGGCTCATCGCGCAGCTGATGGAAATGCTGGTTCAGCGCCTCGCGGCTGATGCGCGAGGCCGGCATGGCCATCACTTCCATGAAGACCCACAGGCGCAGCTTGACCAAGCTGGCCGGGCCGTGAAAAAGCGCGCGCAAGGCGGCGGTCAAGCCCTCCTGGCGTTCCAGTTGCCACAACAGTTGGGCCTCACTGGGCGCCACCGCATCGCGAAAATAGTCTTCAAAGCGAGCTTCGTCTTCGCTCGCTGGGTTTGGGTTCTCCCGCATGGGGGCGATTATCCCAGCTTGAGCGATGGACTCCGGCGCCGGCCGGCCCAATTAAGCCTATTCGGTATAAGAGGTTTCACCGAACAGGGATGCGCGGAAGGCTGGGGCGTTGTGCTTGTCTTCGCTGGACCAAAGCAAGATCGCTTGCGCCGACATCGGCCGAGCAAACAAATAGCCCTGCAGCTCATCGCAACCCATGCCGGCCAGAATGGCCTGCTGGCCCTGCGTCTCCACCCCTTCGGCCACCACTCGCAAGCCCAGTGCATGGGCCAGCTTGACCACCGCATCCACCACCGCGCGCGCATCCACGCTGGTGACGATGTCGGTGACGAAGGCGCGGTCAACCTTCAACTCCTTGGCCGGCAACTGGCGCAGATAGCTGAGCGAGGAATAGCCGGTGCCAAAGTCATCGATGGACAAGTGCACACCCAATTCGCCCAGGCGCTTGAAGGTGTCCTGGATCGCCTGGGTGTTTTCCATCACCACCGATTCGGTGATCTCGCAAGTCAGCAGCGAGGGATGGACCCGGTACTCCTCCAGGGCCTTTTCGATCCGCTCAATGAGGTCGTCCTGGCGCATCTGGTGGGCCGATAGATTGATCGCCACCCGCATACGCAGGCCACTCTCGCGCCAGACCCTGGCCTGCCGGCAGGCGTCGTCGATGACCCAATTGCCCAACTCGCGCATGAAGCCGAAGCGCTCGGCCACCGGGATGAAGATCGCCGGCGACACCATGCCTCGACTCGGGTGATGCCAGCGCAGCAAGGCCTCGGCGGCCGTGATCTGACCACTGCGTGCGTCAATCTTGGGTTGGTAGAACAACTCCAGCTCTTTGCGTTCGATCGCCAGACGCAGGTCATTCAGGATGTCGAGCTGCTCGCGCGTATCGCCATCCATGCCGGGGGCGAAGAAGCAGTAACAGGCGCCGCCCAGTCGTTTGGCCGCGTTTTTGGCGGCATCGGCGCAGACCAGGATGCGAGCCTTGCCACCATCGAGCGGATAGCGTGCGATGCCGGCCGAGGCCGAAAGCGCCAGCTCTCGCTGATCCAACACATAGGGCCGCGCCAACTCGGCCAAAACACGCTGCGCAAAAGCAGCCAGCGCTTCCTTGCCCTCCGCACTTCGCAGGAGCACCACAAACTCATCACCACCGATGCGCGCGCAAACATCCTCCGGTCCCACGCAAGCGCGCAGGCGCTCGGCCGCTTGACGCAGCAAGGCATCCCCCGAGTCATGCCCGAAGCTGCTGTTGACCGGATTGAAACCGTCGAGATCGAACATCATCAGGGCCAAGGCGCCCTCGTTTCTGTCGCACTCAATCACAGCCTGGCTGAGCAACTGCTCCAAACCAAGCCGGGTCGACAGCCCGGTCAATGGATCCACCCGCGTGACGTCAAGCTCCGGCACGGACTGGGTTTCAGCCTCGGACAAATGCGTCAAAGCAAACCAAAAACTCGCCCCAACAGCCGCCAACAAAATCAGCGCCAGACTGGCGGGCAACGAAGGCGCCACCACGGGCAGCAAGGCGGCATCAAGCACATACAGTGAGCCCAATGGCAGACCCACCGCGACCAAGGCACCGACCGAGCGCATCGCATGGGCTGGCCACTGGCCCCCACGCGGCAGCAAGAGCAAAGCCAGCACGCCCATCTGCAACATGGCCGCGGCGATCAAATCCTGCACACGTTGCAGCCAGCCCAGCCCCGAACCTTGACTGGCCAAATAGCCATGCAAGGTGTACAGCACAATCGCCATGCCCCCCATCAGCAAACGCGAGTTCCGCGTGCGGGCCCGGCGCGGCCGCACGCCCTCAAGAACCATTTCGGCGGCGGCCAGACTCAAGCCCAGACCAAGCAAGGCCCAGACATCCCAGCCCGCCCCGCCCGCCCCACTGGGGCCACGCTGAGACAAGGCCTGTATGGGCCACCACAAACCGGCGCCAATCAACAAGGCCGAGGCCAACCAACTGCCGCGCACCCGCTGTTTGCGACGCTGTTCACCAAGCGCCTGGATCTCGACACCCACCCACAGCAATAGGGCCGCCACCAGGGCGACCACCATCAGCCAGACCAAGGGGTTCAGTGGCGCGGACGCCGTCTGATCCGAAACAAACAAATTCATTTCGACTCCTGCCGCTTGCGCTGGCATCGGGATTCAGTTTTCTTCGGATTATCTGGTCGAGAGCCGCGCTGGGGTGCAAAAAGTTAGCGGCCCGGCAGCCTTCAATTCCATCAATGCCACGGCTTCAACAAGGGCGTGAACAAAGCCACAAAGCCCAGCACATTCAGCCCCACGGTCACAAAGAACAGGCGCCTGAAGCCCGGCTTGCCCGATTTGTGGCGCAGGATTTGCTGCGCCAACAAGGCGCCCGGCCAGCCACAAGCCAAGGACAGGCCATGCAGTGTCCGCTCGGCCACCCGCCATTGCCCCAAACGAGCGGCGCGCTTGTCACCGGCATAGACGATGAAGGTCGCGATGCTCATGGCCATATAAGCACCCCAGACTGCCGGTGCGATTGGCCACAACAGATGGCAGATCAAATACAGCAACGCGAAGCCGGGTACCAAGGCAAGGCTGCTGAGCAGCCGCGGCGACGCGCCTCGCGGCGCGGCCACGGGCTTGGTTTGCCTGGAGCGCACGCGGACCGCGCGCCGCTTGCCCTGCGCGTCCTGGCCGAGTTCGAAACTCAAGGCCTCGCCCACTTGCGGCCGCTCGGCCCGCAGGTCGAAACCCTTGATGTGCACAAACACCTTGGCCTCACCATCGGCGGGCGTGATGAAACCGTAGCCCTTGGCGTCATCCCACTGGGTCAGCTGTCCTTGTTGTCGCATGGTCCGGAGAAAAATTGCTTGCGCACTCTGCCACAAAAGGGCTCAGCAAGAAAAAAGCCCGCTGGGTAGCGGGCTTTGCTTTCAAGGCCGGTCAAGCAAGACCGGCGATTGAGTGTCGATCAGCGGCCGAAACCGCTGCGACGGGTGCCTGCAGGCGGGCCGTTACGCTTAGGGCCGCCAGGGCCACGCGACTCAAAACTGCCGCCTGGGCGACGATCGCCACCAAAGCTGGGCTTGCCGCCGAAGGAAGGCTTGCTGTCGCCGAAGGCCGGACGGTCATTGCGCGGTGCGAAAGCCGGGCGATCACCACGCGGAGCAAAGCTGCGCTCACCACCGCGGTCATTGCCACGATCGAACTGAGGACGATCATTGCCGCGGTCGAACTGCGGACGGTCGTTGCCACGCTCGAACTGGGGACGCGAATCCTGGCGGAAGTCACCGCGCGGCTCAAAGCCACCCGAGCGACCGGCGTCACGGTTGAAGGACGGCGCGCCGCCATCACGGTTGAAAGGCTGACCACCGTCACGGTTGAAAGGACGGCCGCCATCGCGGTTGAATGGCTTGCCGCCACCGAAGCTCTTGCCACCAAAGCCAGGCTTGCCGCCCCAGCTCGGACGGCCACCACGGTCGTCAAAACCACCGGCGCCAGCGGGCCTTGGCGGGAAGATGCGCGGTTCTTGCGTCTTGGGCTCCAGGCCTTCGATCTGTGCCGAAGGAATGGTCTGGGTGGTGAACTGCTGGATGCGACGGATCATGGACACATCATCACGTGTGGCCAGCGTCACCGCCAGGCCTTCGCGACCAGCACGGCCGGTACGGCCGATGCGGTGCACATAGTCCTCGGCCTTCATCGGCAGACCGTAGTTGATCACGTGGGTGATGGTGGGCACGTCGATGCCACGGGCGGCGACGTCGGTCGCCACCAGCACGCGCACTTCACGACGGCGCAGGGCCATCAGCACGCGGTTGCGGCGACCTTGCGGCATGCCGCCGTGCAGCGGCGCCACGGCGTGGCCCAGTTCCTGCAGGCGCTCGCTCAGCCAGTCAGCGTCACGCTGGGTGCTGGTGAACACCAGGGCTTGGTCAACTTCCTTGTCGGCCAGCAGATGCTCAAGCAACTGGTCCTTGTGGTTGTTATTGTCGGCCCAGTGCAAACGCTGGGTGATGTTCTCGTGGGTGTCGGTGTGCGAAGCCACATCCACACGCTGCGGATCACGCAGCAGGTCTTGTGCCAGGCGACCCACATGGCCCGCGAAGGTGGCGCTGAACATCACAGTTTGACGCGTGGCGGGGATGCGATCAGCGATGAACTTGATGTCATCAATGAAGCCCATGTCCAACATGCGGTCGGCTTCGTCCAGCACCAGCATCTCGACGTTTTCCAGCACGGCACGGCCGGACTGGATGTGGTCCATCAAACGGCCAGGTGTGGCGATCAGGATGTCCAAGGGACCGCTCAATTGCTTGAGCTGCAAGGCGTAAGGCATGCCGCCCAAAACGGTCGACAGCTTCAGGCCAGGCACATGGCGGCCGTAGGTCTGAGCGGCCTTGGCCACTTGCATGGCCAATTCACGGGTTGGGCACAGCACCAGCACGCGGGGGCCAAAGACTTTGCCCTTTTCGCGACGTGGGGCTTCGCCACCGGCGGCAACGGCTGCGGCTGCAGCGGCGGCCACAGCGGCACGGCCTTCCAGCACCTTTTGCAGCGCGGGCAAGATGAATGCGGCGGTCTTGCCGCTGCCGGTGCGCGATGACACCATCAGGTCACTGCCCTTCACGCCGGCAGGAATGGCCAGCGATTGCACCTCGGTGGCGTTCTCGTAACCAGCGTCCTTGACAGCGCGCAACAGGGATTCGTTCAGGCCTAGATTTTCGAAACTCATATCTTCTTTCAACAAAGCCGTGCCCCGCCTCGCGAAAAGCAAGACGAACACACGCGGTCGATGCGCGCAAAAAATAAAAGCGCATCGAACCAATAAAGTCGCTGGGAGAAAGCTCGCGTCGTGCACCGGGTCTTGGGTGTCGGCAAAGCAATGCCGAGAGGTGCCAGGTGCGGCGCCGGGGGAACAGTCAAAGCGACGGCATCGCCGCCGACCGAACCCGAAGGGTGCTCAGCGCTTCACCCCAAGGGGTGCGCAGTGATCAGCCAATTACTCAGAAGTGGCGGATTCTGCGTCGCTGCGCGCAAGAAATTGGGCAGCGGCCTGAACGAGGTCAGAGGAGACGTACGAAATGCTTCAGCTTCAATCAACAGGTACTTCTGCTGAAGCAAGACTGCAACTATAGCACACTAGGGTTTTCACGGAATGAAAACCCACAAAGTACGATCCGATAGGCCGCCAGTTCGTGAGCAAAGTCACGCGCCGCAGGGCAAATGCCCCGCGACCAGTGACTCAGCAACGCCCTGCCCCATTCACGGCACTCAGCGCACTCAGCGCGACAGCACCGCACTCAGATCGCTCAAGACCTGCATGAAACGCTGCAACTCTTCGCCCTGCAGCAAGTGCATGCCTGCGGCGCCATCCAGGCCCGCGGCCGGCACATCAGCATGGGCATCGAGCGTTTGCAGCATGGCCTGCTCCAAGCCGGTTTGCGCCAACACTTGTATCAAAGGCAGGCCGCGGCTGTGCTCGTTCGCCACACAGCCCAAACGCTGTTCCAGCAAGGCCTCGGCCCAGGGCAATTCCAAGTTGACCAGGCCGACCCGCTCAAGTGGCAAATGCAACCCCTGCGCCGCCAAATCACTGCACAGCAACACGGCAGGCCTGGCCTGCTGCGCCCAGCGGCCGGCTGCCGCCTGCCTGTCGGCCAAGCGGGCTTCGGTCTGCAAGTGCAGCACCGCCACCCCTTGTGCCTGCAAGCGCGCCGCCAACAGCTGCAAGGCATCATCCCATTGGCAGAACACCACCAAACGGTCCACCGCCCGGCCCAACATCTCGCGGCACAGTGCCGCCATGGTGGCCAGCTTGGGCGCCTCGGCTGAAGTCTCGCCTGCGTCCAACAGTTGCGGGGCAATCGCCAGACGACGCAGCGCTTGCAGCAATTGCTGCAAGCGAAGCTGCTCGGCATCAGACACATAAGCGCTGCGGCCCCATTTCGCCACGGCCTGTCGCAACTGCGCCAACAAGGGCGCCTGCAAGGTCTGTTGCTGCTCGGTCAAAGCCACCGCGCGTAACTGCACCAAGGCCAGCGGCAAGGTCGGCTGCAACTCGGCGCGGCTGCGACTGAACATCACCCGCTCCAGCGTGCTGTCGAGCGCTTCCAGGGCAACAAAGCCCGCCACCTGGCCTTGTGCATCGCGCCGGACATGACGCGTCAGAAAACGATCCAAGGGTCCGGTGCGGTGCCGATCCAGCAACTCCAGCAAAGGCAACAGCGCCTGCGCTTGTTCGTCCAACAACTGGCCGCTGAGCATCAGCATGAAGCCATCGTCCAGCTGGCGCAGCTGCGCCAGGGTCTGCGCATCCAAACGCTGAGCCTCATCGACGATGATCAGTTCGGGTGCGTAAGCCTTCAGCAGGCCCAGGTCTTGCCCCAGCGAGGCCAGGGACGCGATCTTGATCTCCTGCCCGCCTTCGGCTTGGGCCACACATTGCTGCTGACGCGCGGCCGCATCACCCCACACCATCTGCGCGGGGGCATGACACAGGGTCTGCGCCTCGGTCAGCCAACGGGTCTGCGCCGACTCGGCACACAACACCAACACCCGCTCCAACCCAAAGTGCTGGGCGAGCAAGGCCGCTGCTGCATAGGCCGGCGCATACAGGCCCAGACCCAGGTCGTCGGCCACCAGGCTGCGCCCGGCGCAGGCCGCAAAAATCGCCGCTTCCAGCTGATAAAGCGGCAAAGGCAGCTTCAACAAACTGCGCAAGGCCGGGCTTTCCAGTCCCTGCGGGCAGGCCTGTTCCAGCGTTTGAATGCGCCGGCGTGCATCACGCCCCAAGGCCAACAATTCCCAGACAGCGGGTTCGACCCGCAGTTCATGGCCGGATTCTTCGGCCACCGCCAACAGGCTTGCCAACGCGCCCTCAGCTTCGGCACGCAAACGCCCGCGACCGTCCAACAGCGCAGACGCCGCCTGACTCAAAGCCTCGGGGCAAGCGCGCCCGCGGCGCCAGCGCAGATGCCGGCGCGCGCCATAACCCAGTCGAACCTCGCTGTACTCGGTCTGATAGCCCTGCTCCAACAAGGCGCGCTGTGCAGCGTCGTCAAGCAAGCTGCCCAGCACAAACTCGACATGCTCACAGCTGCCGCGCTCACCGAGCAAGAAGTCCTCGCAAGTGCAGCGGCACTCGGCCGGATTGCTGCCACGCACGCTAACGCGCCAATTGCCGGGACCCTGCAGCTCCCGGACCTGGTAGTCCCCAAACACCGAGGCGTTGCCAGTCTCGATTGTCTGTGCGCTGAAGCGCGCGGGCGGCTTGGGCTTGGGTTTAGGCACGGGTGCAGGTGCCGGTGCGGGCGCAGGGACCACCTTGGCAGGCGCTAGAGGTGCCTGCTTGGTCGCCGATGAGGCCGCGGGCTTGTCGGCCTTTTTGCGGCCTTGCTGGCCTGACTTTGGGGTCTCGCTCGGCGAGGAGGATTGCAGCGCTGCGTCGGCGGCTGGGGCCGAAGCCTTCTTGGAGCGGCCCGGCGTAGGCACGCCAGGGTCGCTTGGCTGACTGACCGCTACAGACTCAAGCACCACAGGGGCCGCCGTCGTAGGCTTGCGGTTCTTTGTCGCAGGTTTCTTTGTCGAAGCGGCCTCAGACACTGGCGTGGCCGCGGTTTGTGCCACCACACCGTTCAAGATATCTCTCACCGCCGCTTGCGTCTCGGCGGCTTTGTTCGAGGCTTGTTTGGGTGCCGCTGAGGCTTTCTTGGCCGCGGGCTTTTCAGCGACGGTCTTCACCGCTGCAGGAGGCAACTCCGCCGCCTTGGCAGCGCCAGCCGAACGCGTCTTCTTTGCCACGGCTTTGACCGTGGGCGCCTTTGCAAGCGCTTCTGGCACAGCCACTTCTTGCACGGCCGCCTTTTTTACGACCGGCTCTTTGGCAAGCGGAACGGCTTTAGGTTCAGCCTTTTTCGCAAGCGCCTTGGTCGCAGTCTTGGCTGAAGTTTTTGCCACTGTTTTAGTCGCTGGCTTGGGTGCCTGCGGTGCCACCGTCACGTCAGCCTTCTTCTTGCTCGCTTTGGGCAAGGCCGGCGCGGCGGGCGCTGCAACCTGTTCGGCGGGCTTGACGGCGGCCTTCTTCGCTGCCGGCGGCTTGCGCTTAGCGGCGACGGGCGCTTCGGCAATGGCAGGCGCGACTGGCGCGTCCTTGCGCGGTTTCTTTTGACTCGTGGCCATGGAAATCTATTTCAGGTTATTCAGCGGCGGGCGCCGCTGCGGAGTCCGACACAAGGCTGGCAGAACACCAACCGCGCAGACTGTTGATAAAAGCAAGCCCGGTCGCGCGCGCCAGGTCGGCGCGCAGCAAGCGCGCCTCCCGCAAGCGCCCGAGCTGCAGCAATTCTTCTCGGTAGACACCGGGCAAGAGCCCGGCCTCCAGCCGTGGCGTCAGCCACTGGCCATCAATTTGCAGGGCGATATTGCCAATCGTGCATTCGGTCAACTCGCCGTCTTCATTCCAGAGCAGCACATCGAAGGCCTGGGGCGGCTTAGCTCGGGCAAAGGCCTCGTAGACCTCACGGCGCGTGGTTTTGTGCTGGATGAATTCGGCGCCGGCGCCGCGCGTTTCGATTGGGCGCGCCGCCAACACCAGCCCGACTGTAGCCGGCGTTTGCGGCAAGGCCGTGACCGTGCTTTGCACCGCCCCATCGGCTTGCAGCGTTAGGCGCACACGCCAACTGCCCTGCGGATGCGCCTGGGCCAGCGCCGCCAAGGCCGAACGCACCTCATTCGGTGACAGGTTCAAACCGAAATGCAGCGCGGTGCGCTGCAGGCGCGCCAAATGCCCAGGCAGACGCTGCAACACGCCCTGCTCCAGCCGCAGTGTTTCAAGCGCGGCAATCGGCGCTTGGGCGCGCAGCAAGAAGCGCGCCTTGGCCCGCCACTCATCCAATTCGGCCTCGGCCACCGAGTCCAAGGTGATGGCACTGCCCACACCCACGCGCAGCGCCAAAGATTCGTCCTTCTGCACGCACTGATCCAACGCCACTTCCTGGACGCCAAGCTCAAGCCCGGCGCCGCCGTCGCCAACCGCTGAGACGGCAGTCTCCACCGTGCGAATCGGCACATTGAAGGTCACCACCCCGCCCGGCTGCATCAGCCCCAGAGCGCCGCAATACCAGCCGCGGGGCCCGGGCTCCAGCGTCTCGATGATCTGCATCGCCCGTTGCTTGGGCGCCCCGGTAACCGAGCCGCAGGGGAACAAGGCCGCCAACAACTCGGACAGCTTCAGCCGCGGCCGGCTGACCGCGGTCACCGTCGAGATCATTTGCCAGACGGTCGGCAGGGCCAGCAACTCGAACAAACGCGGCACCCTTACGCTGCCCAATGCGGCCACACGGCTCAGGTCGTTGCGCAACAGGTCGACGATCATCAGATTCTCGGCCCGCTCCTTCACGCTGGTGCGCAGATAGGCTTGGGCAGCCTCATCCGAGGCAGCATCGTGCCCACGTGTGGTCGTGCCCTTCATCGGCTGGGCGGCCAATAACCAGGAAGTTTGAGCTTCCGGCAGCGGTCGCCAGTCAAAGAACAACTCGGGCGACACGCTGGCCACGCCGGCATTGCGCAGGAACAGCGAGAACCCGCCCGACTGAGCCCGGTGCAGAGCCAGAAAGAGTTCGGCCAGATCGCGCCCCGGTGCCAGCGTCGAGCGCAGCTGCGTGGTCAGGTTGACCTGGTAGCAGTCGCCGGCGCGTATCCATTCGCGGATGCGCTCAATCTGCTCCCGCTCGTCCGCCGGGTCTTGCGCATCGCGCCAATCGGCGCACAGCAAGGACGCCCCACCCGCAGTTTGGCCCACCGTTTGGCCCGCAGGGGGCTCCGCAGCCGCGTCCAGCAAAGGCCAAGGCTCGGGCTCCCCATGGTAGAGCGCGAATTCGGCCAAGGGCATTGGGCTGTCCCGCCCCGGCAAGGCCGGGTCCAATGCGACAGCGGCTTCGTAACGCAAACCACCCAGCACCCAGGCGCCATCACGGCTGGCCTGATGCGCGGCATCAATCAAGGCAGCAAGATCCGCCGCCCGATGGGCACGCAGGTATTGGTCCGGTGGCCGGTAAAACGCCCCGCGCACACGCTCGCCATCCTCGCGCGCTAATGGGTGGCGCGGAAAATCAAAGGCGGCCCACAGCATGGACGACGCAGCAGGACTGGGTTTCACCGGACTCACTCGCCTGCAAACAAGCGCATCACAGACTCAGGAAATGCTCGCGGTAATACGCCAACTCGTCGATCGACTCGGTGATGTCGGCCAGGGCGGTGTGAGCCTGAGCCTTTTTAAAGCCGTCCAGAATGCCGGGCTTCCAGCGCTTGGCCAATTCCTTCAAGGTCGACACATCGAGATTGCGATAGTGGAAGAAGGACTCCAGCTTCGGCATGTAATTGGCCAGGAAGCGCCGATCTTGGCAGATGCTGTTGCCGCACATCGGCGATTTGCCGGCCGGCACATATTGCTTCAGAAACTCGATGGTCTTTGCCACCGCCTCATCCTCGTTCACCGTCGAAGCCCTGACCCGGTCGATCAGGCCGCTCTTGCCATGCGTGCCCTTGTTCCAGGCATCCATTTTGTCCAGCGTCTCATCACTTTGATGGATGGCAAACACGGGGCCTTCAACCCGAACATTCAATTGCGCATCGGTGACCACCACCGCGATCTCGATGATGCGATCTCGATCTGGGTAGAGCCCGGTCATTTCGAGGTCGATCCAAATCAGGTTTTGCTCATTGAGGGCCAGCACAGGCGCAGGCGCGGTCTCGGTGTTCATGCTTGGGGCTTTCTATCCATCTTGAATCGGGCGCATTGTCGCAGCCCTACACTTCATCCATGTTCGCAAGCATTCCCTCCACATTGCCGTCCCTCCACCCCAGCAGCCTGAGTCTGGCCTTTGCCGCCGCTTTGCTGCTCGGCTTGATGCTCAAGTTCTGGCTCAGCAGCCGCCAAATCCGGCATGTGATGCAGCACCGCAGTGCGGTGCCCAGCTCATTTGCCGCCACGGTGCCGCTCGACGCACACCAAAAAGCCGCCGATTACACGGTCACGCGCAGCCGCTTCGGCCTGCTGAATCTGGCCTTCAGCAGCGCGGTGCTGCTGGGTTGGACCCTGCTGGGCGGCCTCGACATGCTGAACACCTGGGTGTTTGACGCCACCGCACAGCGCTTCGGCGCCATGGCCTATCAACTCAGCCTGCTGATCGCTTTTGTGCTGATTGGCTCGCTGTTGGACCTGCCTTGGGAGCTGTACAACACCTTCAGCATCGAGCAGCGCTTTGGCTTTAACCGCCTGACCTGGAAGCTTTACTTGAATGACGCCTTGAAGGGCGCCGTGGTCGGCATGCTGATCGGCCTGCCGATTGCCGCTTTGATTCTGTGGCTGATGGGGGCCGCCGGCCGCTACTGGTGGTTGTGGGCTTGGGGAACCTGGATGGGCTTCAACCTCTTGATTCTGGTGCTCTACCCGACCGTCATTGCGCCCTTGTTCAACAAGTTTGAACCGCTGCCCGATGAGGCCTTGAAGAGCCGCGTCGAGGGGTTGATGGCGCGCTGCGGTTTTGCGGCCAAGGGCTTGTTCGTGATGGACGGCAGCCGCCGCTCGGCCCATGGCAACGCCTATTTCACCGGCTTTGGCCCGGCCAAACGGGTGGTGTTTTTCGACACCTTGCTGGCGCGCCTGAATGGCCCCGAGGTCGAGGCCGTGTTGGCGCACGAACTCGGCCACTTCAAACACAAGCATGTGCTCAAGCGCATGCTGATGATGTTCGCCATCAGCCTGGCCGGCTTCGCCCTTCTGGGCTGGTTGTCCAGCCAGGCGGGCTTTTATCTCGCCTTTGCGGTGCAGCCGAATATGGCGGCACCGAACGACGCCCTGGCGCTGCTGCTCTTCATGATGGTGGTGCCGGTGTTCGGCTTCTTTTTCACGCCACTGGGCAGCCTGATGTCGCGCCGCGATGAGTTCCAGGCCGATGCCTACGCCTGCGCCCATGCGCGCGGCGCCGACCTGGCCTCGGCCCTGCTGAAGCTGCATGAAGACAACGCCGGCACGCTGACACCCGACCCGGTGTTTGCGCGCTTTTACTACTCGCACCCACCTGCCACCGAACGACTGGGCGCCATCTTGGCCCGGCCCGAAAGCGGCAGCCCAACCGGCCGCGAAGGCGCCGCCGCATGAGCCGCTTTGGCGATTTGGACCTGGGGCTGGTGGTGCGCGGCCATGGTCGCCACTACATCGTTGAGGACAGTGAGGGGCTGCGCCGCGTCTGCCATCCGCGTGGCAAAAAGAGCGACTGTGTGGTGGGCGACCAAGTGCGCTGGGCGCCCGCCAGCAGTGACGAAGGCGTGATCGAGGCCGTCGAGCCGCGCCGCAATCTGCTGTTCCGCCAGGACGAATGGAAGACCAAGAGCTTCGCGGCCAATCTGGATCAGTTATTGATCTTGGTGGCCGTGGAGCCGGTATTCAGCGAAAGCCAGTTGTGCCGCGCCCTGATCGCGGCCGCGTCGGCCGGCATCGAGACCACCATCGCCCTGAACAAGACCGACCTGCCCGGCACCGCGCTGGCCCGCGAACGGCTGGCGCCCTACCGTGCCATGGGCTTGTCCATGATGGAGTTGGCCCTGAAGGCCGACCCCGAAGGTTCACGCGCCTTGCTGACGCCCTGGCTCAGCGGCAAGCGCAGCTTTGTCCTGGGCCCCAGCGGCACCGGCAAAAGCACGCTGATCAACCTCTTGATTCCGGATGCCAAGGCCCAGGTGGGCGACATCTCGGTGGCGCTGAATTCGGGCCGCCACACCACCACGACGACGCAGTGGTACTGGGTCGATGCGGAGCGCCAAAGTGCGCTGATCGACTCACCAGGTTTTCAGGAGTTTGGACTTAAACAAATCGAACCGGCGCAGCTGCCGCTGTTGATGCCGGATTTGCGCGCCCATGCCGACCATTGCCGTTTCTACAACTGCACCCACCAGCATGAACCCGGCTGCGGCGTGCGTGATGCGGTCGAATCAGGTGCCATCAGCGCCGGGCGCTACCGCATCTACGGCGAAATCCTGGCCGAGTTGAGCAGCAAGCGCTGGTAGGGCCGCGCGCCTCAGTCGCGGCGAATTGCCGCGCCACTGACCTCGCGCACTTCCACATCGATCACCTCGCCCGCGGGCTGAGTAGGCGCCCGCGCCGCGCCGCGACCCGGGCGGAAACTGCGCGCCCGCGCGAAGCCGGAGGTATCCAGCACCGGACGGCGCCCGCGCAGCAGGCTCCAAATCAGCAAGCCGACCATGGTCAGCACGGCCACGGCCATCAAACCCAGCACCAGCACCACGGTTGCCGCGGTGAAGAGCACGCGGGCCACAAAAGTTAGCAAAGCAGACAACAAAATAACTTCCTTTCTTGGCGGGGTCAGCCCCGACCGAATCAACCGCGCCCGACAAAAGGCATCGTGGTCGCCATCACCGTCATGAACTGCACATTCGCCGACAGCGGCAGGCTGGCCATATAGAGCAAGGCGCTGGCCGCATGGTCAACATCCATTGTCGCCTCCGCAGCAATAGTGCCGTTCGCCTGCGGCACACCTCGCGTCATCGGCATCGCCATCTCAGTCAAGGCATTGCCAATGTCCAACTGCCCACAGGCAATATCAAAAGCGCGCCCATCCAGAGACAAAGCCTTGGTCAAGCCGGTGATGGCGTGCTTGGTGGCCGTGTAAGGCGCCGAGTTTGGCCGCGGCGCATGGGCCGAGACCGAACCATTGTTGATGATGCGGCCGCCACGCGGGCTCTGGCTTTTCATCAGTTTGAAGGCCGCCTGGGCACACAAAAAACTGCCGGTCAGATTGACATCGACCACCGCCTGCCATTGGGCCAAGGTCAACTCGTCGATCGGCAGCGCCGGTGCGCCGATGCCAGCGTTATTGAACAGCAGATCGAGCCGACCAAACTCGACCCGCACCCGCTCAAACAACGCCGTCACTTCGGCCGCCTGCGTCACATCGGCGGGCAAGACCAGGGCGCGCCCCGCCTCACCAGCCAGACCCGCCGCCGCAGCGGTATCCTCCAGCGCCTGCTGGCGCCGGCCGACCAGGGCGACGCGATAGCCCGCCTTCAACAAGGCCAGCGCGGCAGCACGGCCGACCCCTGACCCCGCTCCGGTCACCAGGGCAAATTGACGGTCCTCGTTGATGCTCTCGCTCATGCATTTATTCCTGTGTAGCCAGTCTCGGCACCGGCAAGACCGGTCGAAATGGAACATTTGAGGGCAAAACCCTGAAAGTCAAGCCGGGCAAATACCGAAGGCCATCAACACACACTCGACCCTCAACACCAGGAAAACCCACCTGCCGCGGCTTAGACTGACACCATGTCTGCGCACATCCTTTCCGCCCCGCCCACCCAAGCCTTGAGCCAACCCGTGGCCACGACGACTACGGCGACCACGGCGGCCAAACCCAAGAGCGGGCGACTGCTGTACATCGAAGACAACGCGGTCAATATGCTGGTGGTCGAAGAGTTGGTCGCAAGCCGCCCGCAGCTGAGCCTGGCTTGCGCCGAAGATGGCCGCCGCGGCCTGCAATGCGCCCGAGACATGCAGCCCGAGCTGATTCTGCTGGATATGCACCTGCCCGACTTCGACGGCTACGAAGTGCTGCGCCGACTGCGCGCCGACCCCAGCACGGCCCACATCCCCTGCATCGCCCTGTCGGCCAATGCGATGGACGACGACATGCGCCGCGCCATCGCGGCCGGCTTCCTGGCCTACTGGACCAAGCCGATCGATTTCAAAGCCTTTCTGGCGGGGCTGGATGCGTTCTTCGCACCCAGCCCATCACTCAGCGCCGGCACCTGCACCGGCAAAAGCTGACTCAGGCCGGCAACAGCCCCCGGCTCTTCAACATCGGCTCCACCACCGCATCGCGGCCACGGAAAGCACGGAACGCTGCCCCCGGCTCGGAGCTATTGCCGGTCGACAAAATGCATGCACGCAGGCGAGCCGCTACTTGAGGATCAAAGGCGTTGCCGGCCTCGACAAAAGCGTCGAAACCGTCACAGTCCAGCACCTCGGCCCACATATAGACGTAGTAGCCCGAGGCATAGCTGGAGCCGGAGAACAAGTGCTGGAAATGAGTCATTCGGTGATTCATGCCGATTGCCGCCGGCAGGCCATAGGCCGCCATCGCCTTGGCTTCAAAGTCGACCACATCGGGGCCTTGGGCATCGCTGAGTGAATGTGCCGCCAGGTCGACCAGAGCGCTGGCGGTGTAGCGCACCGTCTCATAGCCTTGGTTGAACAACTCGGCCGCTTTCAGCTTGGCCAACAAGGCATCGGGAATAACCTCGCCGGTTTGGTAATGGCGGGCGTGCTTCTTCAGCACCTCGGGCTCGCTCATCCAATGCTCAAAAATCTGCGATGGCAGCTCGACAAAGTCGCGCAGCACCTGGGTGCCCGACAGCCGCTCAAATTCAACGTCAGACAGCAGCCCATGCAGACCATGGCCGAATTCATGGAACAGCGTGCGGGCATCGTCAAAGCTGAGCAGCGCCGGCTGACCCGGTGCACCCTTGGCGAAATTATTGTTGTTCTGAATGATGGGCAGGCAGTCCATGCCATTGCGGGCCTGCCAGCGCAGCGCATTCATCCAGGCGCCGCTGCGCTTGCTGCTACGGGCGAAGTTGTCCTGCATGAAGATGCCGCGCAGGCTGCCGTCGGCGTCCTTGACCTCGTAGACCTTGACGTCCGGGTGATAGCCGGCCACCTCGGGCTTGAACTCAAAGCGCAGGCCAAACAAGCGGCCGGCGCAGTCAAAGGCGGCCTCAACCATCGAGTCCAGCTGGAAATATGGCTTGACCTCGGCTTCCTCCAGGTCATAACGGGCCTTGCGCACCTTCTCGGCATAAAAGCGCCAATCCCAGGCCTCGAGCGTGAACTCATGCCCCATCGACAGCATCATGGCCTGCAAGGCTTCGCGCTCGAGTTCGGCCGCGGCCAGGGCCGGCTGCCAGACCTTGTCCAGCAGTCCGGCCACCGCCTCGCGCGTACCGGCCATGGTGTCGGCCAAGGCATAGTCGGCAAAGCAGCTGTGGCCATGCAGGCGCGCCTGCTCATTGCGCAAGGTCAGGATCTCTTGCGCGATCGCGCGGTTGTCGGTATCACCGGCGGCCTCGCCCCGGCCCACCCAGGCACGCCAAGCTTGTTCGCGCAGGTCGCGGCGCTCGCTGAAGGTCAGGAAGGGCACGATGTGCGAGCGAGACAGCGTGATCACATGCTGCCCAGCCAGACCGCGCTCGGCGGCCGCTTGGGCGGCGCTGGCGCGCACAAAATCCGGCAAACCGGCCAGGTCGGCGTCATTGCTCAAAACCAGTCGGTAGCTGCTTTCATCGCCCAACACGTTTTGGGCAAATTGCGTATTCAGCTCGGCCAGGCGCTCCATCACCCGGGCATAACGCGCCTGCGCAGCGGGCTCGAGCTTGGCGCCGGCGCGCACAAAGTCCAGGTGCACACGCTCCAGCAGGCGCAGTTGCTCGGCGCTCAGACCCAGCGCCTGCCGCTGCTGGTACAGCGCATCCACACGCTTGAACAGGCCTTGGTGCATATAGACGCGGTTGTTGTGGGCGGCCAGCGGGGCCGCCATGGCGCGCTGGGCCGCCTGCATTTCGGGCGAGGTGGCCGAAGCCGCCAGCGAATAAAACACCGTCTCGATGCGGGTCAGCAAACGGCCGCTGCGATCAAAGGCAGCCATCGTGTTGGCAAAGTCGGGCGCGGCACTCTGCTGGGCGATTTGATCCAACTCGGCCACATGCTGGGCCAGTGCTACCTCAAAGGCGGGAGCAAATTGGCTGGCATCGATCTGCGCAAAAGGCGGCAGACCGTAGGCACCGGTCCATTCCTGCAACAGTGGGTTGTCGAGAGATTGCTTGCTGGGGCTGTTCATCTATTTCATCTCCTGTTTGGCCTGCGGGTCGGGCCAGCAATAAAAAAGGCGTCGTCCGGGTACGGATGACGCCTTTCTCTTCGGTCGGTCTGAGAAGCATTCGCGCGCTTCAGGCGGCGCCGGCGCAGCGCTGCGCGCGGGCCATCATCGGCGAGCGGGTCGCAGCCATTTACTTACCTGCGGCTGCAGCCTTTTCCTTCTTGATGGCGAGCTCGTCGGCCTCGTCGTAAGGCTTGTTGCTGCACTCGGCCTTCCACTCGTCGAGCTTGTCGAGGTAGGCTTCGGCGCGTGCTTCCAAGGCCTTGGTCGATTGGTTGTGGGCCTCGGCCTTGGCATCAAAGCCGGGCGACAGCGCCTTGTAGGACATCTTGTCCTTGTTCAGCGCATCGATGCGCACGCCGTGGGCCTCGGCCTTCTCGTCGTAGTCCTTCTTCAGCGCCTCGGCCTCTTCCTTCTTGGCCTTGGGCAAGCTGACCTTCAGCTCTTCGTTGAGCTTGAGCAAGGCGGCACGCTCGGCCAGCAGCTCCGTGGTGCGGGCGGTCAGCGCGTCACCCATCTTGGTCAGGTCGTCCTTTTCCTTCAGCAGCTCGGCGCGTTCCTTGGTCTGAGCCGCTTGGGCTGCCTTGATGGCTTCGCCTTCGGCGCGATTCGCGTCATTGGCGTTCATGCAGCTGCGCAGTTCGTCGCGCGTCATCAGCTTTTGCTTGGGCTTATCCACCACCGGCTTGCTGACCTTGTTGTTCTTGGGGTCAACCTTGGCATTCGGGTTGGCGGTGGACTGCGCAAACACCGGCATCAACGCGGCGGCGAGCAAGGAGACAAGAATTCGTTTCATGGCAAAGCTCTTACTTTCTTTCATGCAGATAGCGCCCAGCTCTTGGCGCCGACAACACCCGAGGCCGCGGGCCGGCCCGGCACAAATTGAAAGGCGCCCGAAAGCGGCGCCACGCCCGAATCATGCCACGCCCGCGGGGTCGCAGGATCAGGGCTAGCCCCTGCAACTCAGCCTAGCGCTTTTTGCAGCAATTCGGCCATCAAACCGTTGACGCCACCGACATGGGCATCGGCGCGCTCGCGCAGCGTCTTGGCCAAGTCTGCCGGCAGTTTGCAGGCGAAGGGCACCAGGCCGGCGGCGCTGTCCAGGCGGCGCTGTTCCTTGCGATCCGGCAGCTGCGCGGCACCTTGGCCAAAGCGCCCAGGCACGGCCGCGCCGCGCATCTGGCTGTCCAATTTCAGGCCGGCGAGGCGGTCGAGGTCGGTTTTTTTCATGCTCATGTTTTTGAAGACCTGCAAGGGGAAAGAAGCGACCGATTGTCCCCCAGGCTCACAGCAGCACCCGGCGGGTGCGCAGCGCGGCCGATAATGCGCGGCCCGCTTCCCTCCAGAGTCCCGACCTTATGGCCATCAAAGCCACCATCCACAAAGCCCAGCTGCAAATCGCCGACATGGACCGCAACGTCTATGGCGAACACAACCTGACCATCGCGCGCCAACCGTCGGAAACCGACGAGCGCATGATGATTCGCATCCTGGCCTTTGCCCTGAATGTGCCGGCCGACGAGATGCGCGGGCGACTCGAGCTGAGCAAGGGCCTGGCCGACGTGGAAGAGCCCGAACTCTGGCAGCGCGACCTGACCGGCGACATCGTCCACTGGATCGACCTCGGTCAGCCCGATGACCGCCGGCTGCTGAAGGCCCATGGCCGGGCCGAGCGGGTCAGCGTCTATACCTACACCTACAGCAGCGCCATCTGGTGGGCCGGCATCGAAGCCAAGCTGGTGCGGGCGCCGCGCCTGGCGGTCTGGCAGATCCCGCACGAGCAGTCGCAGGCCTTGTCCAAGTTTGCCGAGCGCAGCATGCAGATGCAGGTCACCGTGCAAGACGGCGGCATCTATGTCTCGACCGCGGCCGACTCGCTGGAGATCACCCCGATCGCGCTGAAGGTGGCCCAAGACTGATCCTTGACCCCTGATCCCGCCGGGCTCTGCCCGCTCCTCTTGCTGACCGAGGCCGCGCCGCCATGACACCCACTCCCACACAGGCCCAGCCCGAGCCCGCGCAAGACAGCTTTGCATGGCTCGAAGAGGTCAGCAGCGAACCCGCGCTGGCCTGGGTGCGCGAGCGCAATGCCGCCAGCCTGCTGGTTTTGCAAGCCCGGCCCGAATACGCCGGACTGCACCAAGACTTTGTCGAAGTACTGAACGCCAAGGACCGCATCCCGCGTATCGAGCGGCTCGGCCCCTGGCTGATGAACCTCTGGCAAGACGAGCATCACAAGCGCGGCCTGTGGCGACGCACCAGCTTGGAGGAATACCGTAAGGCCGAGCCGCAATGGGAAACCGTGCTGGACCTCGACGCCCTGGGCGCGGCCGAGCAGGAGAACTGGGTCTTCGCAGGCGCCAGCCACCTCGGGCCGGACTACCGCCGCTGCCTGATTTCGCTATCGCGCGGCGGCGCCGATGCCTCGGTGGTGCGCGAATTCGACCTGCACAGCAAGACCTTCATTGCCGACGGCTTCACGCTGCCCGAGGCCAAAAGCCTGCTCAGCTGGATCGATGCCGACCATGTTTTTGTGGGCACCGACTTCGGCCCCGGCAGCGTGACCGACTCGGGCTACCCGCGCCTGATCAAGCGCTGGGCGCGCGGCACGCCGTTGGCGAGTGCAAAGACCGTGTTTGAGGTCGAGGCCCAAGATGTGCTGGCCTGGGCTAGCGTAGATCACACGCCCGGCTTCGAGCGCTGCACCTTTGTGCGCGCCATCGATTTTTACAATCAAGAGTCCTTTTTGCTGCAGGCCGATGGCTCGCTCGCCCAACTGGAACTGCCGCGCGATATGCAGCATTGCTTCTGGGGGCCGCGGCTCTTGCTGCAGCCGCGCAGCGACTGGGAGGTGGGCGAACAGACCTTTCCGGCTGGCTCGCTGCTGATCACCGATGCGGCCAATTTTTTGCAGGGCCAGCGCCAGTTTCTACGGCTTTTCGAGCCCACGGCGAGCCGCTCCCTGGCCGGCTACACACTCACCCGCCAGCATGTGCTGCTGAACGTCAGCGAACATGTGGCCAGCCGGCTGGAGGAATGGTGCTTCGCCGATCCGCTTCGCCCAACACATCGCGACATTCAAGCCCCCTTCCCTGGCGCACTCAGCGTGTCCAGTCTTTACGACAACGAGATACCCAAGGACGAGCTGGCCGATAGCTACCTGCTCAATTACGCGGATCTTTTGACGCCCGACACGCTGTTTCTATGCCGCGCTGGCAGCGATGAACGCAGCGTATTGAAGGCTCGCCAGGCCCAGTTCGACAGCGCCGGCATGCGCACGGAGCAGTTTTTTGCCATCAGCACAGACGGCAGCCGCGTGCCCTACTTTGTGGTCTGGCCCGCCGGAGCCAGGGCCGACGGCCGCAACCCCACCCTGATGTACGGCTATGGCGGCTTTGAGTCCTCGCTACAGCCTTGGTATTCGGCCGGCTTTGGCCGGGCATGGCTGGGCCGAGGCGGCGTGCTGGTGCTGGCCAATATCCGCGGCGGTGGCGAGTACGGCCCAGGCTGGCATCAAGCGGCGGTCAAGGCCCACAAGCAGAGGAGCTTTGATGACTTCATCGCCGTGGCCGAGGACCTGATCGCCCGCCAGATCAGCAGCCCGCAGCACCTGGGCATCATGGGCGGCAGCAATGGCGGCTTACTGGTGGGCGCCACCTTTGTGCAGCGCCCCGAGCTCTTTGGCGCCGTGGTCTGCCAAGTGCCGCTGCTGGACATGCGCCGCTACCACCGCCTGCTGGCCGGCGCCTCCTGGATGGCCGAATATGGCGACCCCGATCAGCCCGAAGACTGGGCCTTCATCTCCCGCTACAGCCCCTACCATAACGTCAAGCCGGAGCGGACCTATCCGAAGGTCCTGTTCACCACCTCAAGCCGTGATGACCGCGTTCACCCCGCTCACGCCCGCAAGATGGCGGCGCTGATGCAGTCGCAAGGACATGAGGTGCTCTACTATGAAAACACCGAGGGCGGCCACGGCGGCGCGGCGGACAACCAGCAACGCGCCACCTTGCAAGCGCTGGAATACAGCTATCTTTGGCAGCAACTGGGGCACGCACAGCCATGAACGAGACCTTGCAGATCCACCATGACACGGCCGCTTGCCGCTTCAGCGCCGAGCTTGACGGCCATGCAATGGAGCTGGATTACCGCCTGCAGCCGGGGCAAATCGTCTTCACCCACACCGGGGTGCCCCCGGCCCTGCAAGGGCGCGGCCTGGCCGGGCAACTGGTGGCACAAGGCCTGGCCTGGGCGGCAAGTCAAGAGCGCGAAGTCGTACCGGCTTGCAGCTATGTCGCGGCCTATCTGAAGCGCCACCCGCGTTGGCTAGCCCTGACCCTCGCCACCAATATTCAAGCGGTGTTGAACTACTGGTTCGGCGTGCTGGGCAGCCCAGACGATGGACAGATCCGCCCGCTCTGGTTTCGCAAAAGCGAGCAGACCGATCGGGAGATTGAGCAAGGCTTTGCTGCTCGCGTTGAAGAGGCGCTGGCCGGTCAATTGGCCAGCTGGGATGCAAGGCCGCTCGGACGCTTGGCCCGCATCCTTTTACTGGACCAGTTCAGCCGCAATATCTACCGCGGGCAAGCCCGCTCCTTTGCCGGCGACGCCCAGGCCTTGCAGGACACCTTGGCCCTGCTGTCTCAAGACCAATTGCAACGACTGACGCCGCTGCAGCAGTGGTTTGCGCTGATGCCGCTGGAGCACGCCGAAGACATGGCCATGCAAGACCGCGCGGTGGCCGAGTTCACCCGCTTGGCCGAACAAGAACCGCGCCTGGCTGGCGCGCTTGACTATGCCGAAAAGCACCGCGCGGTGATCGCGCAGTTCGGCCGCTTTCCGCACCGTAACGCGATCCTTGGCCGGATCTCCACAGCCGAAGAACAAGCCTATCTGGCTCAGCCTGGCTCGGGCTTTTAGTCCAAGTTTTACAGGCAAACCCTAAACAGAATCTGGCGCGGGCCGGGTCGCCGAGCTGGGGGCTGACTGTTAGAGTTCTCCTCTTAGCAAACTGATGGTTTGAGGGTACTGGATGAAGCTGCTGCCCAAGATGCTGACGGTCGTGATCGGCCCGGTGCTCTTGGGCGGAGCCTTGGGCTTAAGCCTGCTGAGTCAAAAAGCCGGCGAGCAGGCCGAGGCCAGCGAGTTGCAGGCTCAGGCGCTGGTCGATGTGCGCGCATTTGAGCTGTCGCGCCGACTGATCGAACAAGCGGCCTTGCTGCAGCTGCTGGCCGGCAGTACCGAACTCCGAGACACGCTGGCACTGGGTGGCAACCAATTGACCGGCACCGCCGGCGCAGTGCTGGAGCGCTGGCAGGCTCAAATCGGCGACATCAAAGCGCTGGCCTTGGTCGCGCCGGATGGCCGCTTGCTGGCCGCGGGCCGCGAGGCTTCGACCCGCTTAGGCCAAGTGCTGGCCGCACCGCTGGCCGGGCCCCAGGGGAGCGAGCGCCGCGTTTTGATCAGCAGCGCGCTGGGCGATCCCTTGCTGCTGCATCTCTTGCCTTTGAGCGGCGCCAAGGGCGAGCCGCTCGGCGTGCTGGCCGCGGCCTTTTCGCTGCGCCAGGTGTTGGCGCCGGCCAATGAATCCGCCACTCAAAGTGAGGCGCAGGCCTTGATCCTCGACGCCACCGGGAGCCCGCTGGCCGGCAGTTGGAGCGCGCTGGCTGAAGAGCAGCAAGCCCTGGCCAAAGTCATGAGCGGCGACGCCGTCATTCCAGCCCGGTTGACCTTGCCCCGCCAGCAGCAGCCGGTGCGGGTTTGGCAAAGCACGATAGGCCAAACCGACTGGCGCTTGGTGCTGAGTCAGTCGGAGCGTGATTTGAGCGCTGCCGCCGATGCAATCCGATACCAAGCCTTGCTCTTGCTGGCGGTGTCGCTGGCCGCGGGTTTCGCCGGCAGCCTCTTGCTTTACCGCTGGCTGATGCGGCCCTTGAACCTGCTCGGCGAGGCCCAAACCCGCCTGCAGAATGGTGATCAATCGGCGCGCGCCGAGGTGCTGGGCAACGATGAGGTCGCTGCCCTCGCCTCCTCCTTCAACCGCATGGTGGAAAGCCTGTCCGCCGCCGAACAGCGGTTCCGCCTGATCTTTCAGGCCTTTCCGCACCCAATCACCTTGACCCGAATCGGTGACGACAAGATCATCGACGTCAACCCGGCGGCCGAGCAAGCCTTGGGCCGCACACGCCCGCAACTGATCGGCAGCCATCGGCCGCCGGCCAGCAGCGCCGAAGAGCAGCAGTTACGCCAAACTCAAGCGCAGCAGTTGTTGAGCACCGGCCGGATCGACGGCTTGACGGTGCAGTTGTCTCGCCCCGATTCAGCCCTGGGCTACTGGGGCATGCTCAGCAGCCGCCTGATCAAGCTGGACGGCGAGTCGGTCGCGCTGTCGGTGCTGTCCGACATATCCGAGCTGAAACGCGCGGAAGAATTGCTGCGCCAAAGCGAGCTGAGTTTCATGGCGATCTTCCAATCGGCACCGGTGCCGATGGCCTATTCGCCGGTCACCGAAGGATTGACCCAATCGCACTGGAACGAGGCCTGGTACCGCTGCTTCGGCTACACCGCCGAGCAAGTCGAAGGACTCGGCGGCTCGGCCTTTGGCCTCTGGGTCGACCCGGCGGCCCGGGCTGACTTTGTGGCGCGCTTGCAATCCGAAGGGGAAATCTCCGGTTTGCAAGTGGCGCTGCGGCGCGCCGATGGACAGGTGCGCCTCTGCGAGGTGTCGGGCCGCTACATCGTCAATCAAGGCACGCAGCTGATCCTCAGCATCTATCTGGACCTGACCGACCGGCTGGCGGCCGAGCAGGCGCTGCGCGACAGCGAAAGCCAGTTGCAGGCCCTGCTGGCGGCGACGCCGGTGGCGGTGCTGATCTCGGACGCCGAGGCCAACTACGCCATCGTGACCGCCAACGAGGCCTGGCTGCTGCAATTCGGCTACACCCTGGAGGCGGTAGCGGGATTCACCAGCGTGGAGCCCAGCCTTTGGGTCGACCCGGAGCAACGCGCGGCAATGCTGCAGGCGGTACGACAAGCCGGTGCGGTCGCCGGGCTGGAAGTCGAATACCGGCGCAGCGATGGCAGCAAGCTGCTGTGCCGGGTCTCGGCGCGGCTGGTGACGGTCGGCGCAAAGCTGCTGCTGGTGACGGTGCAGCAAGACATCAGTGAAAGCCGCGCCGCCTTGTTGGCGCTGCAGGCCAGCGAGGCCCGCTACCGGCGCCTGCACAGCAGCATGATCGACGGCTTTGTCGCTTCCGATTTGCAGGGCCGGCTGACGGACAGTAACGCCGCTTTGCAGCGCATGCTGGGCTACACCGAGAGCGAATTGCTCGGCATGCAGAACGAGCAATTGACGCCGCCGAAATGGCATCAGATGGAGCGTGACCTGATCAAATACCAAGTCCGGCTGGACGGGCACTCCAAGGTCTATGAAAAGGAGTTCATCCATTTCGATGGCCACGCCTTGCCGGTGGAACTGCGCACCTATCTGGAGACCGATGAGGAGGGGCGGCCGGTGGGCTACTGGGCCATCGTGCGCGACATCACCGAACGCAAGCGCAGCCAGACGCAGATGCAGCAGCTGAACGCCTCACTGGAAGGCCGCGTGCTGGCCCGCACCCAAGAGCTGGCCATGGCGCTCGAGTCGCTGAAGCAGACCCAACAGGAATTGGTGCGCTCCGAAAAGTTGGCAGGCCTGGGTGCACTGGTGGCCGGGGTTGCCCATGAGCTGAACACCCCAATCGGCAATGCCGTCATGATGGCCAGCACATTGCTGGACCAACAGCGAGACTTCAGCATCTCGGTGGCGCAAGGGCTGCGGCGCTCCACGCTGGAGTCCTTCATGACCGACACGCAGCAAGCCGCCGAGATGCTGCTGCGCAGCCTGCACCGTGCCGCCGAGCTGGTGCGCAGCTTCAAACAAGTCGCCGTCGACCAATCGAGCTACCAGCGGCGCAGCTTCAAGCTGCAAGAGGTAGCTCAAGAGATCGCGGCGACGCTGCAGCCCAGCCTGCGCAAGGCCAAGGTGGCGCTGATCAACCACATCGGTCCCGAATTGGAACTCGACAGCTACCCCGGCCCGCTCGGCCAGGTGTTGATGAACCTGATCAACAACGCCATGGCGCACGGCTTCGACATGCCGCGCCCCGACGCCTGCGTGCAACTGCGCGCCGAGCGCCTTGACGGCGAGCGGCTGCGATTGCTGGTGGAGGACAACGGCAGCGGCATTGCGGCCGAGCACCTGCCGCGCGTCTTCGACCCGTTTTTCACCACCAAGCTAGGCCAAGGCGGCTCCGGTCTCGGCCTGCACATCGTCTACAGCCTGGTCACTGGCTTGTTGGGCGGTCAGATCGCGCTCAACAGCGAAGTCGGCCGGGGCACAATCGCCGTCATTGAGCTGCCTTTACGCGCGCCGCAAAAAGACGAGACCACCCCACCATGAGCCGATCGACCAAGCCTGCCGCCCGCCTGCGCCAAGGCCTGACGGCCTGTGCCGGCGCCCTCGCCTTGCTGGGCGCGCACTCCTTGGCCTTGGCGCAGGTGCAGCCGGGGTTGAAACTGAGCGGCTTTGGCACGTTGGGGCTGACCTATATGGACAGCGAGCAGGCCGACTTCAAGGGCACATTTGCCGACGCCCCCAATGGCGCCGGTCGCAGCGGCGCACTGAGCAGCAAGCCCGATAGCCGCCTGGCCGTGCAGGCCAACTATGGCTTTTCCGAGCAGTTGGAAGCGGTAGCGCAACTCATGACGCGCCACAACAACCGCAACAACTACATGCCCTCGCTGCAGATTCTGAATCTGCAATACAACTTCGACCGCAACAACTCGCTGCGCATCGGCCGCAGCCCACATCCGTATTTCCTGGCTTCGGACTACCGGCTGGTCGGCTACGCCAACCCCTTTTTGCGGGCGCCGGTGGAGGTCAATCTGCAATCGATGATCAACAGCTCGGACATGTTGCAGCTGCGCCATCGCCAGGCCTTGGTGGATGGCAGCCTGACCCTGCAGCTCGGCTATGGCACCGCAACTTTTGCCGGCCCCTCCAATGACCGCAGCGCGGTCGAAGACAAAGGGCAGTTCCGCCGTCTGCTCTCTCTTGATCTCATGTACGAGAGCAACGACCTGATGCTGCGACTGGTCCATAACCGGGGAGTCAGCGATTACGAGCCCTCCAAAGCCAAGCCCTTGTTCAGCCGCGCCCTGGCCGACAGCCCCACGCTGGCCCAGCAGCTAAACCTTTTGGACAAACGGGTGAACTACACCGGGCTGGGCGCCGTCTACGACCCGGGTGGCTACATCGTGCAAGGCGAGTACACCTTGATTCACTGGGACCAAGATGGGCAAACCATTGTGCCCAACGCACAGGCTTTTTACCTGCTCGGCGGCCGACGCTTTGGCGCGCTGATGCCCTATGCCATCTATGCCAAGCGCTGGACCGCTCCCGCTGCGGTGGTGACCGGTTTCCAGAACCCTGCCATCAATGCCGGCATGAGTCTTTTTTCGGCCAGTTCAGCGAACGAGCAGCACAGCTATTCGCTCGGACTGCGTTGGGACTTTGTCGCCAATATGGCCTTGAAGCTGCAGTGGGATCGCATCACCGTGGACAGTCCGGCGGGCGCGAGCTACCTGGTCAACCCGAACCCGCTCAACCCGCCCCGCCAAGGCCAGCACTTCCAGGTGCTGGGCCTCAATCTGGACTTTGTGTTCTGAGCGGATGGTCATGCGCAAGCTTGCCTCACCTCCTCGCCTTCGCCCTCGTCCATGGGCCGCCAGCTTGATGCTGGTCGGTCTGGTCCAGCTGGCACCGCTGGCACAAGCGCAGGTGGTGGTGATCGTGCACCCCAGCGTGGCTGCCTTGGCGCCAAAGTCCGAGCAGATTGCCAACCTCTTCCTCGGCAAGGTCGATAGCCTGCCCGGCTCGCCGGTGCTGACGCCGATCGACCAGAGCGAGGGCAAGCCGACACGCAGCCAGTTCTACAAGGCTGTGGCCAACCGCGACGAGGCGCAAATCAAGGCCTATTGGTCTCGCATCATGTTCACCGGTCGCGCCCAGGCGCCGCGCGCACTGGGCAGCGACGCCGAAGTGAAACGCTTGGTAGCGGCCACGCCGGGCGCGATTGGCTACATCGACAAGGCCGCGCTGGACGGCACGGTCAAGGTCTTGGCGCAGTACTGAGCACCCGTCGATTCGAAGCCTCAGCCCCGCGGGGCAGCCGCAAAACTGGGCGCAAATCCACCACCAGGGTCGCCACTGTTGACTTGGCGCGACGGGGCCAGCAGGGCTGTTTTCAAAACTGACAGAAAATAGGGCCTGCAACGCCTCCTCGCGAGCGTTTTTTGACCGTCCAGCCCAGTCCGTTCAGCCCGCTCAGCCCCTTGAGCCCGTTCAAACAAGCAGCCCATGTCAAGCATTCTTCAGCAAATCCCCGTCGGCCAGAAGGTCGGTATCGCGTTTTCCGGTGGCCTGGACACCAGCGCCGCCCTGCACTGGATGCGCAACAAGGGCGCCATCCCCTACGCCTACACCGCCAATCTGGGCCAGCCGGATGAGCCGGACTATGACGAAATCCCCCGCAAGGCCATGCAGTACGGCGCCGAGAAGGCCGTGTTGGTGGACTGCCGCGCCCAACTGGTGCACGAGGGCATTGCCGCGCTGCAAAGCGGCGCCTTCCACATCAGCACCGCCGGCGTGACCTACTTCAACACCACACCGATCGGCCGCGCCGTCACCGGCACCATGCTGGTGGCCGCCATGCAGGCGGACGATGTGAACATCTGGGGCGACGGCTCGACATTCAAGGGCAATGACATCGAGCGCTTCTACCGCTATGGCCTGCTGACCAATCCTGCGCTGAAGATCTACAAGCCCTGGCTGGATCAGCAGTTCATCGACGAGCTGGGCGGCCGCGCCGAGATGTCGGCCTTCATGACGGCCGCCGGTTTTGGCTACAAGATGTCGGCCGAAAAGGCTTACTCCACCGATTCCAATCTGCTGGGCGCCACCCATGAGGCCAAGGATCTGGAGCACCTGAACAGCGGCATCAAGATCGTCAACCCCATCATGGGCGTGGCCTTCTGGAAGGACGACGTGGTGGTGAAGGCCGAGACCGTCACCGTGCGCTTTGAAGAAGGCCAGCCGGTCGCGCTGAACGGTGTGGAATTCGCCGACCCGGTCGAGTTGCTGCTGGAAGCCAACCGCATCGGCGGCCGCCATGGCCTGGGCATGAGCGACCAAATCGAAAACCGCATCATCGAGGCGAAGAGCCGCGGCATCTATGAGGCTCCCGGTCTGGCGTTGTTGCACATCGCCTACGAGCGCCTGCTGACCGGCATCCACAACGAAGACACGATCGAGCAGTACCGCATGAACGGCATGAAGCTCGGCCGCTTGCTCTACCAGGGCCGCTGGTTTGACCCGCAAGCCATCATGCTGCGCGAGAGCGCCCAGCGCTGGGTAGCCCGCGCCATCACCGGTGAAGTCGCCATCGAGCTGCGCCGCGGCAATGACTACTCGCTGCTGGACACCCAGAGCCCCAACTTGACTTACGCGCCCGAGCGCCTGTCCATGGAAAAGGTCGAGGACGCGCCCTTCTCGCCGGCTGACCGCATTGGCCAGCTGACCATGCGCAATCTGGACATCAAAGACACCCGCGACAAGCTGATGAACTACGCCAAGGTGGGCCTGCTATCGCCGGCCACCACCAACAGCCTGCCCCAGTTGCAAGACGGCACGGCCGCAGCCGACAAGAAGTAATTTCGGCCCATGATCTAAAAAAAGGGCTCAGCGATTGCTGAGCCCTTTTCTATTTCTGAACCGCAATTTGTATCGACAAACTCAGGCTCGCGCTCACAACATCACGGGCTCCGCCTCCAGGCGGATGCCAAAGCGCCCATAGACACTTTCCTGAATGGCCCGCGCCAAGGTCACCACCTCGGCGCCGCGCGCCTCGCCCCGGTTCACCAACACCAGGGCCTGCTTTTCGTAGACCGCTGCGCCGCCGACGGCCTTGCCCTTCCAGCCACAGGCGTCAATCATCCAACCCGCCGCCAGCTTGATGCCACCATCCGGCATCGGGTAATGCACGATGCCAGGGTCGCGGCCGATGATGTCGCGGCATTGCTCCGGCGTCACCACCGGGTTCTTGAAAAAGCTGCCCGCGTTGCCGATCACCGCCGGGTCCGGCAGTTTGGCGCGGCGCACCTCGCAGACCCAGTCAAAAATCTGCCGGGCGCTGGGCTCGCTGATGCCGTTCTCCGCCATCTTGCGTTCCAACTCCAGATAGCCCAACACCGGCCGCCAGGGTTTGGGCAAGGCCAGGCGCACTCGCGTGATCACGCATTTGCCCGCCAACCCGCCAAACTCGCTTTGCTTGAACACGCTGTCGCGGTAACCGAAGCGGCAGGCCGAGGCCGGCAAGATGACCGTCCGGCCGCTCATCAGGTCCACCACCTCGACGCTGTCAAGCCGGTCCTTCAACTCCAGGCCATAGGCGCCGATGTTCTGCACCGGCGCGGCGCCGACCGTCCCGGGGATCAGCGCCATGTTCTCAAGGCCCGGGTAACCGGACTCCACCGTCCATTGCACCAACTGATGCCAGGACACCCCAGCGCCTGCCTCGATAATCCAGGCGTCCGCACGTTCTTCCAGCAGGCGCAAACCCGGTATTTCCATCTTCAGCACCACCGCATCGATGTCCTTGGTCAGCACAATATTGCTGCCGCCTCCCAGCACCAGCTTGGGCGCGCGACCCAATTTGGGATGGTCAACGACGCGGCGTACATCGGCCACCTCGCGAATTCGCACCAAACGACTTGCGGTGGCCGGCAATCCAAAGGTGTTGAAAGGCTTTAGATTGACGTCATGTTCCAGCAGCAAGGCATTGCCGCTGGTCTTGACGGGTTCGATGGGGGGATTTACAGCTTGTTCCTGCATGGCAGAATTTTCCCAGATCAACCGGGCTATCCTTGCAGGACCTGCCCCCAACCGATAAATAAACATGCCCAGCTTTGACACCACCCTCGAACCCGATATGGTCAAGATCAAGCACGGCGTCGAGACCAGCGCCAAGGAAATCTCGACCCGCTTCGACTTCAAGGGCACGCCCGCCGAAGTCAGCTTGAAGGACAAGGAAAAAGAGATTCACGCCGTTGGCAACAGCGAATTCCAACTCGAGCAGATCGAAGCGGTGCTGTATTCCAAGCTGATCAAGCAAGGCGTGGTCATCAGCTTCCTGGACAAGCAAGAAAAGATCGAGAAGCTCGGTGGCGACAAGGTGCGCCAGGTCTACAAGATCAAAAACGGCATCGAATCCGATCTGGCCAAGAAAATCGTCGCCGCGATCAAGAATGCCAAGCTGAAGGTGCAAGGCTCGATCCAGGGCGACACCGTGCGCGTCACCGGCAAGAATCGCGACGACCTGCAGGTCGGCATCGCCTTGCTGAAAAAGGAATTCGCCGATGTGCCGCTGGACTACGGCAATTTCCGGGACTGAGCGTTCATGAGCGCTGCGCGCCGCCTGCACGCCTTGCTGATGGCGGGCTTGATGGCCTGCTGCGCTTGCTCCTGGGCGCAAGGCCAGGTGCAAGGCCAGGCGCAAACCCAAGGGCCGGCGGTGGCCTTCAACGGCAGCATTGGCGCGAAAGCTGCGCTGCTGATGATTGATGGCGAGGCACGCACCGTGCCCGTCGGCAGCAGCGTGCGTGGCGTGCGCTTGCTGGCCGTGGAAGACGGCAGCGCCTTGGTTGAAGTCGGCGGAAAACGCCTAACTCTGCAGATGGGCGCATCGCCGGGCCGCATCGGCGAAGCCACGCCAGCCCTTAACGCGGGGCGCAAGATCATCTTGAGTTCGGGGCCTGGTGGGCACTTCACCACCAGCGGCAGCATCAACGGGCAGGCCACGCAATTCTTGGTCGACACCGGCGCTACTGCGATCTCTATCAGCCAAAACGAGGCGGAGCGCATCAACCTCAAGTACCACGCAGGCCGCCGCATCATGACGCAGACGGCGAACGGCACGGTACCCGCACATGTGTTGACGCTCGACTTGGTGCGCATCGGTGAGGTCGAGGTGCGCAATGTCGACGCCATCGTTGTGCCGGGTCAGATGAGCCATGTCTTGCTCGGCAATAGTTTTCTGACCCGCTTCCAGATGAAGCGAGACAACGATGTGCTGACCTTGGATCTGCGTTACTGAACCCAGCATTTCCGCCCTTCGGCCAAGCTCCGGCCCAAAGCCGCTTCGTGATTGGGTGGAATATGAAGCGGAATATGAACAAATTCACCGCAATTCAGGTCGGCCAACTCAAAAAACCGACGCCAACTCCCGATACTGACGAGATGCGCCTCAAAAAACTCACCTGCCCCCGCTCCGATCAGGCCTATTCGCTGTCGCTCGACGCGCTCCGCCCCGTCTTGCTTGCGGGTCTGATCGCCAGTCTCGGCGCCCTGTCTCCCGCCGCCTGGGCAACCCCAGAAAAAGCCGCCAAGTTCTACGAAGACGCTCTGCAGCGCTACGAAAAGGGTGACTTGGACGGCGCCACGATTCAGTTGAAGAACACCATTCAACAAGACCAGAAAATGTTGGCCGCGCACTTGCTGCTGGGCAAGGTCTTGATGAGCAATGGCGAATGGAAAGGCGCCGAGGCTGCCTTTGAGGAGGCCTTGAAGCAAGGCGTCAGTCGCAGCGAGGTGGCCGTACCCTTGGGGCAAATCTGGCTGCAATTGGGCGAGCGCAAACGGCTGCTGGAACAGCTGAATGTGAACGGCATGCCGCAGACCATTCACGCCGAAATCCTGACCCTGCGCGGCTCCGCTTACGCCATGGCTGGCAATGTCGCCATGGCCAGCAAGAGCTTTAACGAGGCCAAGCAAGCCAATCCAAATTCGGCCTCCCCGCTGATTGCCGAAGCGTCCCTGCTCTTGCGCCAGGGTGATTTAGACAAGGCCAAGGCCTCGGCCACCAAGGCCACCGAGTTAGCCCCCAAACAGCCGGCGGCCTGGTACACGCTGGGCACGATCTTGCAGGCCCAAAAAGACGTCAAGGGTGCCTTGACGGCCCAAGAGCGTGCGCTGACCCTCAGTCCCAAACAAGTCGATTCGCGGGTCGCCCATGCCTCCCTGCTGATTTCTCTCGGGCGCGAAGCCGAGGCCGCAAAAGACCTGGCCTTTCTGGTCGAAGAAGAATTGGAAGACCCGCGCGCGTCCTACTTGACCGGGCTGCTGGCGGCTCGCAAGGGGGACGAAACGGCGGCCAAGTCCGCCTTTGGCGATGCAGCCGGCCTGGTCGATGCGCTGCCGCCCGACAGCATTGCCGGCAATGAGCCGCTGCTGATGGTGGGTGCGCTATCGCACCGTTCGCTGGGCAACGCCGAGAAGGCTCAGGGCTATCTGGAGACCCTGCTGGGGTCCAACTCCAAACACTACAACGCCACGGTGCTCTTGGCCGGGGTCTATCTGGACCGGCGCGACTACAACCGCGCGGCCCCCTTGCTCGAAGCCGCGATACGCGCCAACCCGGACGATCCGCAAGTGCTGTACTTGATGGGCAGCCTGAACATGGCCCGCAAGCGCTACCAAGTCGCCAGCGAATTCTTTGAAAAGGCCGTGGCCAAGAGCGGCACCGCCTCGGCCGTACGCGAACTCGGCTTCAGCCAACTGGGACTGGGCCAAGACAAGGCCGGCATCGCCAACCTCGAGAAGGCCTTTGCCGCCAAACCCGGCGATGCCCGTTCCGGCGTGCAACTGACGATGACTTACTTGGCGCAAGGCAATAGCGCCAAGGCCTTGCAAACGGTTCAAAGCATCGTCAAAAAAGACCCCAGCAACCTGACCATGCTGAGCTTCTTGGGCAATATCAAGGGCCGCACGGGCGACAAGCGTGGCGCCCGCGAGGCCTTCACCCAAGCGCTGAGCAAGGACGCCAACTTCCGCCCGGCCGCCATCAATTTGAGCTGGCTGGACATGGAAGAGCAGCGCTTTGACGAGGCGCGCAGCCGGCTCAGCAAAATGGTCGTCGGCGGCCGCGACGACCCCGACATCCTGTTTCAGTTGGGCGTACTCGAATTGCGCGCCAAGCGGCTCGATGAAGCCATGGCCAATTTGAAGAAAGCCGAAGAGCTTCAGCGCACCGATCCGCGCGCCGGCTTGTTGATGGTGGAGGTGCTGCAAAGCCAACAACAAAACGACAAGGCCTTGAGCGCAGCCAAATCACTGGCGGCCAAATATTCGTCCGTGCTGGCGCCGCAACTTGCCCTGGCTCGCCTCTACCTTGGCGCAGGCGACCCCAATAATGCGAGGTTGACGCTGCAAGCCGCCACCCGCATAGCCGAGTTCAACCCGGCACAGCAGGTGCAAATCGGGCGCATGAACCTGATGGCCGGAGGCATTGACGGCGCCGCCTACAACGTCCAAAAAGCCCTGCAGGCCCAACCCAACTATCTGGACGCCCTGGGCTTGCAGGTCGAGGTTGAAGCCCGGCGCGGTGACGCTGGCCGGGTTGATGCCGCGATGAAGACCCTCAGCAGCGCCTACCCCGGCAACACCTTGACCCTGATGACCGGCTCCCATATCGCCATGTCGCGCGGGCAATTCGCCGCCGCCTTGGCGGGCTACAAAGCCGTGATGGACAAGGAACCCAGCACCGCCAACGCCATTTTGGTCACCCAGGCGCATATTGCCGCCGGCAACTTCGACAAGGCCTTGGCCGACCTGGAGGTTTGGTCCAAAAAGAACCCCAAGGACCGCAATGCGCTGAAGGCGATGGCCCAAGTACAGACGCAAGCCGGCAAATTAGAGGCTGCGCGCAAGAGCTTTGCGCAGATTCTGGCGCTGGAACCGAACGAACCCGCCACCCTGATCAGCTACGCCAGCCTGCTGCAACGGCTGAACGACCCGGCGGCCGTCGAAGCGGCCGAAAAGGCCGTCAAATTCGCCCCCGGCAATGCCGAGGCCATCGACAGCCTCGGTTGGATCCTGGTGCAGCGCGGCAAACTGGACATTGGTCTGCGCCATTTGCGCGATGCCCGCTTGCGCAACCCGTCCTCGGGCAGCATCCGCTTCCACCTCGCCTACGCCTTGGCCAAGTCCGGCCGCAAGGCGGAAGCCAAGGAAGAGTTGACGGCGGCGCTGAATGGCCCCAACAAGCTGCCGCAGTCGCCAGAGCTGACCCAATTGAAGACCGAACTGGGTCTGTGAGTGCCGCGCAGCCTCCGCGGGCCTTCGGTATTTTTCACCCCAGAACCCGAAGCCCGCTTGCAGATTCGCAGCAAAGCGAACAATCCGTGGCAAACGCTACGGCACAAGAGGAGCGTCCATGGATGGCGCCGCTCGAATCACTCGCAAAGAGGCTAAAGTGCGCCCCTGAAAGCCGGCTCATTGCTGCCGCCCCCCCCCGAATCGCGGGGTTGTTCGGCACAGCGTAGCCGTTAGGATCCCGACACGCACAAGTAATGTGTGCAAATAATTGTGAACAAGGTAGCCAACATGATGAAAACAGCCCTGTCGATCAAGACCCTTAGTCGGATCAGCGCCTTTGCTGCGGCCGGCATGCTGGCAATGACCTTTACGGCGGCTCATGCAACGTCGACGGTAACCGATGTCACCGGCGCGGGAACAAGCTTGGTTGAATCGCACTCCCTGGTTTTCGGAAACCGTTCCGCAGCCTCCACATCCATGGGTGCCTGGAAAGTCAACGAGAGTGGCAGCAATGTGGCGAGCGGTAGCAGTTTTTGGGTTTACTGCTTGGATCCCTTGAATGGTTTCAACACCTCCACACCTGGCGCCACCTACGACAAGACCATGCTGAACAACTTCGTTACCGGCGGCGGCTATGCCACCTTGTTCGCTGGATCAAAGTATCAGGCTAGCAATATCCAAGGGATGTACGACGATTCAACGACAACGACCTCGCGGGTTTTGGCCGATCTGACTACCCTCTATTCGCATGCATACTATGACAGCCTCACGAGTGGCGTGAAGTCTGCAGCCTTCCAGTTCGCCATCTGGGAAATTGAGGGCGACGGCAAGGGCAAGAGCGACGGCAATGGCAATAGCGACGGGAAGTATTATGCAAAGGGCTACGCCGGCAGCGGCTTAGACAATACCGAAGCACAGGTTTGGGACGCCAATAGCGGCAAATGGGTAGATACAGCCTTCACCAAACAAGTCAATGCTTATTTGGCAGCCCTGAATGGAACTATTGGCTGGAGTTCCGTTAATGGTGCAGATTTGTCGGGAACGACTAACTTTACCTACAACGTCTACAAGCCGAATCCGGCCGGCGATAGCCAAGTGTTGTTGAGCGTAACTGCCGGCAACAAGGTTCCCGAACCAGGCTCACTGGCCCTCGCCGGTCTGGCCCTGTTTGGCGTGGTTTACACCCGCCGCCAAGGCAAAGCCAAGAACGACTGAAGATAGAAAAATCGGCGAGCGAGTTACCTCGCTGATTGATCGCAAAAGCGGCCCCTGTGGCCGCTTTTTGCATTTCTGTTCGCCAAGACTGTCCCAGTTGAGACAGGTGGAAATCGAACGTTCGTGCTAAAACCTTGCCCTGATCGATGCATCGAAATCAGCAGGCAGCGGAGGCGCGCATGGACTTGAACTTCACGGCGGAAGAACTCGCCTTTAGGGCCGAGATTCGGCAATGGGTGGCCCAGAATCTGCCGGCAGACATCAGCAGCAAGGTGCACCAGGCGCAACGGCTGAACAAGGCCGATATGCAGCGCTGGGCCAAGATTCTCGGCCAGCAGGGTTGGCATGGCTGGGCCTGGCCCAAGCAGTTTGGCGGGCCGGGTTGGACGGCCGTGCAGCGCCACTTGTTCGAGGAAGAATGCGCGCTGGCCGGTGCGCCGCGCATCGTGCCCTTCGGCCCAGTGATGGTGGCGCCGGTGATCATGGCCTTCGGTACGCCGGAGCAGCAGCAACGCTTTTTGCCCGGCATCATGAGCGGTGAGGTCTGGTGGAGCCAGGGCTATAGCGAACCGGGCTCGGGCTCGGATCTGGCCTCGGTGAAGTGCAAGGCCGCGCGCCAAGGCAATAAGTTCCTCGTCAATGGCCAAAAGACCTGGACCACCCTGGGACAGTACGGCGACTGGATCTTCTGCCTGGTGCGCACCGACTCGTCGGGCAAGCCGCAAACCGGCATCTCCTTCCTGCTGATCGATATGAAGTCGCCCGGCGTCACGGTGCGGCCCATCATCATGTTGGACGGCGAACATGAGGTGAATGAAGTCTTCTTTGACAATGTCGAAGTGCCGGTCGAAAACCTGATTGGTGAAGAACACCGCGGTTGGACCTACGCCAAATACCTGCTCGCCCATGAGCGCAGCAATATCGCCGATGTAAACCGCGCCAAGCGTGAGTTGGAACGGCTGAAACGCATCGCGACCCAAGAAGGCCTGATGGCTGAGACTCGCTTTCGCGACCAGATCGCGCTGCTGGAGGTCGACATCGTGGCGCTGGAGATGATGGTGCTGCGCGTCTTGTCGGCCGAGAAAAGTGGCAAACAGTCGCTCGACGTGGCGGGCCTGCTGAAGATTCGCGGTAGTGAAATCCAGCAGCGTTACACCGAGCTGATGATGTTGGCCGGCGGCCCCTTCAGCCTGCCCTTTATTCACGAGGCGATGGAGGCCGGTTGGCAGGGCGACCATGTCGGAGCGGCCCATTGCGCCCCGCTGGCCAGCCACTATTTCAACACCCGCAAGACCACCATCTACGGTGGCTCGAACGAGGTGCAACGCAATATCGTCGCGCAGACGGTTTTGGGCTGAATGCCCCGAGCAAACTGGGAGCACCTCGATGGACTTTGACTTCAGTGAAGACCAAGAAGCGCTGCGCGAGGCCGTGCGCCGCTGGGTCGAAAAGGACTACGACTTTGCGCGCCGCCAGACCATCGTCAAGGCCGGCGGTTTCTCGCCCGAAGCCTGGAACGGCCTCACCGGCCTGGGCCTGAGCGGCCTGCTTGTGCCGGAGCAGCATGGCGGCATGGGCCTGGGCGCCATCGACGCCATGGCGGTGATGGAAGAACTCGGCCGCGGCCTCGTGATGGAACCATTCGCCCAGGCCGGCTTGGTCGCCCCCACCGTGCTGCGCCAGGCCCCAACGGCCATGCAAGCGACGTGGCTGCCGCGCATCGCAAGCGGTGAGACGATGCTGGTCTTGGCTCAGCAAGAGCGCGCCGCCCGCTATCGGCTCCAGCATGTGGAAACCCGCGCCCTTGATGGGCGGCTGAGCGGCAAGAAGAGCCTGGTGCCGGCCGCAGACTGGGCCGACGCCTTCATCGTGCCGGCGCGTGTCTATGGCGCCATTGGTGATGAAGCCGGCATCGCCCTCTACCTCGTGGAACGCGACGCCGCTGGCGTGGGCATCCGTCCCTACAGCCTGCAAGACGGCTCGCGCGCCGGCGAACTGGTCCTCGCCGACACGCCCGCCACCCTTTTGGTCGGCCCCGAGCAAGGCCTGGCCGCGCTGGAGTTGGCCGTCGATGTGGGCATTGCGGCGCTCTGCGCCGAGGCGGTCGGCGCGATGGAGCAAATGTTGGCAATCACCGTTGACTATATGAAGCAGCGCCAGCAGTTCGGTGTGGCGATCAGCAGCTTTCAAGCGCTGCGGCATCGCGTCGCCGATGTGAAGATGCAGCTGGAGTTGGGGCGCTCAATGAGCTACTTTGCGAGCTTAAAGCTGGCCGAGCCAGCGCCCGCGCGGCGCCGTGCGCTGGCCCAGGCCAAGCTGCAACTGGGCCAATCAATGCGCTTTGTCGGCCAGCAATGCACGCAGTTACATGGCGGCATCGGTGTCACCGACGAGTACATCTCCAGCCACTACTTCAAGCGCCTCACGGTGATGGAGCTGCAATTTGGCGACAGCCTGCACCAACTCGGCGAAGTCAGCGCCCGCATGACCGAGACGGCCGGCGTGTTCGCCTGAGTTGAGACTCGATCAAAGCGCAATCACAGCGCGAGCAGCTGCCGCCAATCCGGCGCCAGCTCGCGCAGACCGCGGCGGACATGGCCGTCGCGCCCCTGCACCGTGGTCGCGGCGAACAAGGCCTTGACGATGGCCTGCTCGCAGGCCTCGGCGGCGGCTTGAAACAGAGGGTCAAGTCTTGCCTCGTGCAGCATGGCCAGCGCTGGCATCGGTTCGGCGGCCCGTTGCGGCAAGGTGTAGGCGCTGGAGAAGGCCAGGGCAATATCGCCACTGCCATGGCCATAGTCCGAGCCGGTACGCGCGAGCCCGGCGCCCGCCCGGCGCGCCAGCCGGCCGAGTTGGCGCGAGTCCAGCGGCGCATCGGTAGCGATGATCAAGATGATGGAGCCCTTTTCGACCTGAGCCTTCCCATCGGTGGCTGGCGGCGCGCCGCGCAGTCGTGCTTGCAGCCGTTCTTGCAACAGCGGCCCGAGCCTTTGCCCCTGTATCGTCAAGGCCTCCGGCCGACCGAAATTGGCCAGCACCAGCGCCGCCACCGTACAAGGCTCTGCGCCGGCGCGGACACGACGCGAGGCCGAGCCGATGCCGCCCTTCAGGCCGAAAGCACTCATGCCCCGCCCTGCCCCAACGCAGCCCTGGGCAAAATCCAAACTCGCGTCGGCCATGGCCCGAGACAGATGTTCAGCCTGCACGGCAAAGGCCTGCGCATCGTTCAAATAGCCGTCATTGCACTCGAACACGAGCGGATTGACGGTCGGCCAGTCACGGCCGATCTCGGCGTGCTGGGCGATGGCCTGTTGGGTCAAAGCGGTGGCCAGCGTGCCCACGGCAAAGGTGCTGCCAAGCACGATAGGCGTTTCCAGCTGACCCAACTCCTGCAGTTGCAGCAGGCCCATGCTCTTGCCAAAGCCGTTCAACACCGCCAAGCCGGCCGGGGCCTTGTGCAGAAAGACATCGCCGGCATGCGGTCGGATCACCGTCACCCCGGTCTGCACGGCGCCGGCATCCAGCGTGCAATGACCAACCGTCACGCCGGCCACATCGGCCAGGCTGTCCAGCGGGCCGCTGGGCAGGACGCCGATGCGAGGAAAGTCGATTGAGCCTGGCATGGTCTAAGTTCAGCGGCTGCTATCGAGCTTGGGGTCCAGCGCGTCGCGCAGCCCATCACCCAGCAGATTGAAGGCCAGCACGGTCAGAAAGATCGCAATGCTGGGGATGAGAGCGATATGCGGCGCGTTCACCATATCGCTGCGCGCCTCGTTCAGCATTGCGCCCCATTCGGGCGTGGGTGGCTGAGCGCCCATGCCCAGAAAGCTCAAGCTGGCCGCGGTAATGATGGAGGTGCCGATACGCATGGTGAAGAAAACCACCACGGTAGAAACCGTGCCGGGCAGGATGTGGCGGGTGATGATGGTCCAGTCGGAAGCGCCAATCGAGCGGGCCGCCTCCACATAGGTCAAGTGCTTCAGCGCCAGCGTATTGCCGCGCACCAGGCGAGCAAAGGTGGGGATTGAAAACACCGCCACGGCGATGACCACATTGACCATGCCGCCGCCCAGAATCGCCACGATGCCAATGGCCAGCAAGATACCAGGGAAGGCAAACAAGACGTCGCACAAACGCATGATGACGCGGTCACACCAACCTTCGTAATAGCCTGCCAGCAAGCCCAAGCTGGTGCCTAACACCGAGCCTACCGCCACCGACACCAAGCCCGCAGTCAGCGACACTCGCGCGCCCATCAAGATGCGGCTGAAGATGTCACGCCCCAAGGCGTCAACCCCGAACCAATGCTCGGCCGAGGGCGTGGCGTTGATGCGGTCATAGTCAAAATAGTTCTCGGCGTCATAGGGCGTGATCCAAGGCGCCGCCAGCGCCAGCACGATCAAGACAAAGACAAAGCCCAGCGCCAGCATCGCCACCCGCTGCTTCTTGAACTTGCGCCAAAACTCCGAGGCTGGCGTGCGCACCTTGGCGGCCGAGCCGCCAGGCGCTGAAAGAGGAAGACTTGGGCTGCTCATATCACTTGTAACGAATGGTCGGATTGATCAGGCCGTAGAGCAGGTCCACGATCAGATTGATCAAAATGAACTGCAGCGAGAACAGCAAAACCTCGGCCTGAATCACCGGGTAATCGCGCATCTCGACGGCATCCACCAAGAGCCGGCCCATGCCCGGCCAGTTGAAGACCTTCTCCACCACGATGGAGCCGCCGAGCAAGAAGCCGAACTGCAGCCCCATCATGGTGACGACCGGAATCAAGGCATTGCGAAGCCCATGCTTGAGCACCACGCCGGTCTCAGAGACCCCCTTGGCCCGCGCGGTGCGGATGTAGTCCTCATGCAAGATGTCCACAAACGATGAGCGAGTGAAGCGCGCCATCACCGCCGCCACACCGGCGCCTAGAGTCAGTGAAGGCAAGACGTAATGCCGCCAACTGTCGGCACCCACGGTGGGCAGCCAGCCCAGGCCCACCGCAAACACCATCATCAAGAGCAGGCCCAAGGCAAAGGACGGGAAGGAGATGCCCGACACCGCCAAGGTCATGCCCAGCCGGTCTTGCCAGCGATTGCGCTTGACGGCGGCCACCACCCCAATCACCAAGCCGAACAGCACCGACCAGCCCATGGCCGCCAGCGTTAGCTTCAAGGTGTAGGGGAGACGGTCGGCAATCTCATCGATCACCGGCCGCTTGGTACGAATGGAGTGGCCAAAGTCGCCGCGCAGCGCGCCGCCGACGAAGCGGGTGAACTGCTCCAGCATCGGCTTGTCCAGGCCCAGATCGCGCCGCACCAGTTCCACCGTTTCGGGGTCGGCCTCGGCCCCGGCCGCCAGCCGCGCCGGGTCGCCGGGCAGCAGGTGGACGAAGAAAAACACGAACACGGCAACGATCAGCAAGGTGGGCAAAAGGCCTGCCAAGCGCTTGAGGAGGTACTGAAACATGGGCGAGCGATCGAGTCCAGGTGGGGAAGCCGGTTTAGCGCTTACTTGCTGAACTGCACATCTTCAAAGAAGAAGCTGTTGTCCGGCATTTGGTAAATGCCCTTGAGCGTCTTGCTCTTGGCATAGGCCACTTTGCGAGTCACCAGAAAGGCCCAAGGTGCTTCCTTGTGGACGATCTCTTGCGCGCGAGCGTAGGCCTTAGCCTTCTTCTCGCGGTCGGCCGTGCCCAGCGCTTCGTACAGCAAATCGTCAAACTCGGTATTGCTGTAGTAGGCGAAGTTCTGCAGCTTGGGCGGTTGCGACTCGGTGGCGAACAGCGGGCGCAAGCCCCAGTCGGCCTCGCCGGTGGAAGAGGACCAGCCAGCGAAGTACAGGCGCACCGCCGCATCTTCCGGCTTTTGCACATTCTCCAATTGCTGCACCCGCTGGCCGGTTTCCATCAAAGTAATCTTGGCCTTGATGCCCACCTGGGCCAGTTGCTGCTGCAAGAACTGCGTGCCCTTCTGCGCAATGCTGGTGTTGGCCGCCCAGAGTTCGGTTTCAAAACCATTCGGGTAGCCGGCCGCCTTCAGCAACTCGCGCGCCTTGGCCGGGTTGTGTTCGTAACGGCCGGTCTTGACAGCGTACTCCACACCAATCGGCACCGGCCCTTCGGCCGGCGTCGCATAGCCCTTGTAGAGCACCTTGGCCAGCGCCTCCTTGTTGATCGCATAGTTGATCGCGTGGCGTACCCGCACATCGTTGAAGGGCTTCTTCATCGTGTTCATCGACAGGTACTGGGCGAAGATGCCCGGCCCGCTGACGACGTCGAGCTTGGGGTTTTGCATCAGGTTCTCGGCCTGCTCCACCGGCAGTGGTGCGGTGAAATGGGCCTCGCCGGCCTGCAGCATGGCGGTGCGGGTATTGCTGTCACCCACCGGCTTCCAAATGATGGCGTCCAGCTTGGGCCAGCCGGCTTTCCAGTATTTGTCGTTCTTCACCACCTTCACATAGTCGGGTTGCTTCCACTCGACGAACTTGAAGGGGCCGGTGCCGACCGGGTTCATGCCGATTTGCTTGCCGTACTTGGCCAAAGCCGTTGGCGAGATCATCACCGCCGAGGGGTGGGCCAGCTGGTTGATGAAGGCCGAGAACGGCCGCTTCAGCGTGATCTTGACGGTGTAGTCGTCGATGACCGTGGTGCTGTCGATATTCGAGAACAGGTTGTAGCGCTTGAGCTTGTTCTCGGGGTTGGTGACACGGTCAAACACCGCCTTCACCGCAGCTGCATTGAAGTCCGTGCCGTCGTGGAACTTGATGCCTTTTTTGAGCTTGAAGGTATAGATCAGGCCGGCCTTGGCGGTCTCGTAGCTGTCGGCCAGTTGCGGCATCACCTTCAGGTCTTTGTCAAAGGTGTAAAGCCCTTGGTAGAAGCTCTTGCACACCGACAGGTCGAGCGTGACATTGGTGTCGTAAGGGTCCAGCGAGGCAAAAGTGTTCTCAACTGCAAACACAGCGGTCTTGTCCTGCGCCAGCGCAGCGGTGCTGCTCAGGCCGGTGGCAAGCGCTGCGGCCAAAGCCACGGCGGCAAATAGTTTGGCATTCATCGTGTCGATCTCCCTGTTCAAAAGAAAACTCAAGCCCTCAAACCTGCGGGCACTGAAACAATCAGGCCACCTTCTTCAGCCCCACTTCATGCCGGGCCACAAAATGATCAAAGCCCACGGCCACCAGCGGCGCGACCGTTGGCGGGTCGTCCAAGCTGCGCATGGGGCTGGGGATTTCTCCGCTGAGCAATTCGGTCGGGCCGCGGCGCAAACGCGGATCCGCCACCGGCACCGCTGACATCAAACGTTTGGTGTAGTCATGCTGCGGGTTCTCAAAAATCGCGCGGCGCGGGCCGATCTCGACGATTTGCCCCAGATACATCACCGCCACCCGATGCGCCACCCGCTCGACCACGGCCATATCGTGCGAGATGAACAAATAGCTCAGGCCCAACTCGGCCTGCAGGTCCAGCATCAGGTTAACGATCTGAGCCCGGATCGATACATCCAGCGCCGACACCGCCTCGTCCGCCACGATCAGCTTAGGGTTCAGCGCCAAAGCGCGTGCAATCGCAATGCGCTGGCGCTGACCACCCGAGAACTCATGCGGATAACGATGGGCTGCATCGGGCGGCAGGCCCACTCGTTGCAGCAACCACTGCACCCGCTCCTCGGCCTGGGCCGGCGTGGCCAGCTTGTGGATGTATAGCGGCTCGGCGATTGAAAAACCCACCGTCAGCCGCGGGTCCAGCGAGGCATAGGGGTCCTGAAAAATCATCTGGATATCGCGCCGCAGCGGCTGCATCTGGCTGCGCGACAAACGGGTCAGGTCTCGGCCACGGAACAGAATCTGGCCCGCATTGGCCTCCACCAATTTCAACAAGCTGCGCCCGGTGGTGGACTTGCCGCAGCCCGACTCCCCCACCAAGGCCAGGGTCTCGCCGGCGCGCAGCTCAAAGGACACCTGCTCCACCGCATGCACCCGTTTCTTCACCCGGTTGAGCAGGCCCTCGCGAATGTCGAAGCGAGTCGTCAGCTGCTTGACTTCCAAGAGCAGCTCACCAGGCGCTTTGTCTTGGACCCGCACCGCGCTCATCTGCGCATCTTCGGCACTCATCAAAGAGAAGCTGGCCGGCGCATCACTGCCCGCCATCGCGCCCAGCCGCGGCACGGCCGACAGCAGCGCGCGGGTGTAGCGATGCTGAGGCGCCTCAAACAGCGCCAGCGTCTCGCCCTCTTCCACCTTCTCGCCGCGCAGCATCACCGCCACGCGGTCGGCGCATTCGGCCACCACGCCCATATCGTGGGTGATCAGCATCACCCCCATCTTCATCTCCTGCTGCAGCGAGCGGATCAGTTGCAGGATCTGCGCCTGGATGGTGACGTCCAGCGCGGTGGTGGGTTCGTCCGCGATCAAGAGGCTGGGCTTGCAGGCCAGCGCCATGGCAATCATCACCCGCTGGCGCATGCCGCCGCTGAGCTGATGCGGGTGCCGCGTCAGCACCTGGCGCGCGGCCGGGATGCGCACCAACTCCAACATGCGCAAGGCCTCGGCCAGCGCCGCCGCGCTGCTCTGCCCCTGGTGAATGCGGATTGCCTCGGCGATCTGCTCCCCCACGGTGAAAACCGGGTTCAGCGAGGTCATCGGCTCCTGGAAGATCATCGCGATATCGGCACCGCGGATCTTGCGCATGCGTGCCTCGGCGGCCTGGGCCAAGTCCAACGCTTCGCCCTGACGCGGCTGGAAACGAATGCTGCCGCCGACGATCTGGCCGCCGCCATGCTCGATCAGCCGCATGATGGCCAGCGAGGTGACCGACTTGCCAGACCCCGATTCACCCACAATCGCCAGCGTCTCGCCGGGACCGACCCGAAAGCTCAGATTGCGCACCACATCGCTGTGGCCAGCCTCCGTCTTGAAGCGCACTGTCAGGTCGCTCACCGTCAGCACGGAAGGCTTCACCACCTCGTTCATCGGGCTTGATCTCCGTAGATCGCTACCACCGGCACCTCGCCGACGCGGGCATAACCGCGGTACATGCCTTCGGAGTTGAAGCACAGGCTCAGCTCACCATTGGCCGCCAGCGCGATCAGGCCGCCACTGCCCCCCACCTTGGGCAACTTGCCATGCACCACCCGCTCGGCGGCCGCCGCTACGCCAAGCCCAAGGTATTCCATCTGCGCCGACACATCAAAGGCCGCGCAGCTGCGCATAAAGGCTTCGCCGGTGCCGGTGCAAGACACCGCCACGGTCGCATCATTGGCATAGCAGCCCGCGCCGATGATGGGCGAATCGCCTACCCGGCCGACCTGCTTATTGGTCATGCCGCCGGTCGAGGTCGCAGCCGCCAAGTGCCCCTTGGCATCCAAGGCCACCGCGCCCACCGTGCCGGTTTTGCTGCGCTCATCGATGGGGCCGCCGGCGGCAGCGCTTGCAGCGAGTTGCTGGCCGTCATGGTCCAGGAGTGCGCCTGTCTGCGCCTGCTGGGCGCGGCGCAATTGTTCTAAGCGTGCGGTCGTGCCAAACCAGCTGGGCTCGACTTGCTCCAAGCCCTGCGCCGCCGCAAAAGCATCGGCCGCCGCGCCAATAAACATCAAGTGCTCGCTGTGCTGCATCACCGCCTGCGCGGCCAGCACCGGGTTGCGCGTGCGCGTCACCCCGGCCACGGCGCCGGCTTGCAGATTGCTGCCGTCCATCACGCTGGCGTCCAGCTCATGGCTGCCGGCTGCGGTGTAGACCGCGCCCCGGCCGGCGTTGAACAGCTCGCACTCTTCCAAGCGCCGCACCGCCTCCACGGCCACCTCAAGCGCGCCGACACCGGCGGCGAGTTGAGCTTGCCCTGCCTCCAGTATCGAACGCAGCGCCGCCAAGTACTCCCCCTCTTTGGCTTCGCTCATCTGGCTGCGCAACAAGGTGCCGGCGCCGCCATGAATGGCCAAGACGGGCCGCGGTGGATTCACGGTTGTGTGTGTCATCTATGTTTTCCGTTCACCGGCCTTGCCGGCACTGCGCGTTTTCAGTCCGGTCCGCTGGCCCGATTTATTCATATGCAGCCAGGGCACCACATAACGGGCCAACTCCTGTGCACGCTGCACCGCCTGCGGCGTGCGCCGCGCTACCGCCGAGCACAAGGCCTCGATGCAGGCCAAGGCCGCGGCATTGGAGGTGGCCGACATCTGCTTGCTGGCCTGCACATACAAGACCACGTCGGCCAACTGCACCACCGGCGAGCTCGGCTGATCGGTCAGCGCGAGGATCTTGCAGCCGCGCTCGCGCGCCATTGTGGTCAGCAGCACCGTGTCTTCGCTATAGCGCGGCATGGCGATCACGACCAACAGATCGGTCTCCGCCAATTTGAAGATCTGCCTCGCCGCATGGCTGGGGCCGGGCATCTGCGACAAGGTGGCGACATCGCGGCAGTAGGCATCCAACTCATGGTGCATCAGCCCCGCCAGATAGGCGCTGGCCCCATAGCCCAAGGTGTTGACGCGGCGCGCGGCCAGAATCATGTCGACCGCTTGCTCACAGACATCGGCCCGCAAGCCCTCGCGGGTGCTCTCCAGATTGCGTCTATCTTCCTCCAGCGAGCGCGCCATGGCCTCGGCGCTGTCGGCCGCACCCTGCGCCAGGCCGCTGCGCAATCGCTCCACCGGTGCCAGGGTGGATTCAAAGGCGCGCGCCAACTCGGCCCGAAACTGGGCGTAGCCACGGAAACCCAAGGCGACAGCAAAGCGGTTGGCCGAAGCCATCGACACGCCCACCTCTTTCGCAAATTCATCGATCGAAGCGGTCGCGGCCCGAAAGGGATGCGCCTGCACCGCCGCCGCCATGCGCTGCTGCGTCGCCGACATGCCAGGCGCACGCTGGGCAATCTGCTGCACGACAGACAAGCTCGCGAAGGCCGCCAAACGCGGCGCCTGACTTGGCGTCTTTCCGGGAGGAGACTTCAATTTGAAAGATTACTTTCAATGGCGGGTTGAAATTTGAAAACATTCTTTCACCCCTGACGCCTTCGGTTGCCGCAGAGAAACCCTGAGATCGTGAGCCAACCAAGCCTCGCGCTGGCGGCTGTCATGCCCGCAAGCCGCTGAGGGACAATACCGGCATGAAGATGCACATCGCCCAAATTCTCTTTTCTCAAGGCTTCGGTAGCCGCCGCCTCTGTTCCGGACTGCTGTTCAACGGCGAAGTCAGCATCAAGGGCGAGATCCTGAATGACCCTTGGGAAGAATTCGAAACCGAAGGCTTGGAGTTTGAGGTCAGTGGCAAGACCTGGCCCTTTCATGAAAAGGCACTGATCCTGCTCAACAAGCCGAGCGGCTATGAATGCTCTCGCAAACCCAAGCACCACCCCAGCGTGATGAACCTCTTGCCCGCGCCGCTGCGCGAGCGCGACGTGCAGCCTATCGGCCGCCTCGACGAGGACACCACCGGTCTGCTGCTCTTGACCGACGACGGCGCCCTGATCCACAAGCTGACCAGCCCCAAGCACCATGTGCCCAAGATCTATGAGGCCCAGTGCAAGCATCCAGTCACGCCGGAAATGGTGGCTCAACTGCTGGCCGGCGTGGAGTTGCGTGAACCCGAGCCGAGCAAGCCAGTCGTCGTGGCCGGCGCTTCCGGGCGAAGTGCATCCAAGTCCGCCGGAAAACCCAATAGCAAGCCCGAGCGCAGCACACCCTATGTGCCTGAGACCGTGCGCGCCGAAGGTGCCGAGAGCTTTGGCACCCATGGCCTGCGCCTGACATTGATCGAGGGCAAGTACCACCAAGTCAAACGCATGGTGGCCGCCGTCGGCAACCGAGTCGAAAGCCTGCACCGCCCGCAGTTCGGCGCGCTGACCTTGCCGACAGATTTGAAGCCGGGCGAATGGTGCTGGGTCAACAGCCCGGACCTCATCACACCCAAATAACAGTTTGATGACGGTCAACGAAGCCTGGGGTTTGCCCCCGGTTTTGCGGCTTCGGCGCGACGTTGAGGGTTGATCCCGATCATTCTGTAACGAAGTGCATGTAGAACCTCGGCTGACGAGCGGGAGCATCAGACTCACCGCCCATGAGCCCCCTCTTGAGAGGTGGCCAGTTTCCGAGGGAATACATATTTATGACGGCAGAACCTGGCTCAGGACAGGTGAGCGAAGACGCGGGCCCCGACATCGCCGAACAGGTGCAGTCGGAGCAATTGGCATCGCTCTATGAACGCAGCTTGACGCCCACTTCGCTGGGCCTGTTGTTCAGCCTTTTTCCGGTCCTCTTGCTGTGGCCGCATTTGCCGCCCGCCTTGCTGCTGGGCTGGTTGAGCGCGCGCGTGCTCATGAGCCTGATCCGCTGCTGGGACTTGTACCGTTTCCGTGCGTTCAGGGCGAAACAGCCCAGCCACGCAGAGCTGGCGCCCTGGCGCCAACGCTTTCTGGGCTTGCTGACCCTGGATGCGCTCACCTGGGGCGCCATGGGCTGGTTTTTCCACGCCCCCGCCGCTCCTCAGATTGAAGGCCTGATGTTGGCAGCCATGGTGGGCTTGGGCGCCATCGCCTTATTCTCCTTGGGCGGCCGTATGCGCGCCAATCTGGTTTTTTGTGCGCTGGCCCTGGGGCCCTTGGTGGTCTACCACCTCAGCCGCGCTGACCAGCAAGGGGCACTCACCGGCTTGAGCCTGTTGATCTTCATGGCGATTGCCCTGAAGGAGTCGCGCGGCATCGAAACCCGCGCCACCGAACTCTTGCGTCTGCGCTTTGCCACCGACTGGCTGGCCCAGCAGCGCAAGCAAGCATTGCAATCGGCCGAACATTCCAGCAGCAGCAAGAGCCGTTTTGTGGCCGTGATGAGCCACGAGATTCGTACCCCCTTGAATGGCATCTTGGGCATGACCCAGTTGTTGGCGCGCACCCAGTTGGACGGCCAGCAGCGCGAGCAGGTCGACATCATGCGGCGCTCCGGCCAGCACTTGCTGGCCTTGGTGAACGACATTCTCGATTTGGCCCGCATCGAATCGGGCAAGCTGGCGGTTGACGCCGGGCCGGTCAATGTGCGCGAAACGGTCGACGATGTTTGCCGCCTGCTGAGCGAAACCGCCCGCGACAAGGGCCTGGACTTCTCCCTCAACCTCAGCCCCGCCCTGCCCGGCCATGCCTTGGGCGACGCCTCGCGCATCAAGCAGGTGCTGCACAACCTGATCGGCAATGCCATCAAGTTCACCGAGCGCGGCCAGGTCACGGTCGAGGTCAGCCCGACCCTGGACATGCGCGCCGGCACGCTCTTGCGCTTCGCCGTGCGCGACACCGGCGAGGGCATCGCCGCCGACCAGATGGAACGCGTCTTCGCGCCCTTCGAGCAGGCCGAGGCCATGGGCCAGGACAAGCGCCCCCGCCGCCAAGATGGCACCGGCCTGGGCCTGACCATTTCGCGGGAATTGGCGCGCGCCATGGGCGGCGATCTGCGCTGCAGCTCGGTACCCGGCCAAGGCTCGCTGTTTGAATTCACCTTGCCCTTGCTGCCAGCCGCCGAAGCCGCGCCGACGCGTACGCCACGGCCCGCCACACCGGCGCCGGCCATGGCCGTCAATGAAAGCCACAGCGCACCAATCGCAAGCCAGTTGCCCAGCGCAGCCCAGACACCCAGCACGCCACGCCTATCCGGCCGAGTGCTGCTGGTGGATGACAGCATGGTCAATGTCCTGGTCGCATCCTCAATGCTCGAGAGCTGCGGTCTGCAGGTCGACCAAGCCGAAAACGGCCTGGAGGCCTTGGAGCGGCTGGAAGCCAGCGCCTACGACCTGGTGCTGATGGACTGCCAGATGCCCAAGATGGATGGTTTCGAGGCGACACGCCGCTGGCGCGCCCTGGAGCGCAGCCGCTTCCTCGGCCATGTGCCGATCGTGGCCCTGACCGCCAGCGCGGTCAACGGCGACCGCGAACGCTGCATCCAATGCGGCATGGATGACTACCTGGTCAAGCCTTTCGAGATGGACGATCTGGTGGCCGTGGCGCAGCGCCATCTGCAGGTCGCAGAATTGGTCTGAGGCTCAGCCCGGCCCGGCCAGGCCCCACATTTGGCGGCCGAACGATAATCGCCGCCATGCATGTTTTTCGCGGCTTCCACCACCCCGGCATTGCGCCCGCCTGCGCGCTGACCATCGGCAACTTCGACGGCGTCCACCGCGGCCACCAGGCCATGTTGGCGCTGTTGAAATCCGAGGCTTCGCACCGCGGGCTGCCGTCTTGCGTGATGACCTTCGAGCCGCATCCGCGCGACTACTTTGCCGCGAAGCTCGGCAAGCCCGAGCTGGCACCGGCCCGCATCGCGTCGCTGCGCGACAAGCTGAGCGAGTTGGAGCGTTGCGGCATTGACCAGGTGGTGGTGCTGCGCTTTGATGAACGTCTGGCCTCCTTGAGTGCCCAAGACTTCATCGCCCAGGTGCTGCAGCAAGGGCTGGGGGCCAAATACATTCTGGTCGGCGATGACTTCCGCTTCGGCGCCAAGCGCCAGGGCGATTACGCCACCCTGGATGCCGCCGGGCGCCAGCAAGGCTTTGATGTGGCCCGCATGATGAGTTACGAGGTGCATGGCCTGCGCGTCAGCAGCTCGGCGGTACGCGAGGCGCTGGCCGGCGGCGATATGGCGGCCGCCACCCGTTTGCTGGGCCGCCCCTATGCCATCTCCGGCCATGTGGTGCATGGGCAAAAACTGGGCCGCAGCCTGGGCGAGTCCAGCCCCGGCGCACTCGACGGCTTCAGAACCATGAACCTGCGCTTTGCGCATGACAAGCCCGCCGCCCATGGCATCTTCGCGGTGCGCACCCATGGCCTGAGCCAGCAGCCGCTGGACGGCGTGGCCTCGCTCGGCGTGCGGCCCACGGTGGAAGACGCCGGCCGCGTGCTGCTGGAGGTGCATTGCCTGGATTGGCCAGCCGATCTCGGCAGCAACGGGGCCTACGGTAAACTCGTGCGCGTGGAACTGCTGCATAAACTTCGCGACGAAGCCCGCTACGACGGGCTGCCGGCACTGACGGCCGCCATCCGGCAGGATGTGGCGGACGCGCGAGCCTTTTTGGCCACCCATGCCGCCATGCGGCGCCAGACCACACGCGATCGAATTTGACGCTGGCGGGGTCTTGCCGCCCCTTCCTACCGCCTTTTTGGGCCTGGTTTTGATTCACCTCGAACTCAAATAAGGCCGCCCGCACAGGCAGCCTGAGCTGCCCCCCCACCCCGCTACGGCGCCCCGCAAATGCGCGCAGCGCCCTCGAATGCACAAGTTCTGGACCCCTCATGAGCACCGATAAAAAAGACTACCGCGCCAGCCTGAATCTGCCCGACACGCCCTTCCCCATGCGTGGCGATCTGCCCAAGCGCGAGCCGGGCTGGGTGAAGACCTGGGAAGAACAAGGCACTTACAAAAAGCTGCGCGACGCCCGCTGTGGCGCGCCCAAGTTCGTGCTGCACGACGGCCCGCCCTATGCCAACGGCCAAATCCACATCGGCCACGCCGCGAACAAGATCCTCAAGGACATGATCGTCAAGGCGCGCCAGCTGGAAGGCTTTGACGCGGCCTACATCCCCGGCTGGGACTGCCACGGCCTGCCGATCGAGAACCAGATCGAAAAAACCTTCGGCCGCGGCCTGCCGCGCGATGAGGTGCAGGCCAAGAGCCGCGCCTATGCCGGCGAGCAGATCGACGCGCAGCGCGCCGACTTCAAGCGCCTGGGCGTGCTGGGCGAATGGGACCGCCCGTACCGCACCATGGACTTCAAGAACGAGGCCGGCGAGATCCGCGTCTTGAAGCGCTTGTTCGAGCGCGGCTTTGTGTACCGCGGCCTGAAGCCCGTCTACTGGTGCTTTGACTGCGGCTCTTCGCTGGCCGAGTTCGAGATCGAGTACCAAGACAAGCAGAGCCCGGCGGTGGACGTGGCCTTCTTGAGCGCCGAGCCCGAGAAGCTGGCTGCGGCCTTTGGTCTGCCAGCTCTGAACAAAGAAGCCTTCACCGTCATCTGGACCACCACACCCTGGACCATCCCGGCCAACCAGGCGCTGAACCTGAACCCGGAGCTGGTCTACGCCCTGGTGGACACGCCGCGCGGCATCTACATGGTGGCCGAGGCGTTGGTGGAGAAATGCCTGGCCCGCTGGAAGCTGGAAGGCTCGGTGCTCGCCACCACCGTCGGCAAGAACCTGGCGATGCTGAAGTTCAAGCATCCGCTGGCCCATGTGGACGCCGGCTTTGATCGGACCAGCCCGGTCTACCTCGCCGACTACGCCACCGCCGAAGACGGCACCGGCGTTGTGCACTCGGCGCCAGCTTATGGTCTGGACGACTTCCAGAGCTGCATCAGCCACGGCATGGCCTTCAAGGACATCTTGAATCCGGTGCAAGGCAACGGCCAGTACGAGGCTGAGCTGCCGCTGTTCGGCGGCCTGCACATCTGGAAGGCCAACCCGGTGATCGCCGAGGCGCTGGAGAACGCCGGCCGCCTGCTCTCGCATGTGAAGATCACCCACAGCTACCCGCATTGCTGGCGCCACAAAACGCCGGTGATCTACCGCGCTGCGGCCCAATGGTTTGTGCGCATGGACGAGGGCGAAGGCTTGTTCGCCGTGGACCGCGCCGAGAAGACGCTTCGCCAGACCGCGCTGGAAGCCATCGACGCCACCAGCTTCTACCCCGAGAACGGCCGCGCCCGTCTGCGCGACATGATCGCCGGCCGGCCCGACTGGTGCATCTCGCGTCAGCGCAGCTGGGGCGTGCCGCTGCCGATCTTCTTGCACAAGGACTCGGGCCTGCCGCATCCCAAGACGCTGGAGTTCATCGAGCGCGCCGCCGTCATCGTCGAAGCCGGCGGTGTGGAAGCTTGGGCCAAGCTGGACCCGGCCGAGTGGCTGGGCGCCGAAGCGGCGGAGTACAGCAAGGGCAGCGACATCCTGGACGTCTGGTTTGACTCCGGTTCGACCTTCCAACATGTGCTGAACGGCAGCCATGCCGGCGCGGCGCATGCGCAAGGCCCGGAGGCCGATCTGTATCTGGAAGGCCATGACCAGCACCGCGGCTGGTTCCACAGCTCGCTGCTGATCGGCTGCGCGCTCTACGGCCGCGCGCCCTACAAGGGCTTGCTGACGCACGGCTTCGTCGTGGACGGCGCTGGCCGCAAGATGAGCAAGTCGGTGGGCAATGTGGTGGCGCCGCAAACCGTCAGCGAGAAGATGGGCGCCGAGATCATCCGACTGTGGTGCGCCTCGACCGACTACTCGGGTGACCTCGGTTTGGACGACAAGATCCTGGCCCGCGTGGTCGACGCCTACCGCCGCATCCGCAACACCTTGCGCTTCTTGCTGGCCAATGTCAGCGACTTCGACCCGACCACCGACTCCGTGCCGCTGGATCAGCTGCTGGAAGTGGACCGCTTTGCCCTGGCCCGCGCGGCACAGATGCAGGCTGAGATCCTGGCGCATTACCAACGCTACGAGTTCCACCCGGTGGTCGCCAAGTTGCAGGTCTATTGCTCGGAAGACCTGGGCGCCTTCTACTTGGATGTGCTGAAGGACCGCCTCTACACCACCGCGCCCAAGAGCTTGGCCCGCCGCTCGGCCCAGACCGCGCTGTGGCACCTGACCCACGGCATGCTGCGCTGGATGGCGCCCTTCCTCAGCTTCACCGCCGAAGAAGCCTGGCCCATCTTCAGCGGCAAGCCGGCTGGTGAGAGCATCTTTGTCGAGACCTACTGGCAATTCGCCGCGCCCGATGAAGCGCTGCTGGCCAAGTGGGGCCGCATCCGCGAGATCCGCGAAGCGGTCAACAAGGCGATCGAAGACGTGCGCAAGGACGGCGGTGTCGGCTCCTCGCTGCAGGCTGAAGTGGCCTTGGGCGTCAATGCGCAAGACCTGACCCTGCTGCAAAGCTTGGGCGAAGACCTGAAGTTTGTCTTCATCACCTCGGCGGCCAGCCTGAGCGAAGCAGCGGAGTTGAGCGTCAGCGTCACGCCCTCGGCGCAGCAGAAATGCGAGCGCTGCTGGCATTACCGCGAAGACGTGGGCGCCAATCCTGAGCACCCCACGCTGTGCGGCCGTTGCGACAGCAATCTGCACGGCAGCGGCGAAACCCGCACGATGGCCTGAGCGATGACGAGAGCACTGCTCAAGCAATAGGCAGATCGGCTGACAAGAAAGAAAGGGCGCTTCGGCGCCCTTTTGTTTTGTGCGGCTGATTCTGCCGAATCAGTCGAGGCAGGTAAGTTAGCCGTTATGGAAACGCCGGCACATTCGGCTCCAGCCCTTCGAAATGCGCCTCCGGGTGGGTCGCCTCCAGCAGGGTTTCAATTTCCGCCACCCGCTCGCGTGGCGCGTCCACCATCAAGAGGTATTGGCCCTGCGCCATCGCCAACTCGAAGCGGCGCAGGCGTCGGCTTGGGGTGGAACTGCCGATCATGCTGGACGACCAGGTGCCCAACACCGCTCCCAGCCCGGCCATGGCAATCACCACGGCGGCGGGCATGGCCATATTGCCCAGCGAATAGGCGGCGGCCACCCCGCCGGCCGCGCCCAAGCCGGCGCCCATCAGCAGGCCGGTTTGCGCCGCACCGACCAGATCGGAGGTTTGCAAGACATTGGCGGCGTGCAGGCCGCTCATCTCCGCGCCCTCGGCCGCCACAAAGTGAATATGCCGCTCGCCAATGCGGGCCAGCAGCAACTCGTTCATCGTCCGCCTAGCGCTACCCAGATTCGGCAGCAACCAGTAAATACGTTTGCGCATGAGCCTACTCCTTGCCCCCAGAGTGGCGCGCGAACCGCACGCCCCAAGCACCGGGATACGCCATTGATACGCCGTTCCGGCCGCACAAGCAAGCGCCGACGCGTCTGTGAGCCCGCACCCGGGTCTATCAGGGGCGCTACATTAGCGGCCACGCCCGAGTTTGTGACCCTCTTTCCTTTTTTGTTTTTGCATGGCCACCTCCAAGAAATTTTCATCAAGCCCGCGCCTGGGCCAATGGCTGGCGATTGCGCTCGTCATCATCCTGCTGGACCAGTTCACCAAGGTGCTGATCCTGGGCAACTTCCAGTTGGGTGACAGCCGCTTCGTGACCAGCTTCTTCAATGTCGTGCGATGGCACAACACCGGCGCCGCGTTCAATTTTCTGGCCGGTGCGGCCGGCTGGCAGCGCTGGTTCTTTGTCGGCCTGGGTGCGCTGGCCACGGTTTTCATCGTGGTGATGCTGCGTAAACATGGCCAACAAACTCTGTTCGCCACGGCGCTCAGCCTGATTCTGGGCGGCGCCCTCGGCAATGTGATCGACCGCCTGCTGCACGGCTATGTGGTTGACTTCATCCAGGTGCACTGGGCCGGCTGGTACTTCCCCTCCTTCAATATCGCCGACAGTGCCATCAGCGTCGGCGCTGTGCTGTTGATCTGGGACGAGATGCGACGGGTACGCCGCAGCTGATTTTCAACGCGCAGGGTCGGGTCATCAGCAGGGTGCCGACAGCCCCTTGACCCGGTCGACTGCTGGAAACTCCGCTGGTGCGACGGCGGCTGCGCCTCTACGCTGCGCTGATGACGCAGAACGCCCACATTCCCATCGCCACGCCAGCTCCCTCGGCGCCCACCTCAGCGGCAGCGAATCCTGCCCCCGGCAGCACGCCCGACGCCGAGCCGAGGGTCGACAACTCTTTCAACATCCCCTTGCGCACCTTGCGGCTGCGCGATCCGCTGTGTTGGCTGGTCGCGGGCTGGCGCGACTTCCAGCGCGCACCGCTGATTGGCCTGTTCTACGGCCTGTGTTTCATGTTGATGGGCTGGGCCATCCTGGGCGTGTTCAAGCATGCGCCGATCTACACCCTGGCGCTGTCTGCCGGCTTCTTGCTGGTGGGGCCGTTCTTGTGCCTGGGCCTGTACCACGTCAGCATGCGGCTGGAGATGGGCGAGAAACCCAGCTTGATCGACTCGCTGTTCGCCTGGAACCGGCGCCTGTCGCAAATCGCCATTTTTGGCGGCGTGCTGTTGATTTTGGAAATGATCTGGGGTCGGGCCGCGCTGATCGTGTTTGCCGTCAGCTTTGACGGCATGCCCGACTTTGCCGGCTCGATCGTCAAGCTGGTGGACCCGCAAAACGTCAGTTTCATCATCGTCTACCTGGCCGTTGGGGCCGTCTTTGCGGGCCTGATTTACGCAATCAGTGTGATCTCAATCCCGATGCTGCTGGCCCGCGAAGCCGACGCGGTGACCGCCGGCCTGACCAGCCTGCGGCTGGTGCTGTCGCAGCCGGGCGTGATGCTGGTGTGGGGATTTTTGATCACCGTCGCCGTGGTGCTAGCCCTGCTGCCCTGGTTTGCCGGCTTGCTGATCGTCGGGCCAGTGATTGGCCACGCCAGCTGGCATGCCTACCGGGCGGCCGTCCTCGGCTGAGCAATTCAGCCTCAGAAATATTCACTGAAGGAGGGGCAAGACAAGCCGGCCGGGCCACAATGCGGGCTGCGTTTTTCTTGCAGATCTACGAGGCCCATGCGGCTCATCTGACGCAAACTCCCTCTCGCCCTGCCCATGCTCGACTTTTCTTCCCTGACGCATTACGACTGGCTCGACGTCCCGATGTGGGTGTTCGATGCCGAGCGGCAACGCAATTTGTGGGCCAATGCCGCCGCGCTGCGTTTTTGGCGCGCGACCAGCGCCGAGGAATTTCTGGCGCGTGATTTTTCCGACACCACGCCCGCCGTGCGCGAGCGCCTGGCCGTCACCGCCACCGACCATGCCCAGGGCAAGATCGTGCGCGAGCAATGGACGCTCTACCCCAAGGGGCAACCGGTCACCGCCATGCTGGTTTCACGCGGCATGCTGACGCCCGACCGGCGCCAGGTGATGCTGTTCGCCGCCGACTCGCTGGCCAGCGGCACCGATCTCGGCGTCCTGCGCGGCGTCGAGGCCTTGCAACACACCTCGGTGCGGATTGCCGTATTCAGCCTGAAGGACGGCAGTTGCCTGATGCGCAACCCGGCCGCGGCACTGGCCTTCGGGCGCGCCAAGCCGGAGGCCAGCACCCCCGGCAAGCCGGCCGCGCAAGCGCCCGGCGGCCCCAAGCCCGGCGACAGCGAACTGTCGGCCTTGTTTGCCGATCCAGAGGATGCCGACAAGGTGATCCGTCAGGTTCGCACCGGCGTCAGCGTCAAGGCCGATATGCAGTTGCAGACGCCGCAAGGCCTGTGCTGGCACGGTCTGAATGCCAGCCCGATGCGTGACCCAGTGACCGGCGAAGCGGTGCTGCTGCTGAATGCCCGCGACATCGCCGATCTGAAAGCCAGCCAGGCGGCGCTGGAGGCGGCCCGCGAGGCGGCCGAAACAGCCAGCCAGGCCAAGAGCAGTTTTCTGGCCAATATGAGCCACGAGATCCGCACGCCGATGAATGGCGTGCTGGGCCTGACCGAGTTGGTGCTGCAAACCGAGCTGAGCGACAAGCAGCGCAAGTTCATCGAGTTGGCCCACAACTCGGCCAAGGGGCTGATGGTCATCATCAACGATCTGCTGGATGTGGCCAAGATCGAGGCCGGCCGGGTGGTGATTGAGCAGGCGCCGTTCTCCTTGCATGACTGCCTGCGCGAGGCGCTGCACCCGCTGCTGCTGCAGGCGCATGAAAAAGGCATTCAGCTGCATGCGCGGGTACAGCCCGGCGTGCCCCAACACGTCTTGGGCGACGCCCTACGCCTGCGCCAGGTGCTGGTCAATCTGGTCGGCAATGCCTTGAAATTCACCGAAAAAGGTGAGGTCCGGGTCGAGGTGCAATTGGTTGAAGACGAAGGCGAAGGCAGCCCCGACCCCACCACCACCATGGATCAGGAAAGTTCTACCGGCTTGCGCCTGCGTCTGAGCGTGCACGACACCGGCATCGGCATGACCCGCGACCAAATCAGCCAGGTCTTTGATCCCTTCACGCAAGCCGACGGCAGCATCACACGCCGCTATGGCGGCACCGGTCTGGGCCTGACCATCGTGCAGCGCCTGGTCGGCCTGATGGGCGGCCGCATCCAGGTGGAAAGCCAGCCGGGCACCGGCTCCTGCTTCAGCTTCGAAGTGGCCCTGCAGCAAGTTCCGCCCAAGACGGCATGACACTGACGCCCCGCTTGGCCCTGCTGCTGACCCTGCCTCCGCTGATGTGGGCGGGCAATGCGGTGGTCGGGCGCCTGATGGTCGGCAGCATTTCACCCTTGGCCCTGAACGCGCTGCGCTGGGGCCTGGCCGCCCTGCTGCTGCTGCCCTTGGCCTGGCGGCTGTTTCAGCAACCCACAGCGTTGCTGCAGCGCTGGCGCTATCTGGCGCTGAGCGGTTTTTTGGGCATGGGCTGCTACAACGCGCTGCAATACCAAGCACTGCGCAGCTCCAGCGCACTCAACGTCACCCTGATTGCGGCCAGCCTGCCGGTCTGGATGCTGGCGGTGGGCGCCGTGGTGTTCAGGGTCAAACCGCGGCCCAAGCAGATCTTGGGCGCCGCCCTGTCGCTGGCCGGCGTGGCCTTCGTGATTGCCCGCGGGGCCTTGCAGACCTTGGCTCAGGTGCACTTTGTCAGCGGTGATCTGTTGATGCTGCTGGCGATATTTTCTTGGGCCATCTACAGCTGGTTGCTGGCGCGGCCGCCGGCCTCGATGCGCGGTGATGCCCGCCCCGACTGGGACTGGGCCTCGGTTTTGATGGCCCAGCTGATGTTCGGCCTCTTGTTTGCCGGTGGCATGGCGGGGCTTGAACAGGCGTTGCGGCCGCAGCCGATTCTGTGGGGGCCAGGTCTTGCCCTGGCGCTGCTGTATGTGGCGGTCGGGCCGTCGCTGATTGCCTATCGCTGCTGGGGCCTGGGCGTGGCACAGGCCGGGCCGGCCATCGCAGCCTTCTTCGGCAACCTGACGCCGGTGTTCGCGGCGCTGATGTCGGCCGCCTTGCTGGGCGAATGGCCACAGTGGTACCACGGCGCGGCCTTTGCCCTGATTGCGGCTGGCATCTGGATCTCGGCGCAACCGTGAGCACTGCCGGCTGCTTCGTCTACCTCGTCTGCCTCGTCTGCCTCGTCTGATGGCGCTCAACATACTGGTCCTGGGCGGCACGCTGTTCGTGGGCCGCCACATCGTCGAAGCCTTGCTGGCCGCCGGCCACCGCGTCAGCATTCTGACGCGCGGGCAAACGCCTGACTCCTTGCCGGCGAGCGTGGAGCGCTTGCGCGGTGACCGCGACGCGGGGGTCAGCGGTCTTCAATCATTGGTCGGCCGCAGCTGGGACGCCTGCATCGACGTCAGCGGCTACACGCCCAGGCAGGTGCGCGCCAGCGCCGAATTGCTGCGCGGGCGGATTCAGCGTTATGTCTACATCAGCGCGGTCAGCGTCTATGGCGACCCGATCCTGCACCCGGTCACCGAGTCTTGCCCTCGCCTGCCCGCAGCGAGCGACGATGTGCAGGAGATCGACGCTCAGACCTATGGCCCGCTGAAGGTGGCCTGCGAGGACATCGTGAGCCAACTCTATGGCGAACAAGGCTGCGCCCTGCTGCGGCCACAGCCGCTGGTCGGGCCGCACGATGACAGTGGCCGTTATGCCTACTGGATCCAACGCGCCGAACTCAGCCAATCCCCTGCCGCAAGCGCCATGCTGGCGCCCGGCGATGGCAGCGACCATGTGCAGTTCATGGATGTACGCGACCTGGCCCGCTTTTGCTGCCGAGTCATTGAACAGGGCCTGAGCGGCGCCTTCAATATGGCCGGGCCGCGCCTGCGTTGGGACGCTTTCTTGGATTTGATTGGCGCACAGCAGCGGGTCTGGGTGCCCGCCGCGCTGCTGCGCGAGGCCGGGCTGAGCTTTGTCGAGCTGCCGCTGTACCGCCCGAACGGTGGCCCGCGCAGCAGCCTGATGGATGTCAGCTGTGAACGGGCCCAATCCCTCGGCCTGCACCTGAGTTCGCCCGCTGAAACGCTGCACGATGTGCGCGCGTCCTTGTTGGGTCAGGAGTTCCGGCCGGCCTTGACGGCCGAGCGGGAGGCCGCGTTGATCCGCCAGGCCCTGGACCAAGCCTAGCGTTCAGCTGCGGCAGGGCCTATCGCTGAGCGCTCAGAAAGCGCCGGGGTAAGCACCACCGTCGAGCAAGATGTTCTGCCCGGTCAGATAGCCCGCCTGTGCGCTGCACAGCATGGCACAGATGGCGCCAAACTCGGCCGCCGTGCCAAAGCGCTGGGCCGGAATGGCGGCTCGCCGTTTAGCGGCGAACTCTTCACTGCTTTGCCCCAGCTTGGCGCCACCGGCCGCCAGGGTCTTGTGCAAGCGTTCGGTGTCGAAAGCGCCGGGCAGCAGATTGTTCAAGGTCACATTGCGCCCCGCCAGGCCGGGCTGACGGGACAGGCCGGCGATGAAGCCGGTCAGGCCGGAACGGGCACCATTGCTCAAGCCCAACACATCGATCGGCGCCTTCACCGCGCCGGAGGTGATGTTGACCACCCGGCCAAAGCCGCGCTCGGCCATGGCGTCAACGGTGGCCTTGATCAACTCGATCGGGGTCAGCATATTGGCATCCAAGGCAGCCAGCCAGGCGGCGCGGTCCCAATCACGGAAGTCACCCGGCGGCGGGCCGCCGGCGTTGTTGATCAAGATATCGACCTGCGGGCAAGCCGCCAGCGCGGCAGCACGGGCCTCGGGCGTGGCGATATCGCCCGCCACCGTCAAGACCTGCACGGCGGGATTGATGCGCCGCAAGTCGGCGGCCGTGGCCTCCAAGGCTTCGGCGCCACGCGCGGTGATGACGACGTTGACGCCCTCGCCCACCAAGGCCTCGGCGCAACCACGCCCCAGGCCCTTGCTGGCCGCACACACCAGGGCCCAGCGGCCCGTCAGTCCCAAATCCATGTTTATCTCCTTCGCCTCGGACCAAACTTGATCGAGGACTTCAGCGCCATTTCGCCAACAACCAAACACCGCTCAACACCAGCAGCGTGCCCGCCGCGACCCAAGGGGTGAAGGGCTCACCGAGTATCACCACGCCCATTAGGATGGTGGACATCGGGCCGATCATGCCAGTTTGTGCCGCCAGGCTGGCGCCCAGCCTCTCGATCGCCATCATCACCATCAAGACCGGCGCGAAGGTGCAGGCGGTGGCATTCAAGACCGACAGCCACAAGACCTCGGGCGCCACCGCGAACGCACTGGCGGCCGGCCGCAGCACAAAGAACTGCCCGATGCACAACAGACATGCCACGCTGGTGGCCAAGCCGGTCAGACGCAGCGACCCCAGGCGCTGAACCTCCTCGCCACTGAACAGCAAATAGCAGGCATAGCTGAGCGCACTGCCGAAGACCAGCGCCGCACCCAGCAGCACATCGCTGCCTTGCAGATGCAACTCCTGCCCGAATACCAGCAGCACACCGGCATAGCTGACGCACAGCGCCAGCAACTGCCGAGCGCTGACGCGCCGTTTGAACAAGACCCAGCCCAGCAGCAAGACCAGGGTCGGGTTGAGATACAAAATCAGGCGCTCAAAGCTGGCGCTGACATAGGCCAGACCCGCGAAGTCCAAGAAACTGGCCAGGTAGTAGCCCGAGAAACCCAGGCCGAAGACGGCGATCCAATCGCGTCGGGTCAGCGCCGGCTTGCCGCGCCCGGCCCAAATCGCCAGCGCCAGAAACAAGGGCAAGGCGAACAACATGCGCAGCATGATCAAGCTGACCGCATCGACGCCATGCCGATAGGCCAGCTTGACGATGATGGCCTTGCCCGAGAAGGCCACGGCCCCCAGCGATGCCAGCAACAGACCCGGCCAAATGGGCCGCGCAACAGGCGCGAGAGGAGAGTCGGTAGCAGCGGCAGTCATTGCGGTCGATTCTAGGCATGGGCCAGCCCGCACGCAGGCCGCTGCGCCCTGCGTATGTCGCGAAGCCTTCGTCAAGCGCACAAGGATTCGCGGCCGTGCCCCCTCCAAAAGCGGCACTATTTCGCGGCGCTCGGGCCTTTTGCTGCTGGGCTCATCGCAATGCCTCAATTGCCTGCAAGTGCGTCCGATACAGGCGGGTGCCTGCCGAGGCTTGCTGCGCGGAACCGATGCCGCCCTGACGCGCTTTGGCGATGAACTGGGTATTGGGGGAAAGAAAAGATCATGAGATACAACGACAGCATGGCGCGTAGCGCCGAACACCTGCGCGCCGCCTTGCCTTTGATGACACAGCAGCGCGCGGCCCTGCATCCGGCCAGCTATGCGGTTTGGTATGAGTTCGTCAGCGGTACCAACCCCGCGCTGAGCCAGGCCTTGAACGCCAAGACCGCCGGCGGCCAAACTTTGGATGAAGCGCAGACCTGGTCGCTGTACCGGGAACATATCAGCGAGCTGGACCCGAGCACCGGCGAGCGCATCAGCGCCGGCCTGAACCAGGTCTTGGAAGGCATGGCGGCCTCGGCGGCCGAAGCCGGCCAGCAGTCGGCCCGCTTTGATCAATCGCTGACCAGCTGGGTCGAGCGCCTGTTGGACAACCCGCCTCAGCAGGCCCAGGCCCAAGTCTTGCAGGAGCTGCTGAGTGGGACGCGCGAAATACGCGGTGCACTGAGCCATTTGCAGCAGCGCCTCGACAGCAGCCAAGAGGAGATCAACAGCCTGCGCGAAGATGTGCGGCGCGCCCGCGGCGAGGCTCTGCTGGACGCCCTCACCGGTCTGGCCAATCGCCGCGCCTTCGACCTGCAGATGCAGAAATGCATCGAGACACCTTCGTCCGATCGGACCCATGCCCCTTGCTTGCTGCTGGGTGATATCGATTTCTTCAAGCGCGTCAACGACAGCTACGGCCACGCTTTTGGCGATCAGGTCTTGCGCGCGGTGGCCCAAACCTTGAAGGGCGTGGCCGGTACCGGTTCGGCCAGCCCAGCCGCCCACGAGGCCCTGCCGGCCCGTATCGGCGGCGAAGAATTTGCCTTGCTGCTGCCCAGTGGCGAGCTGCAACTGGCTCAACAAATGGCCGAGACCATGCGCGCCAGCGTGGCCGCCAGTCGCATCCGGCGTGGCGGCGCGCCTGGTGATATCGAGCGCGTCACCATCTCGATCGGCGTCACCCAAATGGCCGCGGGCGAGAACGCCGACAGCTTCTACGCCCGCGCTGACAAGGCGCTGTATGCCTCCAAACGCACCGGCCGTAACTGTGTGACCGTGCTGGCCGCCTGATTGCATCTAGGCACCAAACCGCAACTCTCGTCAGAGTGCGATGGAGCTCGCTTGCCGCACCCTTGTTCGCTTCCACCCGGCGGCGCGCCCCTGGAGCGAGCGACTCCGTGTAAGCTCTAGCTCATTGGACATGCCCAAGCCGCTTGTAGGCCTATACACTGGCCACTTCAGGAGCATCGGCTAAACAATGTCATCCAGCCCAACGAGCGCTCAGTCGCACCGCCCCGTGCCAGCAGCAACCCCTCGAGGAGTGCTTTGATGTTCGAGCGTGCATCGCTTCGATATGCCGTGATCGTGGCCCTGCTGGTCGGCTTGCTGGTTCCGACCGCCGTCACCTCACTTTGGGATGCCCAAGCCACACGCCACACCGCGCTGGAAGACCTGCGCCGCGATCTGGCGCGCACCACCGAAGTGATGTCGCTGTCACTGGCCGAACCGGTGTGGCAGGTCTCCCCCGACCTGGCCGAGCCGATGATCAAGGCGCAGTTCGATGACCCACGTTTTGTCTCGGTGGTGGTGCGTGAGCAGTCCACCACCAGCGCCTTCCAGGAAGTGCGTCGCCCGCAAAGCTCGGACGAGCAAGACCTGACCCTGAAGGCAACCCGGCCGGTCTTGCGTGATGGCCGGCAGATCGCCGAATTGACCGTCGAGATGAGCGCCGCACCGCTGCTGGCGGCGAAGCGGGCCGATATGGTGCGCACGCTGTGGCGCAGCATCTTTACCCTGACCATGTCCTCGCTGCTGATTCTGTGGGTGATGCGCAGGCGCGTGCTGGTGCCGATGACGCAGCTGACGCAGGCCGCCGAAGCGCTCGCCTCGGGCCAGTTGGAAAAGCCCTTGGATCTGGTCGGCAGCGACGAAATCGCCCGGGTCAGCCTGGCGATGGAACGGATGCGGCAGTCGCTGCTACAGGCCTTCGAAGAACTGCGCCACCATGCCAACACCTTGGAGGACCAGGTCGAGCAACGCACCGCCGAGCTGACCACCAGCAATGAAGATTTGACCCAGGCCCTGGCGCACCTGAAGACCGCCCAACACGAGTTGGTTGAGTCGGAAAAACTGGCCTCTTTGGGCCGCTTGGTGGCCGGCGTGGCACATGAGTTGAACACCCCGCTGGGCAATTCATTGACCGTGGTGTCCTCACTGGAGGATCGCTACAAGGCGTTGGACGAAATGCTGGCCAGCGCGACCCCGATGCGCCGCAGCATGCTGGAAGACCTGGTGCGCGACACCCGCCGCGGCCAAGATATCTTGCAGCGCAATGTGCAAAAGGCCGCCGATCTGGTGCGCGACTTCAAGCAAGTCGCCATCGACCAAACCACCGACCTACGGCGCGACTTTGATTTGGCCCGCGTGGTGGAAGATGTCTTGATCATGGTCGAGCCGAGCTTCAAGCACACGCCCTTTGTGATCAAGACCGATCTAGGCGCCGGCATTTCCATGAACAGCTACCCCGGCTCGCTCGGCCAGGTGCTGACCAATCTCTTAATCAATGCCTTGGTGCACGGCTTTGAGGGCCGCACCGAGGGCGAGGTGCGGGTGCACTGTGCGCAACTCGACCCGGATGAGGTCGAGCTGAGCATCATCGACAACGGCCGCGGCATGGATGAATCGGTGCGGCGGCGCATCTTCGATCCCTTCTTCACCACCAAGCTGGGGACCGGCGGATCGGGCCTGGGCATGCACATCGTGCACAACATCGTCACCAATGTGCTGGGCGGGCAGATCGAGGTCTTCAGTGCACCGGGCCATGGCGCCCGCATGCTGATCCGACTGCCGACCGTGGCCCCGGAGCGCGGCGGCGCCGAAGCTTCACTGCATTAAGGCAGCGCTATCAAGCCGCGCCCCTCACGGGGATTGGGGGGCCCAGGCGTCGTCGATTTCGTTGAACAAGACGCCGGGGTCTTCTGCGTGCGGGCGGTAGGGCCCGGTGCCGCTGTTGTCGGCGCTGGAGGCGGGCACGAACTGACCCCGGTTGACGTCAAAGACATTGACCTCACCGTCCTCGATCACATAGTGCCAGCCATGCAAGGCAATCTGCCCTTGCTCGACGCGGGCACGCACCATCGGGTAGTCCATCAGCCGCTCCAACTGCAAGACGACCGAACGCTCCTCGGTGCGACGCAAGGCCTCGGCGCTCAGTTGCACCGGCAACGTGGCCTCGCGCCCCAACTCAAGCCAGGCCTGCAAATTGGTGGCCTCGGCCGGCACCTCGCCGTACAGCGCGCGAATGCCGCCGCAATGGCTGTGGCCACAGACAACGATGTGTTGCACATTCAGCGCCAGTACCGCGTACTCGATCGCGGCGGCAGTGCCGTGGTGGCCCTTGGAACCGTCGTAAGGCGGCACAAAGGCGCCGACATTGCGGACCAGGAACAACTCACCCGGGCCGGCACCGGTCAGCATATAGGGCACCAGGCGCGAGTCCGAGCAACCGATGAACAAAGTGGTCGGGTGCTGGCCCTGATCAACCAGGTCCCTGAACTGCGCCTGGTACTGCGGGAAGTAGTCGGTATTGAAACGCCGCAGGCGCGTCAGCAGTTCATCGGGCATGGACGGCTCCTTTCCAATCTCGAACTGGGGCGGGCTCGATTTTCTTCGCTCTCTCACTCATGCCGTCATGCTGTCGATCAAAGCTCACTGCAATAGCGGTGAGTCGGCGACGTCCATCTCCACACCGACCAATTTGGCCTGCCCCGCCAACAGGCTCAGATACTGGCGCAGCGCCGTCATATAGGCTTGCTGGTGCAGCAGTTGCGCAATCGAGCCCATGACCGCTTCGAAGGCTTGCGCCACGCCGGGCTCACGCGCCAGCACCTGCACGATATGAAAACCGAACCGGGTGCTGACCAGACGCGGCAGCACACCGATATGGGCATTGGCCTCGTCCTGTGCGAACAAGGCGCTGCCGAATTCGGGGGCGCAGTCGGTGGCCAGCAGCCAGCCGAGATCGCCGCCTTCGGCACCGCTCGGGCAGTTTGAATGGGTCGATGCGGCCTGCGCAAAGGCGGGGCTGTCCAGCGCCTCGCAGCGCAAGGACACCAGCAAGGCCTCGGCCCGCTGACGCAAGGCCGCCACATCAACACCCGGCGTGACGGCAAAAAGAATATGCCGCGCCTGCACCCGCTCACCCTGACGGAAGCGCGCCGGATGGGCCTCGAAGTAGCGCCGGCAGGCCGGCTCATCGGGTTCGGGCAGCTTCAGCTCGCGCTCCAGCAGGGCCAGGGTGGCCTCGGAAGCGGCCTCGCTGATGACGCCGTCTAGCGCCGGCACATCGCCGACCGACAGCAGACCGCCGCGCTGCGCCGCCTGCCGCAACAACTCGCTGCAGGCGCGTTGCCGCAAGGCCTCGGCGTCCAGATATTCGCCCACGCCGTGCAGCGGCACGCCGTTGACGCTGGCGATCGCTTGTTGCAGTTCCGGCGCCTTCAGCGGATCCACGCTCAGCGACTCCGCGCCGCCCGAGCAGCCACAAGAGCCGCCGCCACATCCATGTTGTCCCATGAGCTTCTCCCGCTTCAGCGCTGCGGCTGGTTGTGACCGGCCGGCAAGGACAAGCGGCGACTGCGCACCATCTGGTAAGGCCTGAACAGATAGGCGACCGTGCCGAAACCGCTCCACACATGCACCAGGCGGGTGAAGGGGAAGACCAGGAAGACCGTCATGCCCAGGAACATATGCAGCTTGAAGACCCAGGAGGCATGAGCCAGCAACTCCACTGCGCCCCCCTGGAAGGTGACGATGCGCTGGGCCCAGCCGGCCAGATTCATCATCATGCCGCCGTCCAGATGCTGGGCCGACAGCGGAATCGTCGCCAGGCCCAGGGCCAGCTGGATCCACAACAGTACCAGCAGCAGGATGTCGCTGGTCTTCGAGTTCAGGCGAATGCGCTCATCGCTGAGGCGGCGATGCAGCAAGATGGACACGCCGGCAAAACCCAGCACACCGGCGATGCCGCCGCTGATCATGGCCATCAACTGCTTGTTGCCGGCGCTGATGAAGTGTTCGTACAAGAAGTGCGGGGTCAGCATGCCGAAGCTGTGACCAAAGAACAGGAACAGCACGCCCACATGGAACAGATTGCTGCCCCAGCGCAGCGCGCCGGCGCGCAGCATCTGCGAGGAGTCACTTTTCCAGCTGTACTGGTCGCGGTCAAATCGAATCAGGCTGCCGAGCAGAAACACGGTCAGGCAGATGTAGGGATAGATGCCGAACAGGGCGAAGTCAAAAGAGTTCATGCTTGTACTCCTGGTTGAGCTGGAGTTTTCCTGACGATATGAATAGGCTGCGGCACGCCGGGCTTGCTTTGGCCCTTGCTGGAGCAGCCGTCGAAGGCGGCCGGCTCTTGCCAGGCTTCGTCGAGCGCTTCATCGACCGTGATCTGGACGGCCTGCGGTTTCTCGCCGGCCAACTCCAGCACCGCCCCAATGGCTGCGGCGTAGGGGCGACCTTGTGATTCAGGGCGCTTGATCAAGGCGCTGTGGATGGCGTTGAGGATGTGTGCCATCTCGGCCAAGAACTCCCGGGCCACCGGCGCCGCTTGGGTGGAGGCGAACTCCAGCACCACCGGCAGGTAATCAGGCAGTTCACTGGCCTCGAAGAACATGCCGCCGGCCGCATAGGTCTGCTGCAGATCGATCAAGGCCGGGCCGCGCTCGCGCGAGTCGCCATGCACATGCTCGAACATATGCAGGCTGGTGGAGCGGCCCCGGTCAAAGGTTTCCACATAACGCGCTTCTACTGCGTATGCGTCGCCCTGCTGCAAGGTGGCCATCAAGGCCTTGACCTCGGCCAGACGGGCCTGGCTCAAGGCACCCTCCTCGCTGAGCGCCGCGTACAACTCGGGCAAAGCCGCACGCATGTCTGCATGCGGATAGTCGAGCAGACGCGCCAGCACGCGGCAGGATTTAGACAAGGTCGTTGTTTTCATAGAACCCACTCAATCAGTTGGGGTCAGAGCTACTCGTTTGCGCTCGGGCGGTCTGACCCACAAGGTTTAGACACTTGCTTTAATCGGGATGGTGCGCTTCTTGGCACCACCGAACAGGCTGGTCTCGGTTTGGCCGTCGGAGCAGCCATTGCCGAAACTGAAGCCGCAGCCGCCGCGCACATCGAAGGTGTTCTCGGCGTACTCGCGGTGCGTGGTCGGGATGACGAAACGATCCTCGTAATTGGCGATCGCCATGGTCTGGTACATGTCCTCGACCTCGTCCTTCAGCAGGCCGACCTGATCCAGCACCGCCTTGTTCTCGACGCCATCGACATGCTTGCCGCGCTGGTAAGCGCGCATGGCCAGCATGCGCTCCAAGGCCCGCTCGACCGGTGGCACGTCGCCAGCGGTCAGCAGATTGGCCAGATACTGAACCGGGATGCGCAACTGCTTCACATCGGGGATCTGGCCATTGACGCCCAGCTTGCCCGAGTTGGCCGCGGCGCTGATCGGCGACAGCGGCGGCACATACCAGACCATCGGCAGCGTGCGGTATTCCGGGTGCAGCGGCAGCGCCACCTTCCAGTCGACGGCCATCTTGTAGACGGGGCTCTTACGGGCCGACTCCAGCCAGGCCTCCGGGATGCCGTCGGCGCGAGCCTGGGCGATCACCTTCGGATCGTTTGGGTCCAAGAAGATGTCCAACTGGGCCTGGTAAAGGTCCTTGTCGTTGACGACGCTGGCGGCTTCCTGGATACGGTCGGCGTCATACAGCAGCACGCCGAGGTAACGGATACGGCCGACGCAAGTTTCCGAGCAGACGGTCGGCTGGCCAGCCTCGATGCGCGGATAGCAGAAGATGCACTTCTCGGCCTTGCCCGATTGCCAGTTGTAATAGATCTTCTTGTAGGGGCATCCCGACACGCACATGCGCCAGCCGCGGCACTTGTCCTGGTCGATCAGCACGATGCCATCTTCCTCGCGCTTGTAGATCGAGCCCGAGGGGCAAGACGCCACGCAGGCGGGATTCAGGCAGTGCTCACACAGCCTGGGCAAATACATCATGAAGGTGTTCTCGAACTGGCCGTAGATGTCCTTCTGGATGTTCTCGAAGTTGGCGTCTTTGCTGCGCTTGGCAAACTCACCGCCGAGAATCTCTTCCCAGTTCGGGCCCCACTCGATCTTCTCCATGCGCTTGCCGGTGATCATGCTGCGCGGCCTTGCGGTGGGCGCGGCCTTGGACTTGGGCGCCGACTGCAGATGGTCGTAGTCGAAGGTGAAGGGTTCGTAGTAATCGTCGATCTCGGGCAGGTTCGGGTTCGAGAAGATGCGCATCAGCAACTTCCACTTGCCGCCCTGGCGTGGTTCGATCTGGCCATTCGCCTTGCGCTGCCAGCCGCCGTTCCAGCGGGCCTGGTTTTCCCATTCCTTCGGGTAGCCGATGCCGGGCTTGGTTTCCACATTGTTGAACCAGGCGTATTCAACACCGGGGCGGTTGGTCCAGACGTTCTTGCAGGTGACGGAGCAAGTGTGGCAACCAATGCACTTGTCCAGGTTCAGCACCATGCCGATTTGAGCGCGCACTTTCATCGCGTGACTCCTTGTTAGCTTGCTAGCTATTGGGTGAGCTAAGGGGGGTTCGATGACATCCGGTTCGAAGACCGCGATGAGCGGGGCTGTGTCTAACAGGAGCAAGCAAGGCGCTTTTTCTGTCAGCCCCGTTCACCGGGCCTTCGAAACTCTGGGTCATGTCATCGGGCTTCGGGCTTGTTCATCAGGCATGGGCTGGGGCACCGGCCGCCTCATCCTCCAGCCAGTCCACCTTGGCCATCTTGCGCACCAAGACGAATTCATCGCGGTTGGTGCCGATCGTGCCGTAGTAGTTGAAGCCATAGCTCAGCTGGGCATAACCCCCAATCATGTGGGTCGGCTTGGTGACGATGCGGGTCACCGAGTTGTGGATGCCGCCGCGGGTGCCGGTGATCTCGGAGCCCGGGGTGTTGATGATCTTCTCCTGCGAGTGATACATCATCGTCATGCCCGGATTGACCCGCTGGCTGACCACCGCACGCGCCGCGATCGCCCCGTTCGAGTTGAAGAGCTCGATCCAGTCGTTGTCCACGATGCCGGCCTTGGCCGCGTCTTCCTCGCTCAGCCAGACCACCGATCCGCCGCGATTCAGCGTCAGCATCATGATGTTGTCGCTATAGGTCGAATGGATGCCCCATTTCTGGTGCGGGGTGATGAAGTTGAGCGCAATCTCGGTATGGCCATTCGGCTTCAAGCCTTGCACCTCCACCAGCGTCTTCAGATCGACCGGCGGACGGTAGCTGCTGAAGCCCTCGCCGAAGGCCTGCATCCAGGGGTGATCCTGGTAGAACTGCTGACGGCCGGTCAGGGTGCGCCATGGGATCAGCTCATGCACATTGGTGTAGCCGGCGTTGTAGCTGACCTTCTCGCTCTCAAGCCCCGACCAGGTCGGGCTGGAGATGATCTTGCGCGGCTGCGCCTGGATGTCGCGGAAGCGGATCTTCTCGTCCTCGCGGTGCAGTGCCAAGTGCGCATGCTCGCGACCGGTCTGCTTGCTCAAGGCCTCCCAGGCCTTGACGGCCACATGGCCATTGGTCTCGGGCGCCAGTTGCAAAACCACCTCGGCGGCGTCGATGTCGGTTTCGATCTTGGGCATGCCTTGGGTCACGCCGGCTTCGCGCACCAGACCATTCAGCTCGCCCAGTTGCGCCACCTCGGTCTTGGTGTCCCAGCCGATGCCCTTGCCGCCATTGCCGGCCTTGTTCATCAAGGGGCCCAGGGCCGTGAAGCGCTTGTAGAGGTTCGGATAGTCGCGCTCGACCACGGCAATCTGCGGTGCGGTCTTGCCGGGGATCAGATCGATCTCGCCCTTCTTCCACTCCTGCACGCCAAAAGGCTGTGCCAACTCGGCCGGGGTGTCATGCATCAGGGGGCTCAGCACCAACTCCTTTTCGACGCCCAGGTGGCCGACGCACAACTCGCTGAACTTCTTGGCAAAGCCCTTGTAGATCTCCCAGTCACTCTTGGCTTGCCAGGCCGGATCGACCGCCGTGGACAAGGGGTGGATGAAGGGGTGCATGTCCGAGGTATTGAGGTCGTTCTTCTCATACCAGGTGGCGGTGGGCAGCACGATGTCCGAATAAAGGCAGGTGGTGCTCATGCGGAAGTCCAGCGTCACCAGCAGATCCAGCTTGCCTTCTGGCGCCTTGGCGTGCCATTCGACCTCTTCGGGCTTCACATCGTCCTTGCCCAAATCCTTGCCCTGCACGCCATGGGTGGTGCCCAAGAGATGCTTGAGGAAGTACTCATGGCCCTTGCCCGAGGAGCCCAGGATGTTGGAGCGCCAAACGAACATATTGCGCGGCCAATTGGCCTCGTGGTCCGGGTCCTCGCAGCTCATGCGCAGCGAGCCGTCCTTCAGCGCCTTGACCGCATAGTCCTTGGCGTCCATGCCGGCGGCGGCCGCGTCGCGCACCACCTGCATCGGGTTGGTTTGCAGTTGCGGGGCTGATGGCAACCAACCCATGCGCTCGGCGCGCACGTTGTAGTCGATCAGGCTGCCGCCGTACTGGGCCTTGTCGGCCAGCGGTGACAAGACTTCGGAGACATCCAGCTTCTCATAGCGCCACTGGTCGGTGTGGGCGTAAAAAAAGCTGGTGGAATTCATCTGCCGCGGCGGACGGATCCAGTCCAGCGCAAAGGCCAAGGCCGTCCAGCCGGTTTGCGGGCGCAGCTTTTCCTGGCCCACATAGTGCGCCCAGCCACCGCCGCTCTGGCCGATACAGCCGCACATCATCAGCATATTGATGATGCCGCGGTAGTTCATATCGCAGTGGTACCAGTGGTTCATGGCCGCGCCGATGATGACCATGGATTTTCCACGCGTCTTGTCCGCGTTGTCGCCAAACTCGCGCGCCACGGTGACGATCTGCTCGCGCTTGACGCCGGTGATGCTCTCCGCCCAAGCTGGGGTGTAGGGCAGGTTGTCGTCAAAGCTCTTCGGGCAGTTGTCGCCCAGGCCGCGGTCAATGCCGTACTGCGCCACCTGCAGGTCAAACACGGTAGCGACCAGGCATTCTTCGGCGTCGGCATGCTTGCCCAGCTTCATGCGCACCACCGGCACATGGCGGGACAACACATCCTGCTGCTTGTTGGCGGTGAAGTTGGGGGTGGCTATGCCGCCGAAATAGGGGAAGCCGACGGTGGCGACCTCATGCGCTTGCGCACCGTCCTCCAGCACCGACAGCTTCAGCTTCACATCGCGGTCATGCACCGCCTCTTTCGATTCAAGATTCCACTTGCCCAGGTCGGGCCGCTCGGCCGCGCCCCAGCGGAAGCCGATCGAACCGTTGGGCAGCACCACCTTGCCGGCACTGTCGAAGGCCAGCGTCTTCCAATCCGGGTTGTTGTCCTGGCCGAGCTTGCCTCCAAAGTCGCTGGCACGCAGATAGCGGTCCGGCACCAGCAGCTCGCGGCCATCGGCCGTGGTCTGCTTCTTCATCTTCACCAGCAGCGGCAGGTCGGTGTAGCGGCGGGCGTAATCATCAAAGTACGCGGACCGCTTGTTGAAGTAGAACTCTTTCAGGATCACATGGCCCATGGCCATGGCGATGGCCGCATCGGTGCCCTGCTTCGGGTGCATCCAGATGTCGGCCAGCTTGGAGATCTCGGCGTAGTCGGGTGTGATCGCCACCGTCTTGGCGCCCTTGTAACGCACCTCGGTAAAGAAGTGGGCGTCCGGCGTGCGCGTCTGCGGCACGTTCGAGCCCCAAGCGATGATGTAGTTGGAGTTGTACCAGTCGGCGCTCTCAGGCACGTCGGTCTGCTCACCCCAGATCTGCGGGCTGGCCGGCGGCAGGTCGCAATACCAGTCGTAAAAGCTCATGCAAACGCCACCCATCAGGCTCAGGTAACGGCTGCCGGCGGCATAACTGATCATCGACATGGCAGGAATAGGCGAGAAACCGATCACGCGATCCGGGCCATGCTTCTTGACGGTGTAGATATTCGCCGAGGCAATGATCTCATTGACCTCTTCCCAGCTCGAGCGCACAAAGCCGCCCAGGCCGCGGTCCTTTTGCCATTCACGGCGCTGCTCCTGGTTCTCGACCAGATTGGTCCAGGCATCCACCGGGCTCTTGGCCACGGTGCGGGCGGCGCGCCAGTGCTTCAGCAGCGAGCCGCGCACCATCGGGTATTTGACCCGGTTGGCGCTGTACAAATACCAGCTGTAAGAGGCGCCACGAGCGCAGCCACGCGGCTCATGGTTGGGCAGATCGGGCCGGGTGCGCGGGTAGTCGGTTTGCTGGGTTTCCCAGGTGACGATGCCGCCCTTGACGTAGATCTTCCACGAGCAGGAGCCGGTGCAGTTGGTGCCGTGGGTTGAGCGCACGATCTTGTCGTGCTGCCAGCGGGCGCGATAGGCCTCTTCCCAGGTGCGGTCCTCGGCAGTGGTCAAGCCGTGTTCGTTTGAAAAGGTTTCCTTGGGCAGAGCAAAGTAGCTCAGTCGGTCGAGGAAGTGACTCATGGATTGCTCCTAACTCTCAATTCGGGGGGGCGTTGGCGAAGCGTCATCAAGGGTTCTTGACGTAGGCATTGGCACGCAGATAGAACCACCAGTTCAGCACCAGGCAGACGGCGTAGAACACGGCGAAACCGTAGAAGGCGTATTGCGGGGTGCCGGCCTTGATCTGCTGACCAATCAGCACCGGGGCGATGAAGGCGCCATAAGCGGCCACGGCCGAGGTCCAGCCCAGCACCGGGCCGGCCTGGGTCTTGTCAAAGATGAAGCCGACGCTGCGGAAGGTCGAGCCATTGCCCACGCCGGTGGCGGCGAACAGCACAATGAAGAGGCCCATGAAGAGCGAGAAATACTGCTCCGGCGTGGCCGATTGGTAGGCCTGCATCATCACGTAGCCGACCGCAGCCGAGGCAAACACCATGATGGCCGAGATCACCTGCGTGACGATAGAGCCGCCAACCTTGTCGGCGATCCAGCCGCCGATCGGGCGCACCGCGGCGCCGACGAAGGGGCCGATCCAGGCATAGGTCAGGGCCGACGGTGCATTCGGGTTCTTCAGCGTGTGCTGCAAGACACCGGCTGCATCAGGGGCATGAATGAAGCCAAAGATCACCGTGATGGCCAGCGGCAGCGCCATCGAGAAGCCAATGAAGCTGCCGAAGGTGACGACGTAGAGTGCCGTCATCGCCCAGGTGTGCTTGTTCTTGAAGATCTGGAACTGCTTGGCCACGCCCTCCTTCATGGTGCCGAAAGCGGCCAGCTTCATCACCAACAAGGCAGCCACGATGTCGAGCGGAATCGCGACCCACATATTCAGCAAGCCCAGCCCGGTCGGTGCCGGCAGGTAGAGGTAAAGCATGCCGATCGAGGGCACGAAGGCCAAGGAGTACAGGTAGACGATCTTGGCGAAGGCGACGACCGGCGAACCGGTATCGGGCGACACCGTCTTCAGGTTATTCATGCCGAACCAGCACAACACCGACAACGGCAACAGCGAGATCACCCAGGCAAAACCGGCGTTCTGAATCCAGGTCGGCGTGCCGGCCACGATCTTGCCGAAGATCCAGCCGCTGTCCTTCAACAAGGCCCGCGACTCCCCACCGAGGGCACCGAAAAGGCCCACCGTCATCACCAGCGGGATCACGATTTGCATCGTCGTGACGCCGAAATTACCCAGACCGGCATTCAGGCCCAAGGCCGTGCCCTGCAAGCGCTTGGGGAAGAAGGGGCTGATGTTCGACATCGAAGAGGCGAAGTTGCCACCGCCCACGCCCGACCACAACGCCATCAACTGGAACACCCACAGCGGCCACTCGGGATGCTGCAGTGCCACGCCGGTGCCGATGGCCGGGGCCAGCAACATGGCGGTGGTCAGGAAGATGGTGTTGCGGCCACCGGCCATGCGGATCAGGAAGGAGGCCGGGATGCGCATGGTGGCGCCGGAGATGCCAGCGATGGCCGTCAGCGTGAACAACTCATCTTTGCTGAAGGGGAAGCCCAGGTTCAGCATCTGCACGGTGATGATGCCCCACATACCCCAGACCGCGAAGCCGCACAGCAGCGCGGGAATCGAGATCCAGAGGTTGCGGTAGGCGATCTTCTTGCCGGTGGTTTCCCAGAACTGCTCGTCCTCGGGGCGCCAGTCCTGTACGTCGCCCGCGCCGCCAGCTTGGGCGGGGGCGCCGACATGTGTCGTGGTGTTCATTTGAATATTCCTTTGATAGCGCTCGGCTCAGCGAGCGAAGGACTGCGAAATGGGCGACGCTGCCGCATTGCTGCCCATCATTTCGGTCTTGCGAACCTCGGTCCAATACATCCAGATCAAGGAGACCCAGACCACCGCATACATCAGCATGAAAGCGCTGGAGCGGATGCCGGTCAGGTCCATCAGGGCGCCGAACATGATCGGCAGAACGAAGCCGCCGAGGCCGCCGGCCAGGCCGACGATGCCGGAGATGGTGCCAATATTGGCGCCGTAGTCATCGCTGATGTATTTGAAGACGCTGGCCTTGCCGAAGGCCCAGGCAATGCCCAGCGTGAACATCAGCCCGGTGAAGGCATAGACGTTGAGGCCGATGTGAAAGGTCTTGGCGCCATTCACCGTCATGATGGTGAAGTCAGTCTGCGGATAGGACAGGATGAACAAGCAGATCCAACTGACCCAAAGCACCCACCAGGTGACGTTGTGGGCGCCATGCTTGTCGGACAGATAGCCACCCACCGCACGCAGCACACCACCAGGCAAGGAAAAACAGGCGGCCAACAGCGCCGCAACCCGGATGTCCAGACCGTATTCACCCACGTAGTACTGCACCATCCACAGGCTCAGCGCCACATAACCACCGAACACGATGGAGTAATACTGGCAGTACTTCAAGACCTTGGGGTCCTTCAGCGCCTTCAGTTGCGAGACAAAGCTGGCATTGCTGACGACCAGATGTTTGTCATCCGAGTGGCTGAAGAACCAGAACAAGATGGCGGTGCCAAGCAGCACGGCGGCATACACATGCGGCACCATGGTCCAGCCAAAGGCAACCACCAGGCCGGGAGCCACGAACTTGTTGACCGCTGCGCCCGAGTTGCCGGCGCCGAACACGCCCATGGCAAAGCCCTGGCGATTCTTCGGGAACCAGCGCGCCACATAAGGCGTGCCGACCGAGAAGGAGCCTCCGGCCAGACCGACGAACACACCGATCAGCAGGAAGTGCCAATAGGCGGTGGCATAACTCATCAACCAGATGGGCAAGACGCAGGCCATCATCAGGCTGAAAAAGACGATGCGGCCGCCAAACTTATCGGTCCAGATGCCCAGTGGCACCCGCACCAGCGAACCGCTGAGCACCGGCATGGCGGTCAGCAGGCCAAATTCGGTGGCGTTCAGGCCGAGTTGCTTCTTGATCGGAATGCCGATCACGCCAAACATCATCCAGACCATGAAACACACGGTGAAGGCCAGCGTGCTGACGATCAGCACACTGAGTGCCTTGCGGCCAGCTTGGGGGCTGTTGGCCGCGACAGCGCTTGCGGGGTTTGCAGACATGGAGGCTCTCCTCTTTTCCATGTCAGCACTGTCGCAATTCCCCCCGCTGCTGAACATCGGCCGGAGGGCTGCGAGCGATCAAGCAGAAGAACGATGACACCACGCCGGCGATAGTTCCAAAGAACTAGAAAACCGATTAAGCCGCCTCGGTTTGCGTTGCATCAAAACGCGCATCTGCCGGACCTTGGCCGCCGAGCCGCATCGCATGGCGCGGTCACACACCGTCACAGAAGGCATACAGGGTTTGCACTGACTTCGACGCTCCCCATCGACACAATGACTTCATCGCAGCAAGACAAGCCCACAAGCAGTCGGCCGCGAGATTGGATAAACCAGAAGAAAGGCAAACGATGAAAAAGCAAACACTCGCCAAGGTCGCCACGCTCGCATTGGCTCTGGCCGCAGGAAGCGCCTTCGCCGCTGACAAGGGCTGGTATATGGGCGCTGACATTGGTCAGTCCCGCAATGACCTGAGCAGCCCCAAGACACCGGCGCCGCGCCTGGACAAGACCGACACCGCCTACGGTGTGCATGGTGGTTATCAGTTCAACAAGTACTTTGCCGCGGAACTGGGTGTGAATCGCCTGGGCACCCAGAAGATCGGCGACAGCAAGGCCACCACCAAGGCCTACTCGCTGGATGCGATTGGCCGCCTGCCGGTGAGCGACAAGTTCACCGTCTACGGACGCCTCGGCGGCGCCCATATGGAGCGCACGTACAGCGACGACGCCGGCAACCACGCCGCGGGCTTCAAGGTCGGCCTGGGCGCCGAGTACGCCATCGACCCGAGCTGGTCGCTGCGCACCGAGCTGACACGCTACAACAATGTGCCGACCAGCAGCACCTTCGGCAACACCTTGGACAGCTGGAACGTCGGCGTCAACTACCGCTTCTGACGCTAGGCCCAGTCCGCCGCCCTCACGCGGCGGTACTCAGCGCCAAAACAAAAGGCTTGCCGGGACAACCCGGCAAGCCTTTTTCTATTGCTTCAAGCCGGCGCAGCTGCGCTCAACTCAGCCCTCGCTCGCTGGCCCACACCGCCACCTGCACCCGCGAACTCAGGTTGAGCTTGCGCAAGATGTGTTGCACATGGATCTTCACGGTCGTTTCGGCAATGCCCAGCACGCGGGCAATCTCCTTGTTGCTGGCGCCCCGAACAATTTCGCGCAGCAACTCCTGCTCGCGCGGCGACAACATGGCCAGCGCCTCGTCCTTGGCTGCCGCTTCAACACCTGCAGAGGGCGCGGCGGGCGCCACCGCGGAAGCCTTGAAGGCCCGCACCAGCTTGTGCGTCATCTCCGCACTGACCACCGACTCACCCGCCACGGCGCGGCGAATCGCTGCCGCCAGATCCTGGCCGTCAATGGTTTTGAGCAGATAGCCGGCGGCGCCGGCGCGCAGCGCGGCCGACAGATCCTCTTCGTCTTCGCTGACGGTCAGCATGATGAACTGGGTCTGCGGTGCCACTTCCAGCAGCCCGGGCAGCAACTCGACACCACGCACGCCCGGCATATGGTTGTCCAGCAGCACCACGGCGGGCTGCAACTCAGCCACCCGACGCAAGGCCTCGCTGCCGTCCGCGGCCTCGCCCACGACAGACAGGCCCGGCTCGTGCGTCAACAAGGCCGTCAGGCCGCGCCTGAACAGGCTGTGGTCATCGACCACCATCACCCGAATAGTCCCCACCTCAGCTGCGGAAGCTTCACTCATGCACTTTGACTCTCTGTTTGTGGCTCCTGCGCCTCGGGCCGACCTTGCGCCGGCAGCAGCAGACTGATTTGGGTCCCCTGCCCGACCTGGCTGCTCACCTGCAAGGTGGCGCCGATGCGGGCGGCGCGTTCGCGCATGATATGCAGGCCCACATGGGTTTCATCAAAACGACCGGCCAAGGCATCGAAGCCGGCGCCATCGTCTCGCACCTCAAAGCGCCACTGCGGCCCCTGCATCACCCGCAGCTCAACCGAGCGCGCACCCGCATGCTTGCGCACATTCGACAAGGCCTCCTGCAGCACATGCAAGACCTGCACCTGCTGGTCCGGCGGCAGCGGCACACCTTGGCCGGAGATGGTCAGATGGGTGGTCAGGCCGCTTTGCAACTCGAATTTGGAGAGGGTGGTGCGCAAAGCTTGGGCAATGTCTTCATGGCCGGGGCGGGTCCTGAAGTGCAGCAGCAGCTCGCGCACATCGGCATAACTCTCACGCACACCGGTATCGATCTCGGCCAAAGCGCCTTCGACCTCGAGCGTCTGCCCATCCTTGATGGCTCGCCGCAACAACTGCACCTGAATCTTCAAAAAGGCCAGCGACTGGGCGATCGAATCATGCAGCTCCTGCGCCATCAAGTTGCGCTCCTCGCTGACCGCCATTTCACGGTCACGCGCGGCCAGCCGCACATTCTCCAACTGGGTGGCCACCTGCCCGGCCAGCGCATCCAGCAGTTGCCGCTCGCTCTCGGGCATTGCGCGCTCACCGTAGTAGAACAACTCAACCTCGCCGATGGTGCGGTTCGGAGTCCGCATCGGAATGGCCACCACCGTCTGATAACCGGCCGACTCGCAATGCTTGAGTTTCCTCTCACCCAAGGCTCGGATCGGAATGATGCGAGCACCGGTGGCGGTTTCCAGGTGCTCGCCGCAGGCACATTCACCCCGGTGCACACAGTGTTCGGCGTCGACCATGCTGGACGGCAAGCGCACCTGCCCCAGCATCAACAAGCGCTCGCCATCCTCGGAGGCCAAGCGCACCGCCGCCGCGTCGGCGCCGGCTATGCGGCTGACTTTTTGCGCAAAGGTCTGCGCCAAGGCTTCAATGCTGGTATTGCTTTGCAGCGCCATCAACGCCACGTCATACAAGGCCGCCAAGCGGTCGTTTTGGAGTGCCAAGTCGGCGGTTTTTTCACGCACCTTGTTTTCGAGGCCGCGGTACGAACTCTCCAACTCATCGGCCATCAGGTTGAAGCCCTGCGCCAGGCTGGAGAACTCCTCGACCGTGTTGCGCTCTTCAATACGGGGCGAAAAATCGCGCGCCGCCATTTGCGCCAAGCCATCGCGCAGGCGCTGCAAGGGTTGAATGATCCAGACAAAGGTGCCCGACACGAACACCACCGACGCCGCAGCCACCAGCACGACGAGGCCAAAACATAGCCCGCCCAACAAAGCCGTACGAGTGGCAATGGCCTGCTCGATGGCCGATACGAAGGCATCCACCGTGCCAACAAACTGGTCGGCTTGGCGGCGCAGGGCCGCGCCATCGGGCGCGCTCGCGCCACTCGCGTTCAAGCTGGCGCGCAAGGGTTGCCAGGCCAAATCGACCTCGGCAAAACGATCCAGACAGGCCTGGTTATCGGGAATGAACAAGGGGCGCGAGGGATCGCCCTGGCGCAGGTTCAGCACCATGGCGTCGAAGTTCTTCAGGCCGAGCGCCACCTCTTGCTGATCGCCGGCCTGATGGGCCAGCGTCAACTTGTAGGTCATCATGCGCATGCGACCGGCCTCATTGATCGCGCCGGCGCCCCCCTCCAACTGCCATGACACCCACAGCGTGAAGGCAATCGAGGCCAGGGCCACGACCAAAAATGTGGTCTGGATGAGGGCGAGCTTGCCCGCCAGACTTCTGAAAAGCTTGCGCATGGCGAACGATACCCGAGTGCGGGTTCGCCCGAGATTGACCTAGATCAATCGCAGCAACTCGCCGCCCGAGCTTGGGCGAGCGAGTGGGGCCAGGACTTACATCGAGGCGGCGGAGGCTGGCGCGCTGGCAGCTTCAGGCGCGCTGGCCGCGGCGGGGGCCGACTCGGTATGCGGCGCGGCTACATCATGCTTTTCACCGCTCATGTCGATACCGCCGCCGCTCTTCATCAAGATGAAGATGGCCAGGGCAGCAAAAAGGGCAAATCCGACGAGCAATTTCCACATGATTCGAATCCAGTGTCTGAGACGTTAAGAAAAAGAACAGCACATTGTTACGGCCTTAGCTGACTGCAGCCTGAGCGCCGCAATCCAAGCATGCCGCTCGAACAAAGAGGCGCATCATCGCTGATCTGTGCGGGGCGTTTGTCGGAACATAGCGGGCTTCACGCGCTGACCGTTTCTGAGCGATAGCTTGCTGCCCCTGCGAATGGCAGACGCACCAAGTCTGCGGTTAAGCGGGCCGACTGGGCGCTCCGCCCCGCTCCTGTCCCCCGCCCCGCGCTTCGCCCGGGGCTCCTCCTTGACCTCGCGGTTCAGAGCGCCCAGCCGTCCTGCTCCGGCAGGGCCGGGCTTTGCTGCCGGCACGAGGCCCTCAACGATCAACAGCGCGCCATTGAAAAAGGGCGACCCGAGGGTCGCCCTTGATCAGGAGGACTTGATCCGGAGATCAGTCGTTGGCGTAGATGTCCACGTCCTTGGTTTCACGCACGAACAGCAGGCCGATCACCAGCGTCATAGCAGCAATGCCGATCGGGTACCACAGGCCGTGGTAGATGTTGCCGTTCTGGGCCACCATCGCGAAGGTGATGGAGGGCAGCAGTCCACCGAACCAGCCGTTACCAATGTGATAAGGCAAGCTCATCGAGGTATAACGGATGCGGGTCGGGAACATCTCCACCAGCATGGCGGCGATCGGGCCGTAGACCATGGTCACATACAGCACCAACACAAACAGGATGGCAATCACCATGGGTTGGTTGATCTTGGCCGGGTCAGCCTTGGCGGGGTAACCAGCGGCCTTCATCGACTCGCCCAACTCCTTCTTGAAGGCAGCGATGCCCTTGGTGGAGGCTTCGTCAAACTTGTGCTCAGTAGCCTTGGTGGCGTTCAGGCCGTTGATGACCTTCTCGCCCACCTTGATCACCGCCACCGAACCCGCTGGGCCGGCAATGGTTTCATAGCTGGCAGAGGCCTGGGCCAAAGCGCGCTTGGCAATGTCGCAAGAGCTGGTGAAGTCGACTTCACGAGCAATCGGGCTGCCTTGGAAGGAGCAGGTTGACAGATCGACCGTCAGCGAAATCTGCGCGTTCTTTTGAGCAGCGGCCAGGTCCGGGTTAGCGGCATTGGTCAGCGCCTTGAACAGCGGGAAGTAAGTGACGATCGCGAGCAGCAGGCCAGCCATGATGATGGGCTTGCGGCCGATCTTGTCAGACAGCGTACCGAACACCACGAAGAACGGTGTGCCCAGCAGCAGCGAGACGGCCACCATGATGTTGGCGGTGGACATTTCCACCTTCAACACGCTGGTCAGGAAGAACAGCGCGTAGAACTGACCCGAGTACCAGACCACGCCCTGGCCAGCGACCAAGCCGAACAAGGCCAGCATGACGATCTTCAGGTTCTTCCACTGACCGAAGGACTCGGACAGCGGCGCCTTGGAGGTCTTGCCTTCCGACTTCATCTTCTGGAAGGCGGGGCTTTCGTTCATCGACAAGCGAATCCACACGCTGATGCCCAGCAGCAGAATCGAGACGATGAAAGGCACGCGCCAGCCCCAGGCAGCAAACTCGGTTTCACCGATCACCGTGCGGGTCCCCAGAATCACCATCAGCGACAGGAACAGGCCCAGCGTCGCGGTGGTTTGAATCCAGGAGGTGTAAGCACCACGCTTGCCAGCAGGGGCGTGCTCGGCCACATAAGTCGCCGCACCACCGTACTCACCGCCCAGCGCCAAGCCTTGCAGCATGCGCAAGCCGATCAGGATGACCGGCGCCGCAGCGCCAATGGTGGCGTAAGACGGCAGCACACCGACGATGAAGGTCGACAGACCCATGATCAGGATCGTCACCAAGAAGGTGTACTTGCGGCCAATCATGTCGCCCAGGCGACCGAACACCAGCGCACCGAAGGGGCGCACGATGAAGCCTGCAGCAAAGGCCAGCAAGGAGGCGATGAAAGCCGCCTGCGGGTCCAGTGCCGAGAAGAATTGCTTGGCGATGATCGGCGCCAAAGAACCGTAGAGGTAGAAGTCGTACCACTCGAACACGGTGCCGAGCGAGGAAGCGAAGATGACCTTCTTTTCCTCGGCCGTCATCGGCGTGTTGGTCGTGGAGACTGCGCTTGCAGTTGCCATGGTGGAATGTCTCCGGAAGTTTTTGCACGAGAACCACCGCCCGGTAGCTCTTGGCTGAACTATGGGAGCCGCCTCTGACCCGACTCTGACGCCAGGCTTAAGCCAAGCTGACAAAACCGACTGCAACCCTCATTAAAAATTTCGCAATGCGATATTTAACCCAGGTCAAGGGTAAGTCCTCGGGCGGCAATTCGACCCGCCCGAGACGCTCGTTAGGCTAACCCTGGAGCCAAGCGGAAGAAGGCCACGGTCTCGCGCAAGCGCTGAGCCTGCTCCCGCAGCGCGGCGGCCGCGGCCGAAGACTCCTCGACCAGGGCCGCATTCTTCTGCGTGTGCTGATCCAGCTCGGAGATGGCTTGGTTGACCTCGCCAATGCCTTGGCTTTGATGGCTGGAGCTGGCACTCAAACCTTGAATCAAGCTGCTAACGCCCTCGATCTGCGTGGCCAGGCCGGCCATCGAGGCGCCGGCTTGTTGAACTTGGCCATAACCATCACTGACCTTCTCGCCGCTTTCGGCAATCAGCCCGCTGATCTCGCGCGCCGCCACCGTGGCGCGCTGCGCCAGATTCCGCACCTCGGTCGCCACCACGGCGAAGCCGCGCCCCTGCTCGCCGGCTCGCGCCGCCTCCACGGCCGCGTTCAAGGCCAGGATATTGGTTTGGAAGGCAATGCTGTCGATCACCGAGGTGATTTCACCAATCCGCTGGCTGGCCTGCTGGATGCCCTGCATGGTGTTGACCACCTGGCCGACCACGCTGGCGCTCTGTTCGGCCGTGGCCGACACGCCCAGCGCCAGCGCGCGCGCCTCATGCACCACCTTGACGGTGCCCTGCACCGCCTCGGTCATCTTGTCCATGGTGGCCGCGGTTTGCTGCACATTGGCCGACTGGCTTTCGGTGCGTTCGCTCAGGTCCTGATTGCCCATGGCAATCTGTGCCGAGGCCGAGGCCACCGAGCTGGAGGCGCACACAATGCGGCCGATCACCTCGCTCAGCTGATTCTGCATCTGCACCATGGCGCCAAGCACACTGTGGGGCCCCGCGCCTTCAAAGGCGATGGGGCGCGACAGGTCGCCTGAGGCGATCTGCGCCGCCACCTGCGCCGCCTGCTCGGGTTCGCCGCCCAGCGTCGCCATCAGCCAACGCACCACCGACTGCGCCGCCAGCAGGCCGACCACAATGGCGGCCAACATCAGGCCGATTTGAATCCGCAGGGTTTGCTGGTAGTTGGCCTGAGCGGCCAGGTACTCCTGTTCGGCCACCTGCTGCTGCAGGTCGATCAGGGCGGAGATTTTGTTTGAAATTGGGTCGATAGCCGGGTACATCAGCTGCGCGGTGAATCGCTGCAGCCCTTCCCGATCCGACTTTTCCAGCAGCTCTTTCAACTCGGCCAGAGCCGCCTCAGCGCCGCGCATTGCCTGCTCGGCATCGCGCGCCAGCGCCAGCTCTTGGGCATCCATCTGGGTGGCACGGTAGGCCGCCCACTCGCGGCTGACGGTTTGCCGCGCTTGCTGCGTTTCGTCCAGTGTTCGCTTGAAATCCTGCTTGCCGGCCGCGGCCTTGTGCGCGCCGTCCACCACCTGCACGGCGAAGGCGTCGGCAACCAGCTTCAACTGCTTCAATGGCACGACGCGGTCCTCATAAACCGTCCGCATGCCCTGTTCTAGCTGACTCAATCGCAGCAGGCCGATGGCCATGGCGATGAGCGTGAAAGCCGTCAAGACGGCCGCAAAGAAACGCATGCGCGTACGCATGCCAAAGCCTGACTTCATCATCATTGAATACTCCCTGGTGGATGACCGAGCGCCCTGTGCCGACTGCGTATGGCCGGACAGCGGAGCCCGCCGCGATTCTTGTGGGAATCGGGCCGGGAGAACTCATGAATTGGCCGGGCTTTGCCCGCCTGTTTATTTTCGGCGTTAGCGCGCGCGAACTAGGTCACGATTGACGCAGGCCTCATCCAGCGCCTAAGCGCATCAGTGCGACACGCGCCGCACACCGGGACGCGAGCGTGCCGCGGCTTCCCAATCGCCTTGTTCAAACCACGGGTCCCCGCGCAGATAAGCGGCCAGCATGTCCAGCGAGTCCAAGCCCCAGAACAGCTTGCCGTCCACCACAATCGTCGGCACGCCGAAGACGCCCAGGCCCAAGGACTCCTCGGTGGCCACGCGCAGGCCTTCCTTGACCTCCTCGCTGGCGGGGTCGCGCAGCGGGGCCAGGTCTTGTGTCAAGGCGGCCAAACGCCCTGCTTCATTGGCATCGGCACCCTGAGCGCGCCAGACATGATGAAAAATCTTCTCGACTTGCAAACGGTTCGGCGTGCCACCGACGGGCGCGCAAGCCCACGCCAGGCGCAACAGCGGCAGCGGGTTGAAGGGATGCTGGGCCGGCACCTGCAGCGGAATGTTCAGCTGATGCGCCGCCCAGGCCACCTGACGGAAGGTCCATTGCCGCTTCGGCTCGATCTCGGCCGGGCCCTTTTGACCCAGCGCATGCAACAAGGCGGCAAACAAAATGGGGCGGTACTCGACGCTGTAGCTCAGGCCTTTCAAGGCCTCGGGCAAGCGCTCGAAAGCCAACGCCGCATAGGGTGAAATCGGGTCAAAGTAAAAGGTCAGCTGCTTCATGGTCTTGGCTCTCAGGGTTCGTTGGTTTGCTCGGCGGCCGTGAAAACACCCAGCTCCAGCAGTTGCTCGCGGCGCGCAGGCAGGCGCTGCAGGATTTCAAGCCGCATGGCATCGTCGGCCTTGGACCAGAGCGTGATCTCGGGGATAGTGCGGGCGCAGCCCTCACACCAGCCGGTGGGCTGATGCATACGGCAGACATTGCTGCAGGGAGACTTGACCGTGGAACTCATTACGGCACTCATGCTTGCACCACATCAATCACCGGCGCGGCGGTCAGTTCGGCCAGCTCGGCCGGCGTCATGGGAAACACACCGTTCGGGTGACCGGCCGCGGCCCAGATCACCTCAAAACGGAACAGCTCGCGGTCGACAAACAGCAGCGGCTGCGGCAAGCCCTCGGCGGGCGCGAAGCCGAGCGGCGAAACCCCGCCGATCGAGAAGCCGGTGCGCGCCTTCACATAGTCGGCATCGGCTCGCCCCAGCGGACCGGTATGCGGCGTGAGCTTTTTTTCATCCACCCGCTTGTCACCCGAGGTGATCACCAACACAGCGGCTTCGTCGGCGCGGCGCCGAAACACCACCGACTTGGCAATCTGGCCCAGGGCGACGCCGAGCGCATCGGCAGCCTCTTGCGAAGTACGCGCGGCCACCTCCAGCCAGCGCGCCTCCTGACGATGACCGCGCTCGCTCAGGGCAGCTTGCACCCGGCGAAAGCCCTCCGGCCGCTCCTGCGTCTGTGCGCCGGCCATTGATTCATTGACAACATTCATGGCGGCATTCTCTCAGGCAATCCTGGCTCGCCTGGGCCACAGGTCCAATAGCCCTCACCACGCGCCCCATACACGCCCATACCCGTGCCACACGGGCCTCTACAAGTTTCAGCAAGAAGAAGGCCGGACCGCGCCAACCGGTGTGGCATGCTGCGCCACCCCACCGATCTCCGTTCTGTCGCCGCATGAGTTCCTATCCCACTGGCTCCACTGGTTCCGCTGCCCCCGCAGATCACAGCCGTCCCGCGCCAATTGGATTTGGGCAGGCGCTGCTGTTTTGGCTCAAGCTCGGCTTCATCAGTTTTGGAGGGCCGGCCGGCCAGATCGCCATCATGCACAGCGAGTTGGTCGAGCGCCGCCGCTGGATCAGTGAAAAGCGTTTTCTGCATGCGCTCAACTACTGCATGTTGCTGCCCGGCCCCGAGGCCCAGCAACTGGCCACCTATATCGGCTGGCTGATGCACCGCAGCTGGGGCGGCCTCGTCGCCGGCACCTTGTTTGTGCTGCCCTCGCTGTTTATCTTGATCGGCCTGTCCTGGCTCTATATGGCGCATGGCACTCAGCCACAGGTGGCGGCCATCTTCTTTGGTCTCAAGCCCGCCGTGACCGCCCTGGTGCTGCACGCGGCGCACCGCATCGGCACAAGGGCGCTGAAAAACCGCTGGCTCTGGGTGATTGCATGGCTGGCCTTCGTGGCGATCTTTGCGCTCAAGGCGCCCTTTCCGCTGATCGTGCTGCTGGCTTCGGCCGTTGGCTGGCTGGGTGCGCAGCGCTGGCCTGAAGTCTTTGCCCTCGGCGGTGGGCACGGGGGCGGCAAAGCCCACTACGGCCCAGCCCTGATCGACGACGACACCCCCACGCCGGCGCATGCCCGCTTTTCACGCCGCCGACTGGTGATAGTGCTGGCGCTGGGCTTGGGCCTATGGCTGACGGTGTTTGGCGGCCTGCTGCTGAGCTTCGGCCCGAACCATGCGCTGAGCCAGATGGCAGGGTTCTTCAGCAAGGCCGCGCTGCTGACTTTTGGCGGCGCCTATGCGGTGCTGCCCTATGTCTACCAAGGGGCGGTCGAGCACTACAACTGGCTGAGCGCCGCGCAGATGATGGACGGCTTGGCGCTCGGCGAAACAACACCGGGACCGCTGATCATGGTGGTGGCCTTTGTGGGTTTCATCGGCGCCTGGACGGGCAGCCTGTTGGGCCCAGAGGCCCTGCTGCTGGCCGGCGCGAGTGGCGCCTGCGTGGCGACCTTCTTTACCTTCCTGCCGTCCTTTGTCTTCATCCTGGCGGGCGGCCCCTTGGTCGAGGCAACGCATGGCCAGCTGAAATTCACCGCCCCACTGACGGCCATCACCGCCGCCGTAGTCGGCGTGATCTTGAATCTGGCGCTGTTCTTTGCCTTCCACCTGCTTTGGCCACAGGGGCTGGGCGGACATTTCGACCTGATCTCTGCCCTGCTGATGGCCGGCGCCAGCCTGGCCCTGTTTCGCTTCAAGTTGGGCGTGATGCCACTGCTGATGGGCTGCGCCTTGGTCGGCCTGATCCTTCAAGCCCTCCCGGGCCTGGCGCGCTGAGCCCATGCGGGTTCACTGAGAGCCGGCGCCGCTTTGGGCTGGGGCGCCAGTACTGAGGACTCAGTCCCGATCCCGACCATGGCCCCGGCCATGCTTCTCTTTGTCGCGACCGTGGCCGCGATCGTGGTCCTCATCGCGGTCGCGGTCGCGCCCTCGACCTTCGCCACGGCTGCGCTCGTAATGAGGTACGTACTCGTCACGGTACCAATCGTCACGCACAAAGTAGACCGGCCGGCCGCAAGCGTCGTAATGCTTGCAGTGCTTGCGCCAGTCTCTCTCATGGCCAGGCGGCACGCGCAAATAGATCGGCGCGCCCTGCACCCGGACCCGCTCAATCAACACCGGCTGCGCGTAGATCAAGCGCGGCTGAGGCGCATTGCCGATATCGATATGGCCGTAAAACCCCGGCTGCCCGATATTGATCGACACCCCGACATCGGCGGCTTGAGCCGACGCCCACTGTCCGAGGCCCAACAGCAAGGCAGCCCAAACTATTTTTCTCTTGCTCATCGCCCAACTCCTTTGAGGTCTCAATAGACCGATTCACTGTATGTAGGTTCAACGCAAGCCCCAAGCGCTGGGTGCACAACCGTCACAATTTGACACGCAATATCCCAGGCTGGACAGCGGCAAACGCCCGCATTCAGAGCCTGGCAGCAAGTCCCCGTGACCCGGCCCCGGGACACAGTGGCTCAACCGATAAAATGAGCATCACACGCTTGCCCTTGCGCTCGCCCTTACATCCTGCCCTTGTCCGCCATCGTCTGGCCGGGTCCATTTCTCGCACTTACGTCCCCCATGAACATCACCGTCCTCGAAGAACTGAAGGCCTATATCGACCCCCTGACACCGGACGAGCACCAAGCGCTGGAGCGCAGCATTCTGAGCGAGGGCTGCCGCGACGCCCTGGTGCTGTGGGGCGAGATCCTGGTCGATGGCCACAACCGCTACGGCATCTGCCAGAAACACGGCCTGCCCTTCAACACGGTGCAGAACACCCGCTTCAAGTCGATGGAAGACGTGCATCTGTGGATGATCGACCAGCATCTGGGACGCCGCAGCGTGTCTGACTTCCAGCGCGGGGTTCTGGCCCTGCGCAAGAAAGAAATCACCTCAGCGCGCGCGCAAGCTGCCGTGGCAGCGCTGGCCGAGGCCGGCACCGCCATCGGCACCGAGTTCCCGAGCAGCATCGACGCCGATGCCGCCGCGGCCGTACCCGCAGCCGAAGCACTGACCAGCCGCGAGGCCATCGCCAAGGCCGCCCGCATCAGCAGCAATACCGTGGTGCAGATCGAAAAGATCCAGAAAAGCGCAGCCCCCGAGTTGGTGGAAGCCGTCAAGGCCGGCACGATCTCGATCAACGCCGCCGCAGCAGTGGCCAGCCTAGACAAAGAAGAACAGGTTGCTGCCGTGGCCGGCGGCAAAAAGGAGCTGCAACAGGCGGCCAAGCGGGTGCGTGAAAGCAAGTCCGGCAGCCGCGCAGCCAAGGCAGACAGCGGCAGCGAAGGCTCGGCAGAGGGGGCCGCCGACGGAGGCGCCGACAACGCCGCGAGCGCCGAGGAACGTAACCGCGAAGCGCAACTGAAGTTGCTGCAAAGCACGGTGGCCGACTTGACGGCCGAAAACAAGGCGCTGAAAGAAGAAAACATGCGGCTGCGCGAGGAGCTTGCAGCGGCCCAGCCACAGAGCTGAGTCAGACTATCGCTACAGTCAGAGCCTTCCCCCTCTTGCGACACAGCATGGACCGCGACGATCCCCAGCACCGCCACGCCAACATCCAGGCTGAAAACTTGGCCTTACGCCAGCAACTCGAGACCATGCTGCGCGAAGCGCGTAACAACGAGCAGAAGATGCGCCGCTTCGAGCAGTTGGAGCACAAGCTGATCGCCACCCGCTCGCTGCTGGAATTGGTTCGCTTGCTATTGGGCGAGTACAAGCTGGCCTTTGGCATCGACTGCGTGGCACTGTCACTGCTGGACCGCGAACACGAGGCCAGCCGCATGCTCGACGCCGAATTGGGTGCCGAGGGGCCGCTGCAGGGCCTACACCTGCTGCAGACCAATGCGCCCCTGTTGGCCCTGCATGCCGACCCCTTGCTCAAACCCTGGCTGGGGCCCTTCAATGCGCAAACGCATGGAAAGCTATTCCGCGGCCAGGAACACCACGAAGCCATCGCGTCGATTGCCCTGCTACCTCTAAGCCGTCACGGTGAACTGATCGGCAGCCTTCATTTCGGCAGCGTCGATGCGCAACGTTATGAGTCCGCCGCCGGCACCGCCCTGCTGGAACGACTGGGCGCCATTGTGTCGGTCTGCCTGGACAGCACCTTCAACCAGGAGCGCCTGAAGCTGGCCGGACTCACCGACGCCTTAACCGGCGTACACAACCGACGTTACTTCGAGCACCGCTGCCTGATCGAAATCGCCCAGGCGCGCCGCTACCGACACGACCTGGCCTGCCTCTTCCTGGACCTGGATCGGTTCAAGGCGATCAATGACCGCTACGGCCACCCGGCCGGCGATGCCGTCTTGCGCGCCATCGGCCACAGCATCCAGGCCCAGTTGCGAGCCGGCGACACCATTGCCCGTTTCGGCGGCGAAGAGTTCGTGGTGCTGCTGCCGCAAGCCCCTGTGCAGCATGCGCGCGAGATCGCCGAACGCATTCGCGCCAGCATTGCCGCGCGCCCCTTCAGCCTGCCCAGCGGAGAAGTGATCACGGCCAGTGTTTCGGTGGGTTTGGCCATGTTGCCGGCCGAACGCATCCAGGCCGAGCCCCAACAATTGGCAGAGCGCTTAGTCAAAGCCGCCGATCAGGCGCTGTATCAGGCCAAGGCCGAGGGGCGTAATCGGGTGATCTGCCACCTTGATGGCGACTTGCCGAACTGCAAAGCCTGACGGCGAGGCCAAGCAGCATCAAGACTACTCCCGCCGCTCCAGCGGGACGATCAACCCAACAAGGCCAAGCGTCAAAAAGAAGCCGCTGTGCTTCTGCTCGCCACAAAGCAAAAACCCTTGATTCACAAGATTTCTCTTGCAGATCAAGGGTTTCGCATTACTTGGCGGAGTCGGAGAGATTCGAACTCTCGATGCAGGTTTTGCCCACATACTCCCTTAGCAGGGGAGCACCTTCGGCCACTCGGTCACGACTCCAGCGCAGCCTTGAATTCTATACTAAGTTTTCAAGGCCTTTCAAGACTTAGGCAGAAATTTGTTCCAATTCGAAGGCGCGGTGCAAAGCACGCACGGCCAACTCCATGTACTTCTCATCGATCACGACGCTGGTCTTGATCTCGCTGGTGGAGATCATCTGGATGTTGATGCCCTCTTCGCTCAGCGCGCGGAACATCTTGGAGGCCACGCCCACGTGCGAGCGCATGCCGATGCCGACGATGGACACCTTGCAGATGCGCGCATCACCCATGACCTTGGAGGCCTGAGTCGCCGGGCCGACGGTCTTCTCCAGCAACTCCATGGTGCGCGCATAGTCGTTGCGGTGCACGGTGAAGCTGAAGTCGGTCTTGCCGTCGTGTGAGACGTTCTGGATGATGACGTCGATGTCGATATTGGCATCGGCCACCGGGCCCAGAATTTGGAAAGCAATGCCTGGCTTGTCCGGCACGCCCAGCAGCGTCACCTTGGCCTCATCGCGGTTGAAGGCAATACCCGAAACGACGGCTTGTTCCATTTTCTCGTCCTCTTCAAAACTGATCAGCGTGCCAGACTTGGCCTCTTCTTCGATGGCGATATCCCAGGGTGTGAAGCTCGACAGCACACGCAGGGGCACCCGGTATTTGCCCGCAAACTCCACCGAGCGGATTTGCAGAATCTTCGAACCCAGCGAGGCCATCTCCAGCATTTCTTCAAAGCTGATGGTGTGCAGGCGACGCGCCTCGGGCACGATGCGCGGGTCGGTGGTGTAGACACCATCCACATCGGTGTAAATCAAGCATTCGGCGGCCTTCATCGCGGCTGCAATCGCAACGGCAGAGGTGTCGGAACCGCCGCGCCCCAAGGTCGTGATGTTGTGGTCTTCATCAATGCCTTGGAAGCCCGCAATGACCACAACCTTGCCGGCGTCCAAATCGGCGCGCACGCGCGTGTCGTCAATGCTCTCAATGCGTGCCTTGGTGTAGCTGGAGTCGGTGGCGACAGGTACTTGCCAGCCGGTGTAGCTGACCGCCTCCAGGCCTTCGGCTTGCAAAGCAATCGCCAGCAGCCCCACCGACACCTGCTCGCCGGTGGCGGCAATCATGTCGAGTTCCCGGTTCAGCTCAGCGCTGCCCACGGCGGGAGACAGCTCTTTGGCCAAGCCCAGCAAACGGTTGGTTTCGCCGCTCATGGCCGAAGGCACGACCACCATTTGATGGCCCGCACGCGCCCATTTGGCGACGCGCTTGGCAACATTTCGAATGCGCTCGGTCGACCCCATCGAGGTGCCGCCGTACTTGTGAACAATCAAGGCCATAGGAAGAGTTTTTGCGCGGGGGTCAAGATCCCGGTCGGGTGATGCGCCGCGGTCGCAGCCTTCGATTCTAGCTGCTGCATTGCAGCATTATGACGATCAATCGAGTTACGAAAACTGCTTGGAATCGGGCACCCAGCTCAGCTTATAAGCGGGCTCACCCGGCGCGGTGAGCTGCCTGGCATCCAGGCCAAGCCCCGGCACATACAGCAACTCAGCATCGACGAACAACAGCGGTCCCTGTCGAAGCCAGCTCGGAACACCGGCTTCCTGATAGGCCTTCTTGAGGCTGCGCGGGCAACTGTTCGGTGCACGCTGAAACTGCTCACCACCGCTGCGCGAACGCATCAGCACTGCACGCAGGCGCTTCGGATCGACACCCGTCCCCATCGTCTCCTCAAGCAGCCAAGCCCCCCCCCACTCGGCTTGAGGATAGCGGCCCGGCGCGGAAAGATCGATCGAGACAGACTTCATTGCCTTCGCCGACTCGGCTGCAGCCTCGGGAGCCTTGCGCTGCCAACTCAAACGCCCTCGGTACAAGCGCAAAACCCCGTCTGCATAGGGCCAGGTCGCCACATCGCCCTGACCTAACTCGCGCTCCAAACGGAGTACCAGACTGGATGGTGCCGGCCGCCCGGTCTGCTCGGCCAACCAGGCACGCAAGGCATTCCGTGCTCGCACGGCACTAAGGCCGAGCAAGCCTTGGACAGCCAAGCCCGACTGCCCGTCTGACAGACGCTGCAGATCCTCTGCAGCCACTTCGTCCTGCAAGGCCAGAGCCTGCTGAGCCCAAGTGGCTGAGCGCGCCAAACTCAACTCGGCCTGCGGGAAGGCCGCCAACAAGGCCGGCCACACATCGAGACGCAGTCGGTTACGGGCGAAACGCGTGTCGGTATTGCTGTCATCCTCGATGTGCGTCAAAGCGTGCTGCCGAACATAGGCCTGTACCGACTCGCGCGGCAGGTCCAGCCAGGGCCGCGCCCAGCACAGCCCATCATCCCGCCACTGCTGCATCGGCATGCCGGCCAAGCCTGCCACACCGGCGCCGCGCAAGGCCTGCAACAACAAGGTTTCAGCCTGATCACGTCGATGGTGGGCGAGCAGAATCAAGCTTGCAGAACCCTCACGAGCCATGCGACTGAGAGCCGCATAACGCTGCTCGCGCGCCCAGGCTTCAACGCTTTGCGCCGCTGCGGGCGCTGTGCTCAGGCGGCAGGTTTGCAATCGAAGGGGAAGACCACTCTCGGCCCAGGCGTCACATTGGTTTTGGCAATGCCATAGCCAAGCGTCGGCTTGCGGGCTCAGCCCATGGTGCACATGCAGCGCCAGCACCTCTAGGCCCGCGCCCTGCTCCTGGTTCAGCCGTTGGGCCTGATGAGCCACCGCATGCAAAAGTGCGGTGGAGTCGCGGCCACCGCTGTAAGCAACGGCGACACAGCGACTCAAGGACGATTCAAGCCTGATCAGCGGCTCTTGGTGTCGCCAAAACGGCCGTAGGCCTGCAAGCGGTCGTAACGACGATCCAGCAGTTCCTTCGGCTTCAGGTCACTGACCTGGCGCAAAGCTTCGCCGAGCGCGCGCTTCAGGTTGGACGCCATCTGCTTATTGTCACGATGAGCGCCGCCCACCGGTTCATTGACGATCTTGTCGACCAGACCCATGGCCTTCAGGCGGTGGGCGGTAATGCCCAAGGCGCTGGCGGCTTCGGGCGCACGCTCCGAAGACTTCCACAAAATCGAGGCGCAGCCTTCCGGCGAGATCACCGAGTAGGCCGAGAACTGCAACATCAACACCTGATCGGCAACGCCAATGGCCAGCGCGCCACCGGAGCCGCCCTCGCCGATCACCGTGGCGATGATGGGCACTTCCAACTGCGCCATCTCGAAGATATTGCGGCCAATCGCCTCGGACTGACCACGTTCTTCAGCACCGATGCCGGGATAGGCACCCATGGTGTCAATCATGGTGAAAACCGGCAGGCCAAACTTCTCAGCCAGCTTCATCAAGCGCAAAGCCTTGCGATAGCCCTCGGGACGCGGCATGCCAAAGTTGCGCAAGGTGCGCTCCTTGGCGTCAGATCCCCGCTGGTGACCCACGACCATGCAGGGCTGGCCATTGAATCGAGCCAAACCACCAACGATCGCCGCGTCATCGGCGAAGTGACGGTCGCCGTGCAGTTCTTGGAATTCGGTGAAGACCTCGGCGCAATAGTCGAGGGTTTGCGGACGCTGCGGGTGTCGGGCGATCTGATAAACCTGCCACGGCGCCACATTGGCGTAGACGTCCTTGGTCAGCTGCTGGCTTTTCTTGCTGAGTCGGTCGATCTCTTCGGAGATGTCAACCGCTGACTCGCTTTGCACGTAGCGCAGCTCTTCAATCTTGGTTTCGAGCTCGGCGATCGGCTGCTCGAATTCGAGGAAATGTTTCTTGCTCATCCTGCGATTCTTTTTCAGTGAGGAAGGTCCTGTATCAGACAGCCCATTGTAAGTGGCCGCCCGAGGAGGGGGAATGTCTACTCCACCGGGAGCGGATCGAGGCTACGCCAAATGTACCATGTGGCTACCGAGCGGTAAGGGGCCCAGGCCTCGCCCAATTCACGCGCCTCGGCACGCGACACCGGCTCACCCGAGAAGTAATTTTCGCTGATGCCCTTGATCAACCTCGGGTCATCCAGCGGCAACACATTCGGGCGCGTCAAGTGAAAAATCAGGAACATTTCGGCCGTCCAGCGGCCAATGCCGCGGATCGCCACCAACTCATCAATGATGGCCTCGTCATCCATCTGCGTCCATTGCCGCACATGCACCGCTCCGGCCTCGAAATGCTGCGCCAAGTCGCTCAGATACTCGATCTTGCGTGGCGGCAAGCCAATGCCCTTCAAGGCTCCCTCGGGCAAAGCCAGCACGGCCGCCGGCTGCACCCGCGCCGAGCTGCCCACCATCAAGCCGGCAAATTTTTCCCAGGTGGCCTGAGCCGTTTTGACCGAGATTTGCTGGCCAATGACGGAGCGAGCCAGCGTGGTGAAGGCGTCACTGCGCCCCTGCAGCCTGGCCTCGCCAAACTGCGGGATCAACTTCTTCATTACCCGGTCGCGCTTGACCAAGTGGCGGCAAGCCTCGTCCCAATAGTCCGGGGTCACCCCGGTCGCCGATGAACGCGCCACGTCAGGCCCGCGTCCAAGTCGTGCCGGAGGGCGAATCCTTCAGTGCAATGCCTTGTGCCAACAACTCGTCGCGGATGCGGTCGGCAGCGGCAAAGTCACGTGCGGCCTTGGCCGCTGCGCGTGCATCGATTTGCGCAGCGATTGCAGACTCATCGAGCCCGCTGCCGGCCTGCAAATAGTCACGCGGCAGTTGCTGCAAAAAGCCCAGCACACCGGCCAGGCGCTTCAGCAGCGCGGCATCGGCGAGCGAACGACTGCGATTGACCTCGGCGGCCAACTCGAACAGCACCGCCACCGCCCCGGGCGTATTGAAGTCATCGTCCATGGCGGCACGGAATGCGGCCGCCTGCGGATGCGCCCAATCGATCTCCGCCTCTTGGGCCGAGAGGTCCAGACCATCCAAGGCCGTGTAGAGACGGCGCAGCGAATTGCGCGCGTCGTCCAGATTGACGTCACTGAAATTGAAGGGGCTGCGGTAATGCGTGCGCAGCATGAAGTAACGCAGCGTCTCGGCGTCATAGCGCTGCAGCACTTCGCGAATGGTGAAGAAGTTACCCAAGGACTTGGACATCTTCACGTGGTCGACATTCAGCAGGCCGTTGTGCGCCCAAATCGTCGCCGGGCCAACGCCGTTGGCACCTTCACTCTGTGCGATTTCGTTCTCATGGTGGGGGAACTGCAGATCCGCTCCGCCGCCATGCAAATCAAATTGCCGCCCCAGCAAGGCGCAGGCCATGGCCGAGCATTCGATATGCCAGCCCGGACGGCCGGGCCCATAGTCGGAGGCAAACTTCGCATCGGCCGGTTCTTCGGGCTTGGCCGCCTTCCAGAGCACAAAGTCGAGCGGATCTTGCTTGCCGTCATCGACCGCCACGCGCTCGCCGGCGCGCAAATCATCCAGGGACCGGCCCGACAATTTGCCGTAGCCGGGGAAGGCGCGCACCGAATAATTCACATCGCCATTGCTGGCGCGGTAAGCGAGGCCCTTGCCTTCCAGCTTGCCAATCATCGACAGCATCTGCGGCACATACTCGGTGGCGCGCGGCTCATGGGTCGGGCGCTCCACGCCCAAGGCATCCAGATCCGCGTGCATGGCCTGCACCATCTCTTCGGTCAACTGCCGAATCGGGATACCACGCTCCAGCGCACGACGGATGATCTTGTCATCGATGTCGGTGATGTTGCGCACATAGCTGACCTTGTAGCCACTGGCCCGCAACCAGCGATAGACCAGATCAAACGCCACCATCATGCGCGCATGACCGACATGGCAGAGGTCATAAATCGTGATGCCGCAGACATACATGCGCGCATGACCGGGCTCAAGTGGCGTGAAGGGCTGAACCGAACGGCTCAAGGTGTTGTAGATGCGAAGGGACATGGCGCTATTGGGGCTTGCTTCGGCGCGAATCGCGGACTCTGGAGTTTCCAGCGATCGAGATCGAAACAATCAGCTGCGGTTCACTGGGAGGACGTCGGCACCGGCCGCCGACACCAGATCCGCGAGCGGTCCGACTTCGGGCGGGGCGCCGTAGAATGACGCTCAGTATAGCGGCTGGCCCGGGCCGCCCGCCTCCGCGATGACCCTCCCCCCGGGCCGCACCGGGCGCCTCTTCCGCCGACCTAAGGCGCCGACCACAGCCACCCATCCCGATGCAAAGCCGCAAAATCTCCACGCCGATTCACTGCCTGCTGTCACTGGTCCTGCTCCTTGGCGCCAGCTTGGCCAAAGCCTCCGAACTGGACATCGCGCAACGCCAATGGCTGGCCGGACAACGCAGCCAAGCCGTGACCACGGTCGAGAAAGCACTCGCCGTCACGCCCAATGAACTCAAGCTGCGGTTTGCCCTCGGGGTCATGCGCATGGAGTTGGGGGAGCAGGCCGCGGCCATCGAACTCTTCACCGCGCTGACGCAAGACTACCCGGACATTGCCGAGCCCTATAACAATCTGGCCGTGATTCGCGCCGCCCGTGGTGAATTGGATCAGGCCCAAAAGGACCTGGAGCAAGCGCTAAGGCTGCAACCCACGCACGCACAGGCTCAGGAGAACCTAGGCGATGTGCTGCTGCGCTTAGCCGCACGCGCCTTTCAGCGCGCCCAGCAGGCTCAAACCGCCCCGTCGGTGGCACTGAAGCAAAAGCTCAAACGGACCCAGGACTTGCTGAGCCTGCCACAAGGCCCGAGCAGTGGCGACGGCCAGACGCCGCAATGATTGAGTGACAATCCGGCTTTCTGCATCCTGAAGCTCCGCCTCGAAACTCCGTTGTTCCAGAAGAGATCTCATGCAAGCAACTCAAAACAAGTCCTCACTGCACCTGCTGCGCCAACTCGCCCTGAATTGCGGCCTGAGCTTGAGCCTGGCCGCACTGTCGGTCAGCGCCCAGGCGCAGACCATCAAACTGAGCACCAGTGAAGGCGACATCCGCATTGCACTGAATGCCGAGAAGGCCCCCAAATCCGCCGCCAACTTCTTGGCCTACGTGAAGGCCGGCCATTACAACGGCCTGATCTTCCACCGCGTGATCGAGAACTTCATGATCCAAGGCGGCGGATTCACCAAGGACATGAAGCAGTTGCCGACCCGGCCGCCGATTCCACTGGAATCGCGCAACGGTCTGCTGAACGTGCGCGGCAGCATTGCGATGGCGCGCACCAATGACCCCAATTCGGCCACCTCGCAATTCTTCATCAACACCGTCGACAACGCCTTCCTTGACGCTGACAACGCACGCGACGGCCAAGGCTACGCCGTGTTCGGCCAAGTCATCGAAGGCATGGACGTGGTGGACAAGATTCGCGCCCAACCGGTCGGCGATCGCAACGGTCAACAAAACGTGCCGCTGACCCCCATCATCATCAACAAAGCCATTGTGGAAACCAAAAAATGAGCAAAACCGTCGAACTGCATACCAACCACGGCCTGATCGTGATCGAACTCGATGACGTCAAGGCACCGGTGACGACCGAGAACTTCCTGTCCTATGTGCGCAGCGGCCACTACAACGGCACCGTCTTCCACCGCGTCATCAAGGGTTTCATGATCCAGGGCGGCGGTTTTGAAGCCGGCATGAAGCAAAAGCCGACCACCGGCGAGATCAAGAACGAGGCCAATAACGGCCTGACCAACGAACACTACACCCTGGCCATGGCCCGCACCAGCGCGCCGCACTCGGCCTCGGCCCAGTTCTTCATCAACACCACCAACAACGGTTTCTTGAACTTCAAGTCGGAAACCCCTTCGGGCTGGGGCTATGCCGTGTTCGGCAAGGTCGTCAGCGGCAAGGAAGTGGTCGATGCGATCGAGAAGGTTCGCACCGGTCGCGCCAGCGGTCACGACGATGTTCCGCTGGAGAATGTGGTGATCGAGCGCGCCGTTGAACTTGCCTGATTCTTCCGGTGACTTGAAGGGGCAAGCCAAATCCACCAGCGATTTGGCTGCGCCCCTGCTCTCTTTTGATGAATTGACGGCGCCGGCCGAATGGCGCCGCATCGAGTTCCTTTCGGACTTGCATCTCTCAGAGAAGACCCCCGCCACCTTGGCGGCCTTGGAGCGCCATCTGCAAGAAACCAGCGCCGACGCGATCTTCTTGCTGGGCGACATCTTCGAGGTCTGGGTTGGCGACGACGCTCGCTTCGACCCCTTTGAGTTGCGCTGCGTCGAGATCTTGCGCAGCGCCAGCCAAAGACTGCACCTGGCCTTTATGGCCGGCAACCGAGACTTTCTGCTGGGCCCGGAAATGCTGGCCGATTGCGGCATTCAAGCGCTAAGCGACCCGACCGTGCTGATTGCTTTCGGGCAACGCTGGCTGTTGACTCACGGCGATGCGCTTTGTCTCTCCGACGTGGCCTATCAAGCGTTCCGAGCGCAAGTGCGGAACAGCACTTGGCAGCAGCAGTTCTTAGCTCAGCCCTTGCCTGTGCGCCGCGCCTTGGCGCAGCAGATGCGCGAGGGCAGCCAGAACCAGCAAGCGATGCAGGAACAATGGAGCGACCTGGACACCCAGGCTTGTATGGAGTGGCTCCAAGCCACGCAATGCTCCGCCATGATTCACGGCCACACCCACCGCCCGACCACGCATCAACTGTCTGATGGTCTGCAACGTCATGTGCTGAGCGACTGGGACTTTGAGTCTGAAGAAGCACCGCGCGGCGATGTGCTGCGACTGCGACAAGCCGGTCTGCGCCGGATTGCTCTGGCCTGATGTGGCATTGGCTCCGGGAGTCCTGGCGACAGCGCCGTGAAGCCCAGGCCCTGCGCCGGCACGCCATCCCCGATGCGCTTTGGCAACTGACGCTGCTGCGCTACCCCTTTTTGGCCAGGCGCAGCCCGGCTGACCAGCAAGAACTGCGGCGCTTGTGTTCACTCTTTCTGGCCGAGAAAGAGTTTCACGGCGCCGCCGGCTTTGTGGTCACTGATGAAGTGGCCGTCGCCGTGGCCGCCCAGGCCTGTTTGCCCGTGCTGCGACTTGGCCTGGACTGGTACTCGGGCTTTATTGGCATCGTCATGCATGCCGATGAGGTGCTGGCGCAACGTGAAATCGTCGATGAAGACGGCATCGTTCACTTTTATGAAGAGGCCCTTGCCGGCGAGGCCATGGAAGGTGGGCCATTGATGCTGACCTGGGCGGCCATCAAAGACGAGGGCGATATCGCAAGCATGGACCCCCATGAAGCCGGCGTCTTCAATGTGGTGATCCACGAGTTCGCCCACATCATCGATATGCGAGACGGATTCGCCGACGGCGTCCCGCCCCTGCCAAACATGGCTGCGCGCGAGCAATGGCTGCAGGTGCTGAATGCGGAATGGCAGGCTTTCTGCGAACGGGTCGAGCAAGACCTGCCCTCTCCCATCGACGCTTACGGCAGCGAGAGCCCGGAAGAGTTTTTTGCGGTCGCCAGCGAAGCTTTCTTCGTGGCCCCCGAGGCACTGTGGGCCGCGCACCCAGCTGTGTACCAACTGCTGGCGGGCTTTTTCCAACAAGATCTTCGGCAATAAAAAACAGGCCACTCGGGCCTGTCTTCAGGGTGCTGCGGCCATGCCGCGAGATCAGTTGGCCGTGGCCGGCTCCGCCTTGGGCTTGTTGTCGCGAACCTTCAGCGGCTGAATGTCCAACTGAACCTCGCCGACTTCGTCCACATCCACGCTCAGGCGCCCGCCTTCGACCAAACGGCCGAAAAGCAATTCGTCCGCCAAGGCACGACGGATCGTGTCCTGGATCAAGCGCTGCATCGGGCGTGCGCCCATCAGCGGGTCGAAGCCCTTCTTGGCCAGATGCTTGCGCAAGGCATCGCTGAACGTGACCTCGACCTTCTTCTCTTGCAACTGACTTTCCAGCTGCAGCAAGAACTTGTCGACCACGCGCATGATGATTTCTTCATCCAACGCGCGGAAGGAGACGATGGCATCCAGGCGATTACGGAACTCGGGCGTGAACAAGCGTTTGATGTCGCCCATCTCATCGCCTTGCTGGCGCGAGTTGGTGAAACCAATGGTCGACTTGTTCATCGTCTCGGCGCCCGCATTGGTCGTCATGATGATGATGACGTTGCGGAAGTCGGCCTTGCGGCCGTTGTTGTCGGTCAGCGAGCCATGGTCCATCACCTGCAGCAGCACGTTGAATACATCCGGGTGCGCCTTCTCGATTTCGTCCAGCAAGAGCACCGCATGCGGCTTCTTGGTGATGGCCTCGGTGAGCAATCCGCCTTGGTCAAAGCCAACATAGCCCGGTGGCGCGCCGATCAGGCGGCTCACGGCATGACGCTCCATGTACTCTGACATGTCAAAGCGAATCAGCTCGATGCCCAGGATGTAAGCCAACTGCTTGGCCACCTCGGTCTTGCCGACGCCAGTGGGGCCGCTGAACAGGAAGCTGCCAATCGGCTTGTCCGGCTTGCCAAGACCCGAGCGAGCCATCTTGATGGCAGCAGCCAGAGCCTCGATGGCCGGTTCTTGGCCAAACACCACGCTGTTCAGATCGCGATCCAGGGTCTTCAGCTTGCCGCGATCATCGCTGGACACCGAGGCCGGCGGGATACGCGCGATCTTGGCGACGATGTCTTCGACCTCGTTGCGAGTGATGGTCTTCTTCTGCTTGTTCTTGGGCAGGATGCGCTGGGCCGCTCCGGCTTCGTCGATCACATCGATAGCTTTGTCCGGCAGATGGCGGTCATTGATGTACTTGGCCGACAACTCGGCCGCAGCCTGCAGGGCACCCAGCGCGTACTTGACGCTGTGATGCTCCTCAAAGCGCGACTTCAGACCCTTCAAAATTTCCACCGTCTGCTCGACCGAAGGCTCAGCCACATCGACCTTTTGGAAACGACGTGACAGGGCCGCGTCCTTCTCAAAGATGCCGCGGTACTCGCTGAAGGTGGTCGCACCGATGCACTTCATGGCACCGCTGGACAAGGCCGGTTTGAGCAGATTGCTCGCATCCAGCGTGCCGCCAGAGGCCGCACCAGCACCAATCAGCGTGTGGATTTCGTCGATGAACAGGATGGCGTTCGGCTGATCCTTCAGTTGTTTCAGCACCGCCTTCAGGCGTTGCTCAAAGTCTCCGCGGTACTTGGTACCCGCCAGCAGCGAACCCATGTCGAGCGAATAAACCACCGCTTCGGCCAGCACCTCGGGCACATCGCCCTCGGTGATGCGCCAAGCCAAGCCCTCGGCGATGGCGGTCTTGCCGACACCGGCCTCGCCCACCAGCAAGGGGTTGTTCTTGCGGCGACGGCACAGAATCTGCACCACCCGCTCAACTTCCAATTCGCGGCCGATCAAGGGATCGATCTTGCCGTCCTTGGCTTGTTGGTTCAGGTTCTGGGTGAATTGCTCCAGCGGCGAACCCTTGCCCTGACCTTCGGCGTCCTCGCGCTCGGTCTCGGCGGCGCTGCCGCCCTCCTGCCCCTTCGGAGCCTCGGGCGGATCTGACTTCTTGATGCCGTGAGCAATGAAGTTCACCACATCCAGACGGGTCACGCCTTGCTGGTGCAGGTAGTACACGGCGTGCGAATCCTTCTCGCCGAAGATGGCCACCAGCACATTGGCGCCGGTGACTTCCTTCTTGCCGCTGCCGGTCGACTGCACATGCATGATGGCGCGCTGAATCACGCGCTGAAAGCCCAGCGTCGGCTGGGTATCCACCTCGTCGGCGCCGCCCACGGTGGGGGTGTTCTCCTTGATGAACTGCGCCAAACTCTTGCGCAAATCATCCAGATTGGCCGAACAGGCGCGCAGCACCTCGGCCGCGGAGGGGTTGTCCAACAAAGCCATCAGCAAGTGCTCGACGGTGATGAACTCGTGGCGCTGCTGGCGCGCTTCGACGAACGCCATGTGCAGGCTAACTTCAAGCTCTTGCGCAATCATGCGGCCTCCATAATGCACTGCAAAGGATGGCCGGCCCGCCTTGCGGCTGCCAGCACCAACTCGACTTTCGTCGCTGCAACGTCCTTGCTGAAGACGCCACAGACCCCACGCCCATCGTGGTGGATTTTGAGCATGATCTGGGTCGCTGTATCCAGATCATGGCGGAAATATTCCTGCAAAACCATCACGACAAATTCCATTGGCGTGAAATCGTCGTTCAGAAGCAGAACTTGGTACAGCCGAGGCGGCTCGGTTTTCTGGGTCAGGCGCTCGACAGTGGTGGTGCCATCGAAGTCATCTCGACCTGGCGGTCCGGCCGGTGGCACGGGTGGTTGACGGGGAAGATCTGGCATGTCCTGATTCTATCGACTGAGGGCCGGCGACGCAGAGACTCGCTGGGGCCACCGGATGCATCTTGCGCCGAAGCCAGCAATTGCAAGCATTGAATTGGCCGTCCGGCAGCGCTTTTTTCACACGCTGGTACCACATCAGGGTCGACCCCATCCGGGCAGGTCCCAAATTGACACAGCTTGGGCGCAATTCAAAAATGCGCCGCGTGCAGCAAGCGCCGCACAACAAAGCAAGCACAGCAGAATCGAGGAAGGAGTCTGGAATGGCCTCAGGAACAGTCAAATGGTTCAACGACGCTAAGGGTTTTGGCTTTATCGAGCCGGAATCAGGAGGCGCCGATGTGTTCGCACATTTTTCAGCCATCCAAATGGAGGGCTTTCGCACCCTTCAACAGGGTGGGCGCGTGAGTTTCGACCTGGTCGACGGCCCGAAAGGCCAGTTGGCGCAGAACATCACGCCCATCGAGGCCATGCAGCAAGCAGCCCATGCGGAGATGACTGCGGCCGCCTAAGTTCAGAGCCTTGGGCGCCGGCATCGTTTTTCGCCTGCATCAATGAAAAGGCCCGCTGCATGCGGGCCTTTTGTCTTTAGGCAGCGCTTCTGATGGGCCATTGAAGACCGGCAGACGCACCGCCCGGCGATCACATATGGTCGATCATGACTTGGCCAAAGCCGGAGCAAGACACCTGGGTCGCGCCGTCCATCAGGCGGGCGAAGTCATAAGTGACCTTCTTGCTCAGAATGGACTTGCCCATCGACTCGATGATGAGGTCGGCAGCTTCCGTCCAACCCATGTGGCGCAACATCATTTCGGCCGAGAGGATTTCGGAGCCCGGGTTCACATAGTCCTTGCCGGCGTACTTCGGTGCGGTGCCGTGGGTGGCTTCGAACATCGCGATCGAATCGCTCAGATTGGCGCCCGGGGCGATGCCAATGCCACCGACCTGAGCGGCCAGCGCGTCGGACACGTAGTCGCCGTTCAGATTCAACGTCGCGATAACCGAGTACTCGGCGGGACGCAACAGAATTTGCTGCAAGAAGGCGTCGGCGATCGAGTCCTTGATGGTGATGGGCTTGCCGCTCTTCGGGCTGATCAGGCGACACCAGGGGCCGCCATCGATCAACTCGGCGCCAAACTCCTTTTGCGCCAATGCATAGGCCCAGTCACGGAAGCCGCCTTCCGTGTACTTCATGATGTTGCCCTTGTGCACGATGGTGACGCTGGGCTTGTCATTGTCGATGGCGTACTGAATGGCCTTGCGCACCAGACGCTCGGTACCCTCAATCGACACCGGCTTGACGCCAAGACCCGAAGTCTCGGGGAAACGGATCTTCTTGACGCCCATTTCCTCTTGCAGGAACTTGATCAGCTTCTTGGCCTTGTCGCTTTGGGCTTCGAACTCAATGCCGGCGTAGATGTCTTCCGAGTTCTCACGGAAGATCACCATATCGGTCTTGTGCGGCTCTTTCACCGGCGAAGGCACACCGGGGAAGTAACGCACTGGGCGCAGGCACACATAAAGGTCAAGCTCTTGACGCAGGGCCACGTTCAGCGAACGGATGCCGCCACCCACGGGCGTGGTCAACGGGCCCTTGATGGACACCACATAATCTTTCAAGGCCTCCAAGGTCTCGGCCGGCAGCCAGACGTCTGGACCGTACACCTTGGTCGCCTTCTCACCGGCAAAGATCTCCATCCAGTGAATCTGCCGGCTGCCGCCATAAGCCTTGGCCACAGCCGCATCAACCACCTTGAGCATCACCGGCGTGATATCGAAGCCAGTGCCATCACCCTCGATGTAGGGAATGATGGGCTGATCCGGCACACTCAATGTGTGGTCAGCGTTGACGGTGATTTTGGAGCCCTTCGCAGGGATCTGAATATGCTGGAACATGGAAGAAGTACTCCGGAAATAGCCGAGAAGGCGTCGCTCGAAATGCGGAAAATTCTAGCGACTTTCAATCAAGCAATGAGCCATGAAAAAAGCCGACGCTCGGCGCCGGCTTTCCAAGTTTTAAAGACGGAAGAACTTCAAACGAAATTCTTCTTGGCCGATTCAAAGTCAGGCAAGCACGCTTGCCAAAGCAGCATTGAAGCTGGCGCTGGGGCGCATCACTTCAGCCAGCTTGTTTGCATCGGGCTTGTAGTAACCCCCGATATCAACAGGCTTGCCTTGCACCGCTGCCAATTCGGCGACGATGACGGCTTCTTTCTCGGCCAGAGTCTTTGCCAGAGGCGCGAACTTGGCGGCCAACTCGGCATCCTCGGTCTGCGCAGCCAAGGCCTGGGCCCAGTACAGGGACAGGTAGAACTGGCTGCCGCGGTTGTCCAGCTGGCCGGTCTTGGGGCTGGGGTTCTTGTTGTTGTCCAGCAGTTGGCCTGTTGCCGCGTCCAGCGTCTTGGCGAGCAGCTTGGCCTTGGGGTTGTTGTTCTTCAGACCCAAGTCTTCCAGGCTGACTGCCAGGGCCAAGAACTCGCCCAGCGAGTCCCAGCGCAGGTGGTTTTCTTCCACCAGCTGCTGCACATGCTTAGGCGCCGAGCCGCCCGCGCCGGTCTCGTACATGCCGCCACCCGCCATCAAGGGCACGATGGACAGCATCTTGGCCGAGGTGCCGAGTTCCATGATGGGGAACAGGTCGGTCAGGTAGTCGCGCAAAATGTTGCCGGTGGCGCTGATGGTGTCCAAGCCGCGGATCACGCGCTCCAGGGTGTAACGCATGGCGCGCACTTGGCTCATGATCTGGATGTCCAGGCCGGCCGTGTTGTGCTCGTGCAGGTACATCTTGACCTTGGTGATCAGCTGCGCCTCGTGCGGGCGGTACTGATCCAACCAGAACACCACCGGCATGCCGGAGTTGCGAGCACGGTTGACGGCCAGCTTGACCCAGTCACGGATGGCGGCGTCCTTGCACTGGCACATGCGCCAGATGTCGCCCTGCTCCACGTCCTGGCTCATCAGCACTTCGCCGGTGTCCAGATCGGTGATATTGGCCACGCCGTCTTCCGAGATCTCGAAAGTCTTGTCATGCGAGCCGTACTCTTCGGCCTGCTGAGCCATCAAGCCGACATTGGGCACCGTGCCCATGGTCTTGGGATCGAAGGCACCGTGCCACTTGCAGAAGTTGATCATCTCCTGATAGATGCGGGCGAAGGTCGACTCCGGCATCACGGCCTTGACGTCCTTCAAGCGGCCATCGGCGCCCCACATCTTGCCGCCGTTGCGGATCATGGCCGGCATTGAAGCGTCAACGATGATGTCGTTGGGCGAATGGAAATTGGTGATGCCCTTGGCCGAGTCCACCATGGCCAGCTCGGGGCGGTGCTCGTGGCAGGCATGCAGATCGCGCTTGATCTCGTCTTGCTTGCTCTGAGGCAGCGTGGCGATCTTGTTGTACAGATCGACCATGCCGTTGTTGACGTTGATGCCCAGTTCTTCAAACAGCTTGCCGTGCTTGTCGAAAGCCTCGCGGTAGAAGATCTTCACGCAGTGGCCGAAGACGATGGGGTGCGAGACCTTCATCATCGTGGCCTTGACGTGCAGCGAGAACATCACGCCCGTCTGGCGCGCGTCTTCGATTTCCTTTTCATAGAAATCCAGCAGCGCCTTCTTGCTCATGTACATGCTGTCGATGACCTCGCGGTCTAGCAAGGCCACCTTGGGCTTGAGCACGATGGTCTGACCGCTCTTGGTGATCAGCTCCATCTTGACGTTGCGGGCACGGTCCAAGGTCATGGACTTTTCGCCGTGATAGAAGTCGCCGCCATGCATGTGCGAGACATGCGAGCGCGAAGCCTGGCTCCAATCGGCCATGCTGTGCGGGTTCTTGCGGGCGTATTCCTTGACGGCCTTGGGCGCGCGGCGGTCGGAGTTGCCTTCACGCAGCACCGGGTTCACCGCGCTGCCGATGCACTTGCCGTAGCGGGCGCGGATGTCTTTTTCTTCGTCGGTCTTGGGGCTTTCCGGATAGTCCGGGATCGGGTAGCCCTTGCCTTGCAGTTCCTTGATCGCCGCCTTCAGCTGCGCCACCGAAGCGCTGATATTGGGCAGCTTGATGATGTTGGCTTCCGGCTTCAGGGTCAGCTTGCCCAACTCGGACAGGCGGTCGGGCTGACGCTGCTCCTCACTCAGGAATTCCGGGAACTGACCCAGGATGCGGCCCGCCACGGAAATATCGCTGGTCTCGACACGAACGCCTGCCGGCGCCGTGAAGGCCTGCACGATGGGCAGGAACGACGCCGTCGCCAGCAGCGGGGCCTCGTCGGTCAGGGTGTAGATGATGGTCGGCTGCGTTGTTGTCATGTGGTTTCCAGATCGGCCATCTTCTGGCCCAAGGAGTGGAACGATTAGGGCGCTGATTCTAAGTCAGCGGCGCCCTCCGCGAACTCAAGTCTTATATAAGTCTTAGAAAAACACGTGGCGCGAATCAGGCCCACTGTCCGCATACCGCGACCACCTGAGCCCATACACCGTGGCCCAAGGCCCAGCCCGAGCCCAAGGCCAAGCCCAGTCCCCCGAGTCGCACCGACAGGCGCACAGCACTGGCGCCGTCAGTGCCGCCCCGGCGCAGACGACTCAACAACCAGGGCCCCAAAGCCAGTCCGGCGCCGGAAGTCAAGGCAAAAGCAGACATCACCAAACCGCCTTGGACGGGGCCAGATGCCAAAGCAGAGAGCAACAGGGCCGAGTGCAAGAGGCCGCAAGGCCAGGCCACCCAAGCCATTCCGACCATGCCAGCGACCGCGACGCGCCGAGACCCTGCCATGCTGACCCCACCACGCCGCAGCTCACTTACCGGCACTTCAACTTGCCGAGAGACATCTTGCCCCAGGCGCTCAAGCCACGCAGGTTGGCGCCCGCGCAACAACAGGGCCATGCCCAACAGAAAAGCCGCCACCTGAACCAAAACCCACAGCGGCCGCAACAGGGCCGTGGACTGACCCAACTGACTCAAGACCTGCATGCTGCCGGCCGCTAGTGCGCCGGCAAGGCTGTAACCCAACAGACGCCCGAATTGAAAAGCATAGGGCGCTCGCCCACCGGCCGCGGCGCAGGAGGCGCCGCACATGGCCAAACAATGAGGTGTGCCGGCCAGGCCCATCATCAGGGCCGAGCCGGCGAGTGCGACATCAAGCATCAGATGATTCTAGAGAATCGCTCGCGGCTCCGGTCGGCTTGCAGATAACGGTCAAACACCATGGCTACCGCGCGCACAAAGTACCAACCCATCGGCGTGACTTGGATCGCATCGGGCTCAATGGTGACCAAGCCCTGTTCGGCCAGCTCCGCCATGCGTTCCAACTCGGGCCTGAAGTAGTCTTTGACGTCGACCAGATGCGCCAAGGAAATCGACTCGAACTCGAGCCGCCCTTGGCACATCAAGGCCATGATGACGGCACGACGCACGATATCGTCACGGGTCAAGGCAAGGCCGCGATTGACCGGCAATTGCCCCTGGCGCAAGGCGTCGTAATACTCATCCAAAGTCTTGGCGTTTTGGCTGTAGCAGGCGCCGACACGGCCAATGGCCGACACGCCCAGCGCGACCAAATCACAATCGGACTGCGTGCTGTAGCCCTGGAAATTCCGGTGCAAACGGCCCTGGCGCTTGGCCACGGCCAGCGAATCGGTCGACAGCGCAAAGTGATCCATGCCGATATAGCTGTAGCCATGGGTCTCGAAGCCCGCAATGGCTCCAGCCAGCATCGCCACCTTGTCTGCGGCCGGCGGCAACTGCGTCGAATCAATCCGGCGCTGCGGCTTGAAGCGTTGCGGCAAGTGGGCATAGCCATAGAGCGCGATCCGATCCGGCTTCAAGGCCCCCACCTGCGCAATCGTGCGCGCAAAAGACTCCGGCGTTTGCAATGGCAGACCGTAGATCAAGTCCACATTGGTGGACTCAAAGCCCAACTCGCGCGAGGCGCGCATCAAGGCCTCGACGCTTTCGTAACTTTGAATTCGGTGCACCGCCTTTTGCACATCGGCATCGAAATCCTGCACGCCGAAGCTGAGGCGATTGAAGCCGAGTTCACGCAAGTGGCGCAGTCGCTCGTTCGTGACGGTGCGCGGATCAACCTCGATCGACACCTCGGCCCCCGGCGCCACCTTGAAGCGCTCGCGCAGCGCCTGCATCAGCAGGGTCAACTCGGCATCGCTCAAAAAAGTCGGCGAACCGCCACCCAGATGCAGTTGAGACACCGAAGCACCGCGACCCAGATGAGCCAGCGTCAGGTCCATCTCGATGATCAGGGCTTCGAGGTACTCGGCGGCCTTGTCATGATGCTTGGTGATGACCTTGTTGCAGGCGCAGTAATAACAAACCGACTCACAAAAAGGAATGTGCAGGTACAGCGACAAGGGCGAAGCCCCACCCACCAGCGAGCCACTGGCCCGCTGCGCAAGCGCCTGCTCATACTGGGTGGCCGTGAAGGCCTCCACAAATCGATCGGCGGTGGGGTAAGAGGTGTAACGCGGGCCGGACACGTCGAACCGACGCAACAGATCCTCGTTGATATTAGGGGTGGCCGTCGAAGAGGTCGAAGCGGGGGCGGCTTGAATGTTCTGTACCATGGCGCACACTGTGCCAAGGCTTTGGCCACCCGACTTGATCAGGATCAAGCTTCCCACGCTTGTTCGCACCAACAATGCGGCAACGTTTGAGGTACATCATGCTCATGCCCGTCAAAACTTCGCAACTCTCCAAGGACTCGTCGGAGCGCTCACGCCACGACGAAGCCGTCAGCCGGCACGCCAGCCGGATCGAAACAAGGCCCATGATGAACGCCACGCTACCGATCAAGATCGAACCCCTGAAGGTTGCCTGTTCGAGCTGCAATTTGCGCGAACTGTGCCTGCCCGTGGGCCTGCATTCGGATGATTTGGCTCAACTCGACAAACTGGTCGCCACCCGCCGCCAAGTCAGCCGCGGTGACACCCTGTTTCGCAGTGGCGACAGTTTTCAATCTTTGTACGCAGTGCGCACCGGCTTTTTCAAAACCTGTGTTGCCTCCGAAGACGGCCGCGATCAGGTGACCGGCTTCCAGATGGCCGGTGAACTGCTGGGCCTGGACGGGATCAGCACCGACCGCCACAGCTGCGACGCGGTGGCCCTGGAGGACTCTTCGGTCTGCGTGATTCCCTACGAACAGTTGGAAGAGCTGTCACGCGAGTTCACCGACCTGCAGCGTCAGTTCCACAAGATCATGAGCCGCGAAATCGTGCGTGACCACGGCGTGATGTTGCTGCTGGGCAGCATGCGGGCCGAGGAGCGTCTGGCCGCGTTTTTGCTGAACCTGACGCAACGCCTGCAGGCACGCGGATTCTCCTCCGCAGCGCTGGTGCTGCGCATGACGCGCGAAGAGATTGGTAGCTATCTGGGCTTGAAGCTGGAGACCGTCAGCCGCACCTTCTCTAAGTTCCAGGATGAAGGGCTGCTGGAAGTGAAGCAGCGTCATCTGCGCATCCTGGATCAAGCGGGCCTGCAAAAGCTGGTCAACAGTACAGCCTGCTGAACCAAACTAGGCCGAGGTCTGTGCTGGGGGAGGAAAGCCGGTCACGGCGCCCTGCCCCCCGTACGCCCTGCCCCCCCCTGCGCTCGCGCAAAACTGTTCGCTCGCCTCCTGCTGCAAACCTAGACGCTAGGTTCAACGCGGCCAAGCCCGCGGATGCGGGTTCTCGGGCTGATTCGGCAGGTCAGCCAGCAGCAAGCTCAGGCTGGAGCTCAGCCCAATGACCAGCCAGAACAGCAGGAAACTCAAGGTATAGATGGCTTGCCTAGGCAAGTCCATTGGCGCCCCGCCAAACCAGGTCAGATCGCTCGGGTCGACCACGGCAAACACCAAGGCCTCCACCACCCCCGCCATCAGGAAAGATGGCCAGATCACCGCCATGGCCATGCGGCTCAGACGGCTGCTACCGTCGCCTTGCGCCTCAGGCAGATCGGCGGAGGGAGAGCCGATCGGCGAATTCATTGCCCACCTGTGGCGGCGTGGTTGCGAGCCTCACGCGCGGGCAACATGGCCTTGGTACCGCTGGCCTTGCTGCTGACCACCTGCTCCTGCAGAACCGGATCGGGATGACTCAGGGCCAGGCTCAAGGTGGCAAAACTGGCCACCACCACCAGGCTCGGTCCACCCACCACCAGCCACATCATCGGCTCACGCCACCAGGACTTGGACTTGCGGCCTTCCGAAGCAGCCAAGGTCTGCGTGCTCTTGTCTTGCGTACTCATGATCATTTGTCTCCGTCGCCGCGATTCATTAACTTAGCACCGCCAGCTTAGCGCGGCACCACAAAGGTTGATTTTTCTTCCAAGGCCAGCCCCGCCTTCGAGACAGAGCCCGCCACTTCGGCGCCATTCAATTGGAACTTGATGGCATGGGCGCCGGTACCGGCCTTGGCGGCCACCTCGGGCGGCACCCGCAGCGCCACCGAGACCCAACGCGCTTCCGCGGGCTGCACCGTCATTTCAACTGGCTTGGCCAGGGCGAGTTGCTCCATGCCACTGACCGTGATGGTGTAACTGCGAACCTGCTCGGAGGCGTTCATGACCTGCAGGCGGTACAGATTCTCGATATAGCCATCCTCCACCAGACGCGCCATCACGCCGCGATCCCGCACCACATCGAGCTTCACCGGGCTGCGCAAGAACAACAAACTGCCGAGCAAAGCCGAGCACAGAACCACCAACACCACGCTGTACAAAACCACCCGCGGGCGGAACATGCGACGCAGTTTCTGCGCCTTGCTCAGGTGTTGGGCCAGGCCATTTTGCGTGTCATACCGAATCAGACCGCGCGGGTAATTCATCTTGTCCATCACGCCATCACAGACGTCGACACAAGCCGCACAGCCAATGCACTCATACTGCAGGCCCTTGCGGATGTCGATACCGGTCGGGCACACCTGGACACACAAGGTGCAGTCAATGCAGGAGCCCAGGCCCTGGGCTTTGATCTCATCTGCACTGGCTTTTTTGCTACGCGAACCACGCGGTTCACCGCGTTCAGCGTCGTAGCTGATGATCAAGGTGTCCTTGTCGAACATGGCGCTTTGAAAGCGCGCATAAGGACACATGTATTTGCAGACCTGCTCACGCATATAGCCTGCATTGCCGTAGGTGGCAAAACCGTAGAACAGGACCCAGAACCATTCCCAGGGCCCAAAGCCCAAGGTGAAGGCCTCGGCCCAAAGTTGCTTGATCGGCGTGAAGTAGCCGACGAAGCTGAAACCAGTCCACAAACCCAGCGCGATCCAAGTGAACTGCTTGCCACTCTTGCGCCAGAGTTTGTTGAAATTCCAGGGACCGTTGTCCAGCTTGATGCGAGCCTGACGGTCGCCTTCAAACTGTTTCTCGATCCACATATAAATCTCGGTGTAGACCGTCTGCGGACAGGCAAACCCACACCAGAGCCGCCCAGCCACGGCGGTAAACAAGAACAGACCGTAGGCTGAGATCAGCAGCAGGCCCGTCAGGTAAATGAAGTCCTGCGGATACAGGACCAAGCCGAAGATATAGAAACGGCGGCTGGCCAGATCGAACAGCACCGCTTGGCGCGAATTCCAATCCAGCCAGGGCAGGCCGTAAAACAACAGCTGCGTGAACCAAACCAAGCCCCAACGCCAGCTGGCGAAAAGGCCGCTGACGGCGCGCGGATAGATTTTCTTCTGTGCCGCATAAAGCGACACGATTTCGATCACCGCATCGCCATCGGGACCGGGTTTGGACAGCGCGGCGGTACCGCGCTGCTTCGACGCAATATCAGTCATTCAACAGCCATCAACCTCAACGAGCCTGCGCCGTCGTCGACGAAGCACCGCGCGACAAGCCCCACACATAAGCACCCAAAACATTGATCTGCTCGGCGCTCAAGCGGGTGCCGTGGGCCGGCATCATATTGTTCTTGCCGTTGTTGATCATATTGATCACGGCCTCTTCGCCCCAGCCGTGCAGCCAGATCTTGTCGGTCAGGTTGGGCGCGCCCAAGGCCTGGTTGCCCTTGCCGTCCGCGCCGTGGCAGGCTGCGCAAGCGCCAAACTTGGATTTACCCAGCTGTGCGGCGATGGCGTTATGTGCGCTGCCCGACAGGCTCAGCACATAGTTGGCCACGTTCTTGACATCTTCCGGGCCACCCACTGCTGCAGCCATCGGAGGCATCACGCCATTGCGACCTTCGGTGATGGTCTTGACGATGGTTTCAGGCTCACCGCCATACAGCCAGTCACCGTCGGTCAGGTTCGGGAAACCCTTGCTGCCCTTGGCGTCTGAACCGTGGCAACCGGCGCAGTTATTGGCGAACAAACGCTCACCGATCGCCATCGCGGGTGGCATCTGCGTCAGCTGCTCGGCCGTCTTGCCTTGGAAATCGGCATAGACCTTGGTCATGGCCTCATGAGCCGCCTTTTGCTCGGCGTCATATTGGCCCGTGCTGCTCCAGGCCAGCGAGCCTTTGTTCGAACCCAGGCCGGGATACATGGCCAGATAGACGCCGGAAAACACCACCGTCAGCACGAACAAAATCGCCCACCAACGCGGCAGCGGGTTGTTCATCTCGCGCAGGTCTTCGTCCCAGACATGGCCCGTACTGTTGTCGCTGGCCATGACGCGGTGACGCGCCGCGATCAGCAGCAGAACAATACAAAACACCAGACCCAGGATCGTGACACCGGCCACGAACAAGGACCAACCATCAGAGAAAAAATCACTCATTGAGGCCTCCCATCGGCTTCATCTTGCAGCGCCATGCCTGCCAATTCATCGAAGCGTGCCTTGTTGCGACCGGAGTATGCCCAGGCCACGATTGCAAGGAACACCAGCAGCGACAGCACGGTCACTGCGATTCTCAAAGCATTGATATCCATTGCTTGCTCCTCGTGCTTACTTCAGAGCGGTGCCGAGCACCTGCAGGTAGGAGATCACCGCTTCCATCTCGGTGCGACCCTTGACGGCCTCGCCGGCGCCGGCAATGTCGGCATCGGTGTAAGGCACGCCGACGGTACGCAGCGCCTTCAGCTTGGGAGCCATATCGGCCGGATTCAGCTGAGCATTGACCAGCCAGGGATAGGCCGGCATGTTCGACTCGGGCACCAGATCGCGCGGGTTGTTCAAGTGAATGCGATGCCATTCGTCGCTGTACTTGCCGCCGACACGGTGCAGGTCGGGACCGGTACGCTTGGAGCCCCACTGGAACGGATGGTCATAGACGAACTCACCAGCGGTGGAGTAGTGGCCATAACGCAGCGTCTCCGAGCGGAAGGGGCGAATCATCTGCGAGTGGCAGTTGTAGCAACCTTCGCGGATGTAGATGTCGCGGCCCGCCAGTTGCAGCGGCGTGTAGGGCTTGAGCCCGGGCGCCGCTTCGGTGGTCGAGCGCTGGAAGAACAGCGGCACGATTTCAACCGCGCCACCGGCGATCACCGTCAACAGCACCAGCACGATCATCAAGAAGTTGCTGGTCTCGATGCGCTGGTGTCCGCTGGCCTTGTGTTCTGTGGATGCCATAAAAATTTCTCCTCGTTCTCGCGTTCAGCGGATCAGGCGTTGACCAGGGTCGGGATCGGTGCCTTGACGGCACTGCCCACCTGCACGGTCTTGACCACGTTCCAAGCCATCACCAGCATGCCGCCCAGATAGAGCAGGCCGCCCAGCAGACGCACGACATAGAAGGGATAGGTCGCCTTGACGCTTTCCACAAAGGTGTAGACCAGCGTGCCGTCAGGGTTAACCGCACGCCACATCAGACCCTGCATCACACCGGCAATCCACATCGCAGCGATGTAGAGCACGATACCCAGCGTGGCAATCCAGAAGTGCAACTCGATCGCCTTCTTCGAGTACATCTCGGTACGGCCGAACATGCGCGGGATCAGGTAGTACAGCGAGCCCATGGAGATCAGACCCACCCAGCCCAAGGCGCCGGAGTGCACATGGCCCACGGTCCAGTCGGTGTAGTGGCTCAGCGCATTGACGGTCTTGATGGACATCATCGGACCTTCAAAGGTCGACATGCCGTAGAAAGACAGGGACACGATCAGGAACTTCAGGATCGGGTCGTCACGCAACTTGTGCCAGGCACCCGACAGGGTCATGATGCCGTTGATCATGCCGCCCCAGCTCGGGGCCAGCAGCACCAGCGAGAACACCATGCCCACCGATTGCGCCCAGTCCGGCAGCGCGGTGTAGTGCAGGTGGTGTGGGCCGGCCCACATATAGGTGAAGATCAGCGCCCAGAAGTGGACGATGGACAGGCGGTAGCTGTAGACCGGGCGACCTGCTTGCTTGGGGATGTAGTAGTACATCATGCCCAGGAAGCCGGCCGTCAGGAAGAAGCCCACGGCATTGTGGCCGTACCACCATTGCACCATCGCGTCTTGCACGCCGGCGTAGGCCGAGTAGCTCTTGAACAGGCTGACCGGAATGGCCGCGCTGTTCACCAAGTGCAGCAGCGCCACGGCGATGATGAAGGCGCCGAAGAACCAGTTGGCCACATAAATGTGCTTGACCTTGCGGGTGCCAATGGTGCCGAAGAAGACGACGGCATAAGACACCCAGACCAGGGTGATCAAGATGTCAATCGGCCACTCGAGTTCGGCGTATTCCTTGCCGCTGGTGATGCCCAAAGGCAGCGTCAACGCCGCCGACAGGATGACCAGCTGCCAGCCCCAGAATGTGAACCAAGCCAGGCCGGGCGCGAACAAGCGCGTTTGGCCGGTGCGCTGCACCACGTGGTAGGCGGTGGCAAACAAAGTGCAGCCACCAAAAGCAAAAATCACCGCATTGGTATGCAGTGGACGCAATCGACCGTAGCTGAGCCATGGAATGCCCAGATTGAGTTCGGGCCAAGTCAGCTGGGCGGCGATGATCACCCCCACCAACATGCCCACAACACCCCAGAGAACGGCGGCAAGCGCAAAGGCCCGCACCACTCCGTCTTCGTACACGCCTCCGGTCGACATGACCGGCGCAGCAGTATTTGCCATTTGTTTGGCTCCTTGCAGCTTCTAGTTAGACGGAGGCGATTCTTCGCCACCGCCGCGGGTGAAAACTTGATGTTGGTCAACCTCGGAAGCATCTTCCAAGATTCGCCCCCCTTCGCGTTCCAAATCTTCCAACTGACCGTTGTTAATTGCCCACCCGAAAATGCCCACGATCACCAGGACCAGCAGCACCGAGACAGGGATCAAGAGATACATCACATCCATGCGCGGGCCTTCAGGGTTTGACGAACGCCAAGCGCTGGGCATTCAAGATGACGAACAAGGAACTGCTGGCCATGCCCAGCCCGGCTGCCCAGGGCGGCAACAAACCCGCTAACGCCAAAGGTATACAGGCTGCGTTATAGGCCGCGGCCCAGCCCAGGTTTTGGCGAATCACACGGGCGCTTTGCAGAGCCAAGGCGCGCGCGCCTGCGAGGTCGGCCAAGCGGTTCGACAGCAGCAGGGCGTCGGCACTGGCACGAGCCAGCATGGCCCCCTGCCCCATCACCACGCTGGCGTCGGCGCGCGCCAGCACCGGCGCGTCATTGATGCCATCACCCACCATCAAAACGCAGCGCCCCTCGGCCTGCATTGCGGCCACGTGCGCCAACTTGCTGGCCGGCGTGGCGCCGCCCTTTGCCTGCTGCACACCCGCAGCCTGAGCCAAACGACTGACCCGCTCGGGCGCATCGCCCGACAACAAGACCGTGCGCAGCCCCTGCCGGTGCAGGGCAGCCACGGCCGCGATGGCATCCTCCCGCAAGACTTCACCAAAGCGCAGCCACAACAAGGCACCCGAGCGCCCAAAGGCCAGTTGCACATCAGCCGGCAAGACCTGACCCTCGGCCACCCAGGCCGGCGCACCCAAACGCCATACCTGGCCTTGGCCATCCTGAGCCTGCAAGCCCAGGCCGGCCTGCTCGCTGACCTGCTGCCAGTCCTGCTGGGGCGCATCGGCCGCCAAAGAATGCGCCAATGGATCAGCCAAAGCACGCGAAAACGGATGCTGCGAATGGCGCGCCAGATCACGCGCCAGCGCCAAGAGCGCCTCGGCCTGCGCGTTTGAGCGTCCGTCGGCCACAAGCTCGTCCGCCCCCGCAAGGCGAACTTCCAGCAATTCCATGCGGTCCTCGGTCAGGGTGCCGGTCTTGTCCAGCACCACCGTATCGACCCGACACAGCGTCTCCAGCACATCCAGCTTCACCAGCAGAAAACCGCGTTTGGCCAGGGCGGCCGTGGCCGCCAAGCGGGCCGAGGGCGCCGCCAAGGACAAGGCGCAAGGGCAGGTCACGATCAACACCGACACCGCCACCCAGACCGAACGGCTCGGGTCAATGAAGTGCCAGGCTAAGGCGCCAGCGGCCGCCAGAAACAGCACCGCCCACAAAAACGGGCCGGCCACGCGGTCCGCCAATTCGGTGGCGGCGGGACGCTGCGTCATCGCCTCACGCATCAGACGAACAATCGCCTCGTGCCGGGTATCGGCGCCAACGCGCAAGACCCGCATCAGCAAGGGCGCCTGCAAATTCATGCTGGCCGCCACCACCTCGTCGCCCGCCTGCTTGGCAACCGGCAATGATTCACCACTGAGCAAGGACTCGTCGACCGCGCTGCTGCCGCGCTCCACCAGTCCGTCAGCCGGAAAGGCCTGACCAGCGACCACGCGCACCAAATCCCCAGCCCTCAAACGGCTGGGCGCCACCCGCTCAACGCTGCCGTCAGGCGCAATGCGCTCGACGGCGTCGGGCAAGCGATTGGCGGCCTGTTCCAAAACCATCGCCGCCCGGTGGCGCGCCCGCAATTCAAGATAGCGCCCGCCAAGCAAAAAGGCCACGAACATGGTCAAAGAATCAAAGAAGACCTCGTCGCCAAAGAATCCACCTGGCTCGAACAACGCGCCGCTGCTGGCCACAAAGGTCACCACCAAGCCCAGCACCACCGGCACGTCCATGCCCAGTCGACCGGCCCGAATCTGCTGCCAGGCACCACGGAAAAACGGCCCGGCCGAGAAAAATAAAACCGGCAGACTCAAGACCCAGCAAGCCCATTGCAGCAAACGCACAAGGTCAGGACTGATCTCGCCGGGCGCGGCGAAATACGACGGCGCCGCCATCATCATCACCTGCATCATCAAAAAGGCGGCCACGAACAAGCGCCACAAGGCTTGGCGATGCTCGCGCTCCCGCAACTGCCGTGCCGGCGCCGCCACGTCGGGTGCGGCGCCATAACCGGCACGCTCAACGCGCGCCAGCACCTGCGCCAGATTGCTGCGCCCCGGCTGCCACCGCAGGGTCAAGCGCGCACTGGCGGCATTGACGCGCGCGGACTTCACGCCAGGCAACTCCCGCAAGGCCTGTTCGATGATGCCCGCACAGGCGGCGCAATGCAGGCCCGAGAGCTGAAACTGCGATTCGGCCACGGCGTCCGGGTCGACGCCGGCCACATGGCCCCCATCTCCCGCATTTCCAACCGCGCCCGCCGCGCCTAGACCCAACGCCAAGCCATCGGCCGCATTCAGCCAACGGGTGAACGGCGCCAATAAGGCGGGATCGTCGGAGGTCCAAGTCTCCGCAAGAGTGGCGGAGGCAGACGGGCGGAGTCGGTTCGAGGCTGAGGTCATCGTGCAAGGAGGCGGCAGGCTAATCTAGGCGAACTCGGCACTGGCGGGAATGATATATATCAAGACCAGCGCGCGACAGGGCGTTTGTTTTTAGCGCCGGGGGCTCATAGCCCTGTGCAGCCCCGCCCAGCGCGACGCCACGCTCAAGACGGCAAGATCCAGCGGATACGCAAGCCAGCCACTTCGGGCCGGGTTTGCGCCAACCAGCTACCCCCCAAACGCTGTATCACCTCGTAAGCAATGGCCAGACCCAGACCGGTGCCGCCATCGCCCTCACCCACCGAGCCGGCCGAGCTAGCACTTTCCCCAAGCCCGTTGCTTCGGGGGGAGCCCCGAACATCGGCACGAACGTCGGCCCGCTCGCCGCGCCAAAAAGGTTCAACCAAGCGAGGCAAATCGGCCGGCGCCACGCCCGGCCCATCGTCCTCGATGTCGATCTGCACACCGACGGCTGCCATGCCAACCCGCACCGAGATGTTCGGCCCGCCGTAGCGCAAGGCGTTGTCCAAAACATTCGACAGCGCCTCGCCCAGCCACAAGGTATTGACGCGAGCCGGCACCGGGCTGTCGGGCATGTCCAACAACAGGCTGCGGCCCAACCGCGCGGCGCGCAGCGCCATCGGCTCGGCCGCTTCGCGCAGCATGGGGCGAATATCGATCGCGGCCTGATGGGGCGCCAAAGCTTGGGCCCCTTGCGAACGCACCAGACTCAACAACTGCCCGATCAAGCGCGCCAGCTTGTCGCTGGACAGCAGCAAGGCGCTCATCAGCGGTTGCCACGCGCCCGCCTGCGGAGCACGGTCAGGCCCAGCCCCCCCCGACGCTCCCTGGGGCTTCGCGTCGGCAAGCGCCTGCGACTCCCATTGGCGCAATTCCAACTCCAACTCTTGCGTCAAGACACGCAAGCCGGCCACCGGCGTGCGCAACTGATGGGCAGCATCGGCAACAAAGCGGCGCTGCAGCTGCACCGAGGCCTGCACATCGGCCAGCAAGCTGTTGATACGTTCGATCAGCGGCACGGCCTCGGCCGGCACACCCTCGATGGGCAAAGGCCGCAGATCGTTCGGCGCCCGCCGTTCCACTTCACGCGCCACTTGGCGCAGCGGCGCCAAACCACGCCGAATCCCCCAGGCCAGCAGCGACACCGTCAGCAGCGCGATCACCAAGGTCGGTACCACCATTGCCAGCAACACATCGCGCACCAAGCGGGCGCGCTTGTGACGACTCTCGATCGCAATGACCGATACCGAACGGTCCAGCATCGGCGAGCTGAGTGAGAACAGGGCGCCGCGCACCGTCTCGCCCTGGAATTCACCGTCAAACAACACCGGGCGCGAAAAGCTCTGATGCCGCAGTTCCGGGCGCGGCACCGCCGGGTCTCCGGCCAGCACATGGCCTGCCTCGTCCAGCAGCGCAAAGCTGTTGCGACCCTCCAGATCCCAGCCCATCGTCTCCATCGCCTGCCGACTGACATCCAGCAAGGGCCCGCGATCGGTCCAGACCACTCTGGCGGCGAGTGCCGCGGTTTCATCTTGCAAGCCGCGGTCAAAGGCCGCATTGGCGCTGGCCATGGCCAGCCAATAGGCCCCACCGGCAGCGGCCAGCAGGCCGAACAACCAGATCCAGGCCAGCGGCGCCAGCAATTGCCGGCGCAGGCTCAGCGGCCGGGCCGGATTGGCGGCGCTCAGCGTGGAGCTTGTGGCTGCGCTCATGGCCGAATCAGCTCGCGCCCTCGCCATCGGGCGCCGGCAAGGCGCCACCGCACTCCATCACATAACCAAACCCACGCACGGTGCGAATCACCACACCCAGTTCGGCGAAACGCTTGCGCAGCCTGTGCACATAGACCTCGACCGAGTTTTCGCTGAAATCGGCCTCCCAGCTGGACAAGCGCGCCACGATGGCGTCCTTGCTGACAACCCGGCCCACCCGCTGCATCAGCATTTCGGTCAAGGCAAATTCACGCGGACTCAAATAGACGGGGTCGCCCTTGTGGCTGAGTTCGCGGTGCGAGAGGTCCATGCTCAGCTCGCCCACCCGCAGCACCTCGCTGACGCGCCCCTCGGAGCGACGTTTCAAGGCCCGCAGCCGGGCAATCAGCTCCGGCAGATCGAAGGGCTTGACCAGGTAGTCATCGGCGCCGGCATTGAGCCCGGCCACCCGGTCCGACAACTCATCGCGGGCGGTCAGCAACAGCACCGGCAACTTGGCGCCGGCTGAGCGCCAGGCACGCAGCACTGCCATGCCATCGGCGCCGGGCAAGCCCAGATCGAGCACCGCCAGTTCGAATTGATTGACCAAGCCTGGCGCCAGCGCCTGACGGCCGTCGGCCAGGCTGTCCACCTGCCAACCCTCGCGCTCCAGCGCCCGCGTGACACCCAAACTCAGCGCCGCATCATCCTCGACCAGCAGTACACGCATGACATCAACTCAGTAGGCCCACAAAGAAGCCACAAAAACGCAAAAAGGCCGGTCCAGGACCGGCCTTCCATCAGCAACTCAAACTCAGGCGAAATTGGCTTGAGCGAAGTCCCAGTTGACGAGATTGTTCAGGAACACCTCGACGAACTTGGGGCGCATATTGCGGTAGTCGATGTAGTAGGCATGCTCCCACACGTCAACGGTCAGCAAGGCCTTGTCGGCAGTGGTCAGCGGCGTGCCGGCGGCGCCGGTGTTGACGATGTCCACGCTACCGTCGGCCTTCTTCACCAGCCAGGTCCAGCCGGAACCAAAATTGCCCACGGCGCTCTTGGTGAAGGCTTCCTTGAAAGCGTCCAGGCTGCCCCACTTGGCGTTGATGGCTTCGGCCAAAGCGCCGGTCGGAGCGCCGCCGCCGTTAGGCTTCATGCAGTTCCAGAAGAAGGTGTGGTTCCAGATCTGGGCCGCGTTGTTGTAGATCGGGCCACTGGACTTCTTGACGATCTCTTCCAGCGACAGGGCTTCAAACTCGGTGCCCTTTTGCAGATTGTTCAGGTTCACCACATAGGCGTTGTGGTGTTTGCCGTGGTGGAACTCCAGCGTTTCGGCGCTGTAGTGCGGGGCCAGGGCGTCCTTGGCATAAGGCAAGGCGGGAAGGGTATGTTCCATTTCAACTCCTCGGTGCGTAAAAAGGTGGGGCGAAGCCCGGCGGTTCGGGCGCGATTCTAGGTCTTCGGCTGCGCCCTTGTCGCAGACTTGCTGCGACCGCCCTGCCCTTTGTGCGGGCTTGGCTGATTTCCCTGCGTGGCCAGCACCTGCATCTGTGCCTCACCATCGGCCAACACGGCATGCACTTGCTGACCGGCTGCCAGTTGCGCCACCGAACTGAGCGCACGCCCTTGACCATCGTCGAGCCAGACGTAACCTCGCGCCAACACGCGCTGCGGATCCAGTGCAGACAAGCGCGCCTGCAAGGCATCCAAGCGCAAACCCTGAGCCCTCAGGCTGGTCGGCGCGGCATGACGGCAGCGCTGCTCCAAGTTATTCAAACGCTGCACTTGCAGTGATTGCAGCTTGGGCAAGGCCTGACCCCAGCGCTGCGTCAACAAGGCCAGTTGGCGACGCTGCCGCGTCAGGATCTCGGTCGGCCGGGCCAGACGCAGGCCCAGGCGGTCCAGCCTTTGGGCGGACATGTCCAGGCGCTGCTCGAGGCGCCGACTCAGGGCTGCCGACAGCGCCGCCAAGGCATCCAGATTGGCCTGCCGGGATGGCGCGGCCAACTCGGCCGCCGCAGTGGGCGTCGGGGCGCGCAAATCTGCAGCCAAGTCGCACAAGGTGACGTCGGTCTCGTGACCCACGCCGCAAATCACCGGCAAAGCGGATGCCGCCACCGCCCGCACCACCCGCTCGTCATTGAAGGCCCACAAATCCTCCAGCGAGCCACCACCGCGCACCAACAAAAGCGCGTCTACCTCGGCGCGGGCATTGGCCACCTGCAAGGCCGTCACCAGCGCCGCCGGCGCTTGCTCCCCCTGCACCGGACTCGGGTAGATGACGACCTCCACATGCGGGGCCCGCCGCGCCAGCGCCGTCAGCACATCGTGAAGCGCGGCACCGGCGGTGGACGTGATCACCCCGAGTCGGCGCGGAAACGCCGGCAGTGGCCGCTTGGCTGCAGCGTCGAACAGCCCCGCCGCCTCCAGCTTGGCCTTCAAACGCAGGAATTGCTCGTACAGCGCCCCGGCACCGGCGCGCCGCATGCCTTCGACCACAAACTGCAGCTCGCCGCGCGGCTCGTACAGGGTCAGCCGCCCGCGCATTTCCACCAAGGCCCCATCGGCGGGAGAAAAGTCGAGCAGGCTGGCGGCACGGCGAAACATCGCGCAGCGCAACATCGCCTGTTGCCCGTCCGCATCCTTCAAACTGAAGTAGCAGTGGCCGCTGGCGGCGCGGGTAAAGCCCGACAACTCGCCGCCGACCACGCAAACCGAAAAGCGCGCCGACAAGCTGTCGCTGACCGCCATCAAGAGCGCCGCAACACCCCACACACGACGCTGTGGCGCGGCCTGGAAGGGCTCATTCATGCGCCAGCCCAATGCCGGCGCGGGTCCGGAAGTCCACAAGCGCGCCAACACTGGGCCAAACAGACACAAGCCCTGTCACAGCCTCGTCACACGCACATAAACGCTTGTTTTTCAAGTTATTTTTCCTGCTCAAGAATGAGGCAATGTAGCCAAAGCCTTGATTTTTCGGGGCCTCGCACCACCCCGAAGCCGCTTGCCCACAAAGTTATCCACAGCGAAAGTGGATTGTTCATCCACCCAATAAACGGCCCAGCCCGACCCAAATCAAGCTTGTTGGGCGAAGCCGCCATTCGCGTCGGGCAGACCGCCCAGTTCAGGCCATAATCGCCCGCAGTTCAGATCCGTGGGTGTTCAATGGGCCGCCTGCGGTAGCCCGCCCAAGGGCTTGATCGCCACTTATCTTTCACCAGGGGTTGTCCTTGTTTTCGATCATACAAGCCGCCGGTTGGCCGATTTGGCCCTTGCTGATCTGCTCCGTCATCGCACTCGCCTTGATCATTGAGCGTTTTTCCAGTCTGCGCAGCAGTCGGGTGGCACCCCGCCGCTTGCTGGACGAGGTGCTGGGCATCACCAGCCAGAGCCTGCCCACCCCCGATGTGGTGAACCGCCTGGCCGAGCATTCGCTATTGGGCCAAGTGCTGGCCGCAGGCCTGCGCGCAGTCACCGCTGAACCGCGCCTGCCGTCCGCCAAGCTTCAGCAGGTGTTTGAGTTGGCCGGGCGTCGCGCCATCCATCAACTGGAGCGTTACCTCAACACGCTGGGCACCATCGCCACCGCGGCGCCGCTGCTGGGCCTGCTGGGCACCGTGGTCGGCATGATTGAAATTTTCGGCAGCCAGACACCCAGCGGCGGCAATCCGGCGCAATTGGCGCACGGCATTTCGGTGGCGCTTTACAACACCGCCTTTGGCTTGATGGTCGCCATTCCCTCGCTGATGTTCTACCGCTACTTCCGCGGCCGGGTGGAGGAGTACGTGCTGGAGTTGGAGCAATCCAGCGACCGTTTGATGAGCCATCTGCAGCGCTTTACCGCCTGACCTTGACCGGACCCCAGACGCCATGAAGTTCAGGCAACGCCGCAGCGAGGACCCGGAGATCAACCTCATCCCCTTCATCGACGTCTTGTTGGTGATTCTGATCTTCCTGATGCTGTCGACCACCTACTCCAAATTCACCGAGTTGCAGATCACGCTGCCGGTGGCCGACGCCGAAAAACTGAAGGACCGTCCGCGTGAAATCGTTGTGGCGGTGGCGGCCGATGGCCGCTATGTGGTCAACGCCCAGCCGGTTGAAGGCCGCGCGGTCGAGTTGCTGAGCGCTGCGTTGACGCAAGCGGCCGGCGGGCAAGCCGACACGGTGGTGATCGTCTCGGCCGATGCGGCAGCGGCACACCAATCGGTGGTCAATGTGATGGATGCTGCGCGCCGCGCCGGGCTGTCCAAATTGACCTTTGCAGCGCAGACCAACGGCCAATAGGCGCTGGGATCGATGAGCAAGGCTCATGGCTCTGCGCCCGACCCTGGCCCCCAGCCAACGCCCGGCAAGCTCAGTTTTGCAGATCGACTGCAAGCCGCTTGGTATACCGACGGGCCCCTGGCGCATTTGTTTCGTCCACTGGCGGGGCTGTATGGCGCACTGCTGAAGCTGCGCGCCCTGCTGTACCGAAGCGGTTACCTGCGACCCGGTAGCTTGCCGGTGCCGGTCATCGTGGTCGGCAACTGGATCGTCGGCGGCGCCGGCAAAACACCCACCACGCTGGCCCTGCTGGCGCAGCTGAAACAATGGGGGCTGCAGGCCGGCGTGGTCTCGCGAGGCTATGGCCGAACCGGCGATGAAGTCTGCTTGGTGCAGCGCGAGCACAGCGCCGCCGAAGTTGGTGATGAGCCGCTGCTAATCCATTTGCGTAGCGGCGCGCCGGTGGCCGTCGGGCGCGACCGGGTCGCGGCGGCGCAGGCCTTGCTGGCAGCGCAGCCGCAGCTGCAGGTCCTGATCAGCGACGATGGGCTGCAGCATTTGCGCCTACCCCGTGCACTATCGATTTTGCTGTTTGATGAGCGCGGCCTGGGCAATGGCCGCCTGCTGCCAGCAGGCCCCTTGCGGCAGCCGCCGGCGCTTCTTTTGCAAGCCCATGAGCTGGTCCTGTACAACGCCCAGAGCCCCAGCACCACACTGCCTGGCTTCATGGCCCGGCGCGCCTTGGCGGGGGCCGTCGGCCTGGATGACTGGTGGCAAGGGCGCCCTGCCACCCTGCCCGCCCTGCATGCTTTGCGCGGCCGGCAGCTCTGGGCCACCGCAGGCATGGCGCACCCGCAACGTTTTTTCGACATGCTGAGCGCCGAGGGCTTGCAATTTGCCCCACATCCGCTGCCTGACCATTTCGACTTCGCCGAATTGCCCTGGCCAGCGGGCACCCAGGATGTGCTGCTGACCGAAAAGGACGCCGTCAAACTGCCCCCGCAACGCTGCCTGGGCACGCGGGTCTGGGTGGTGGCGCTAGACTTCCGACCCGAACACGCTTTTTGGCTGGCCTTGGAGCCGCACCTTCAGCGCATGAAGCTGCAGCCCGCGCCATTGCCACAGGACAAAGAAAATGGATAACCGATTGTTGGAAATGTTGGTCTGCCCGGTCTGCAAGGGCCCGCTGGAGCTGCTGCGCCGCGGCGCAGAGCAAGAACTGGCCTGCCACGCCGACCGACTTGCCTTCCCGATCCGCGACGGCATTCCTGTCATGCTGGAAAACGAGGCGCGCAGCTTTGATGCCGCCGCGGAAGCCGAGGCCCACAAGGCGGCCGAGCTGGCTGACGCCGTCGCCACCCTGGCCGCTAACTCGGCTAAGGCTGCAAATACAGGCCATCATCAGGCATGAGCTTCAGCATCATCGTGCCGGCGCGCCTGGCGTCGACCCGGCTGCCCAACAAGCCCTTGGCCGACATCGAAGGTCTGCCCATGATCGTGCGGGTGGCACAGCGCGCCGCGCTGTCCAAGGCGCGCCAGGTGGTGGTGGCCACCGACTCCAGCGCGGTCATGGCGGCCTGCGCCAAGCACGGCGTCTCGGCGCTGATGACTCGGCCCGACCATGTATCCGGCAGCGACCGCTTGGCCGAGGCCTGCGAACTGCTGGGCTTGGATGGGCAAGAGGTGGTGGTCAATGTGCAGGGTGATGAGCCGCTGATCGCGCCGAGCATGATCAACGCCTGCGCCGAGTTGCTGGTCGCCAAGCCGCAATGCGTGATGAGCACCGTGGCCCATGCGCTGGAAGATGCAGCCGACTTTGCCAATCCCAATGTGGTCAAGCTGGTCACCGATGCGCAAGGCCTGGCCCTGTATTTTTCGCGCGCACCAATTCCCTGGTGGCGCGATGGCTCGGCCGGCAATCCAAGCCAGCCTCAGCCCCAAGCCGGTTCAGCCTTGCGCCATGTCGGGCTGTATGCCTATCACGCGGGCTTTTTACGCCGATTCCCGACACTATCGGTCAGCCCGCTGGAGCAGATCGAGTCGCTGGAACAGTTGCGCGTGCTCTGGCATGGTGAACGCATTGCCGTGCACATCAGCGCCGAAAAGCCCGGCCCCGGCGTCGACACCCCGGAGGACCTGGAACGCGTGCGCGCCGTCCTGCGGACCTCGCATTCCAGCTGAGCCGACCACCCGACACTAGGGTTACACAGGGGGTACAAGCGAGCGCCTCGTCAGGCTTGCGTAGGCCAGCCCATGCTATCCTCGCCCGCTGTTGATGAGGCCTTGTGCCGGCCCATTTGATGCTCTGCCACCGATTGCAAAACGCAATCACCGGCCCACGCATTGCAAGCATTCAGAAAGTACCAAGGAGACCCATGCGACTGATTCTTCTGGGCGCCCCCGGCGCCGGCAAAGGCACCCAAGCAGCCTTTATCTGCCAAAAATTCGGTATCCCGCAAATCTCCACCGGAGATATGTTGCGCGCCGCCGTCAAGGCCGGCACCGAAATGGGCCTGGCCGCCAAGAAGGTGATGGACGCGGGCGGACTGGTCAGCGACGACATCATCATTGGCTTGGTCAAAGAGCGCATCGCTCAAGCGGACTGCGCCAATGGTTTCCTGTTTGACGGCTTCCCCCGCACCATCCCTCAGGCCGACGCCATGAAGGCCGCCGGCGTGAAGCTGGATCTGGTGCTCGAGATCGATGTGCCGGACAGCGCCATCATCGAGCGCATGAGCGGCCGCCGCGTGCATGTGGCCTCGGGCCGCACCTACCACGTCAAGTTCAACCCACCAAAGGCCGAAGGCCTGGATGACGCCACCGGCGAAGCCCTGGTGCAGCGCGAGGATGACAAGGAAGAAACCGTGCGCAAGCGTCTGGAGGTCTATCAAGCCCAGACCCGCCCGCTGGTGGACTACTATTCCAAGTGGGCCGAGTCCGGTGACGACAACGCGCCCAAGTACCGCTGCATCGCGGGCATTGGCTCGGTGGACGAGATCACCCAACGCGCGCTGGTCGCATTGAGCTAAACCGCCACAACACCGACAAAGAGGCGCCCTCAAAAAGCGTCGCACCTCAGAACAAAGCCGCTTGATTGCGGCTTTGTTTTTGCCTGACAATTAACGTTTACGTCAACGTCAACCAATTCTTCAAAGGATCACGCATGGAAATCGCAGGCAAGGTATTCATCGTCACCGGCGGCGCCTCGGGCCTCGGCGAAGGCACAGCCCGGATGCTGACGGCGCATGGCGCCAAGGTCGTGATCGCCGACTTGCAAGTCGAGCGCGGCGAAGCGCTGGCCCAAGAACTCGGCGGCGCCTTCGTGAAGGCCGACGTCAGCCAGGAGGCCGATGGCCAAGCCGTCGTGGCCAAGGCCCTGACGCTGGGCAAGCTGTTCGGCCTGGTCAACTGCGCCGGCATTGCACCGGCCGCCAAGACGGTCGGCAAGGATGGCGCGCACGCCTTGGCCGCTTTCAGCAAGGTCGTGACGGTCAATTTGATCGGCTCCTTCAATATGATTCGCCTGGCTGCCGAGGCCATGTGCAAGAACGAGCCGGAGTCGACCGGTGAGCGCGGCGTGTTGATCTCCACCGCCTCCGTGGCCGCCTACGACGGCCAGATCGGCCAAGCCGCTTATGCCGCCTCCAAGGGTGGCGTGGTCGGTATGACGCTGCCGATCGCCCGCGACCTGGCGCGCAACGGCATCCGCAATATGACCATCGCCCCAGGCATCTTCGGCACACCCATGCTGTTCGGCATGCCGCAGGAAGTGCAGGACGCGCTGGCCGCCAATGTGCCCTTCCCTTCGCGCCTGGGCACACCGGCCGACTACGCCAAGCTGGTACACCAAATCGTCACCAACGAAATGCTGAACGGCGAAGTGATTCGCCTGGACGGCGCGATTCGTCTGGCACCGAAGTAAAACGACAACCGCTACTCAGCGGACGAAGGCAACAAAGAAAAAGGGCCCCGGCGCAAGCCGGGGCCCTTTGTTTTGAGCCAAGCCCGAAGCTGGGCCTCGGGCTTTCAAGCATTAACGCTTGGCGCTGCGGGTATGGATGCTCCACAGGCGTGCCAGATCGCCGGCGCCTTCGCCGCCCTTGACCGACTTCCAGCTGGCCAAGGCCTTGCTGTTGTCGCCGGCCATGGCTTGAGCCATACCGAGGTAGAGCTTGGCATCTTCGGGACGCTTTAGCGAATCCTTGGCAATGCCTTCCTCGATCAGCTTGGCGCCCTTGGCGGCTTCGCCGCGGAAAGCGTAGGCCAGGCCCAGCGGCACCAGCAGATCGCCGTTCTTAGAAGCCATGGCAGCCTTCTCAGCCTCAGGCAAACCAGCCTTGGCTTCGGCAATGCGCTTGGTCATCAGGTCTTGCAGACGCTTGTGACGCGCACCTTCGGCGCCTTGACCCAGGATGCCAGCGGCCAGACCTTTGTCGACCACCATCTTGCCTTCTTCAGGATAGCCAGCTTGAGCCGCCAGCTGCGCCATTTCCATGTAGTCGTTGGCGTCCTTCAGATTGCCGGTCACCAGCTTCAAACGATAGACGTCGAGGCCGAAGCGATCAGAGAAACCTTTCTTCGACTGCAAGCCACCCAGAACTTGCGTCCACAGCTCTTTGCTGGGGTAGAAGTTCAGCAGCTTCTCGATGGCCAGGCCTTCGGCATTGCCGTCGCCCTTCTTCTGAGCGGCGCTGAGCAGCAGGTTGAGCTTGTCCTTGGAGGGTGTGCGACCGGCCTTCTCGTCGGCAGCGATGTCCTCGCTGGTCTCCTTGATGATGGCGGTCATATCGCCGGACAGGAACTGCGCGTTCGTCAGCACAGTCTTCATGGTGGGGCTGTTGCCGCCTTCCTTAAAGTAACGCTGCGCCCAGCTCAGAGCCTTGGCGTTGTCCTTGTTGCGAAGATAGGTGCCGGCAATGCCTTCGATCATGCGCAGCTGGTCGGCCTGGGCCAACTTGCCGCTGGCCTTCATGGCTTCAAACGCCTTGACCATCGAATCGGCATCACTCGCACCCGAAGCAGCGGCCATGCGCATGCCTTCGATGGTGTAGTTCTCGGTCGCATTGCGGCCACCGACTGCTTCGGCGTCACGCACCTTGGCCAGAGCTTCCTTGTGCTTGCCAGCCTTGATCAGGGCACCGGCGTCCTTCAGATGCTTGCCCACCTCAGGGCGCACACCTTCGGCCTGAGCCTGGGCTTGGGCCACACCGAGCTCGCCGTTAGGGGCCGAGCCAAAAGCAAACGCCGCAGCGCCGATCGCGACTGAGGCCAGCGTCTTGAACTTCATGTTGAATACCTTCTACGGAATATCGCGAAAAAAAACGCGCAGCCCTTGCGGGCAGCGCGTTCGTCATTGCTCAAAGTGTCACTTGACGTACTGCTCGTTACCGACCATGCCCATCTTCTTGACGCCCAGTCGCTGAGCAGCAGCCATCACGGCTGCCACGGCGCCGTACTCGGCCAGCTTGTTCGGCTTGATGTGCACTTCGGACTGATCCGGCTCAGCGGCCACTTCCATCAGCTTCGCTTCAACAGCGCCCTGATTGGCCAGCGCCACGCCGTCCCAGCTGACCGTGCCGTCAAAGTCGATGAAGACTTCGTGCGTCACCGGCTCTTTCAGCGGCTGCTGATTGCTCGGAGGAGGCATATCCAGATTCACCGAGTGCAGCTGGATAGGAATCGTGATGATCAACATCACGATCAGCACCAGCATCACGTCGATCAAGGGCGTCGTATTGACGTCCATCATCACTTCGGGTTCGTCTCCACCGGACGAACTGCCAACATTCATTCCCATGTCTTATCTCCTCGTCGCCTCAACCACCACGCTCGGGCGGCTGGGTGACAAAGCTGACCTTCATGATGCCAGCACGCTGACAAGCGTAAACCACACGTCCGACGGACTCGTAGCGGGACTTGTCGTCACCGCGCACGTGCACTTCGGGCTGAGGATTCAGCACCGCCACCTTGCCCAGGCGCTTAACCAGGGCATCAGCATCCGGCACCAAAGTCGTGTTCCAGTAGATGTCGCCATCACGGGTCACGGCAATTTCAATATTCTCCGGCTTGGTGACGCGCGGGATGTTGGTCTCCTTGGGGAGCTCCACCTTCACCGTGCTGATCACCGCCGGAATGGTGATGAGGAAGATGATCAAGAGCACCAACATCACGTCCACGAGGGGCGTGGTGTTGATGGTCGAAACCACTTCATCATCGCCGGAAGAGGATCCGACGTTCATTCCCATAATGGGTTCTCCGGACTAGCGCTGATTAGCGCTTGACTTGACGGTTGCCCATCAGCACGCCGTGGACGTCAGCAGCGAATTCACGCACTTGACCCATGACTTGCTTGTTGCGATTCACCAGCCAGTTGTAACCCAGCACGGCAGGCACAGCAACGAACAGACCGAAAGCAGTCATCAACAGCGCTTCACCCACAGGGCCGGCGACCTTGTCGATCGATGCCTGGCCGGCAACGCCGATGGCGGTCAGCGCTTGCAGAATACCCCACACCGTGCCGAACAAGCCGATGAACGGCGAGGTCGAACCGACGGTAGCCAGGAAGCCCAGGCCGGTTTGCACGCGGCTGTTCACTTCGGAAACGCTGCGCTCAACATTCATCGTCACCCAGGTGCTGTGATCGATGTTCTCGGTCAGCGCGCCTTCGTGGTGCTCGGAAGCCTCAATGGCCGAACCAGCGATGAAGCGGAATGCGCTTTCAGCACGCAGACCCTTGACGCCTTCAGCCAGGTTAGCCTTCTTGAAGAAGGAAGCGCGAACTTCCTTGGCTTCGTTGGCCAGCTTCTGGGTGTCCCACAGCTTGGTGATCAGGATGTACCAGCTGCCCATCGACATGATGACCAGCAGAGCCAACACGCCCTTGGACACGAAGTCGCCGTGCTCCAACATGGCTTTCAGGCCGTAAGGATTGTCGGCTGGCTTGGCAGCGGCAGCGGCCACAGGAGCGGCAGCTTCGGCAGGAGCGGCATCAGCGGGAGCCGAAGCAACAGCGTCAGCAGGCTTGGCTTCTTGAGCGTGGACAGGCGAGATTGCCAGAGTGGCAGCGAAAGCAACTGCGGCGATCAGGCCGGAAATACGAGAGATCATGGAGTCAACTCCTGCGGAAGAAAACTGGAACAGTTTGAGAGAAACGGAGCCAGGCGGTAGGCCCGGCCCCATGTATAAAAAATCTGGGGCTAAGGCTTAATCGATGCGGAACTGGAATTCCTGCTCGATCACCCAGTCACCCGGGCATTCGTAGCCGTCGCGCATCGTGGTTTCGATGGCGGCCCTCATTGCGCGCTCGGCCTTGCGGTCAACACCACCACGCAGGCTCGAAACACTCACATCGACCACGCGACCGGCCTTCACCGTTGCGGTGGCCTTGTACAAGGCTTCACCGCTCCAGTTCACCGAAGGCAACTCAGGCTTGGCCATCTTGGTGCAAGCCACACCCGCCTTGATCGGCCCAGTGCGCGGAGGCGCAGGAGGTGCCGGGGGCGCAGCCACAGGGGCTGGAGCTGCCTTGGCGGCTTGGACCGGAGGCGCGACCTGGGTCGACGCAATCGGCGTTGCCATCGGCGGCGGAGGCGCTGTCACCTGGAATTCAGGCGGCGGCACGAATGGTGGTGGCGGAGCCTTCAGATCGGGTGGCGGCGGCACAACCTTCTCAGGCGGTGGCGGCGGCTTGACCTTCTCTTCAATCACCTTGGTTTCAATCGGCCCGGCAACAGCCTTGACGATTTCACGTGCCAAACCACTGGCAATCGCCCACACCACCAAGATGTGAATCAGCACCACGATGCCGAAGCCCACAAGGCGTGACGAGCCGTTCTTCTCCTGCGCAAAGTTCATGCGCGCTCCTTCTTAAGACTGCGAAATTCTTTCATCAAGACACGTCGGGACATTTAACCCTGCGCAGCGCCCGTCTCGAACCTACATTGACTTGCGCCCAAAGACACAAGTCACGTCCATCAAACAAAAATGCCCGTCAGCTTGGGGCCGCGGGCCACACCAACGCTTCAGACCTTACTCGCAGCTTGCAAAGCAAGACCCAAAACTTCAGCGCCCCGGATCATAAACGAGTTCGAAAGCCACTCGCCCATGGGGATTTCCCGATACGGCACTCAGCACCCACCCAGGTTACCGGACGGTTTCAGTGCATTTTGTTGGTGGTATTTTACTGGTATCAATCAAGACTCGCACTCACGCAGGGCTAGGGTTTTCACCAGGCTGTCACCATAAATTACAAAGCGCGCGCAATGAAAAAACCCCTTGATGCTGATGCATCAAGGGGTTCCGTTAGATGGGCCGCTAAGGCCCGTCTAGCGCCTTAAGTTCTTAGAACTTGTATTGGGCGCTCATGTAGAACGTACGGCCAACAGGGCTGGCGTAACGTGGGTCATAGCCCAGCTGGTGGCTACCGACGTTGCGCAGCGACAGCGGCGGCTTCATGTCGCCGATATTGGTCACGCCGCCAACAATGGTCAGGCTCTTGTTGAAGGCATAACGGGTCTGCCAGTCGAAGGTGTAGTAGGACTTCACGGTCAGCTGCGTATCAACGCAATCACCGGTATCCACATCGCTCACAGCGCAGTTGTCTTCGTTGTGATGGATGTCCTTGTAGCCGTTACGGTAGTTCCAGTTCAGTGTGTGGCTCCAAGCACCCGAATCCAAGGTGGCCGAAGCATTCATCACGTTACGGAAGCTGACCGCGCTGTTGCTACCCCAGTGGTCCATGCTGTCTTCCCACTGATCCGAGGTACCGGGCGTGGTGTAGCGCGACTTGACCAGGTAAGTACCGGCCACACGTGTCGTCAAGCGACCGATGGGCAGGTTGTTACGCAGCACAAAGTTCCAGTCAATACCTTCGTTTTCAATCTGACCGATGTTGATCGGCATCAGCTTGATAGCGACGTAGGTCTGGCCGTTGGAAGCCTTGGTCTTGGTCGTGTACAGGTCCAGGTACTTGGCTGGATTGTTGATGATCAGGTCTTCGCTGACCGAAGACACCGCATCCTTCACCTTCACCGACCAGTAGTCCATGCCCATCGAGAAGTTCTCGGCGGCATCGAACACAAAGCCCAAGGTCCACTGCTTCGACGACTCAGGCTTCAAGCCGCCATTGCCGCCTTGGAAGGCTTCCATTTGACGGTCGCAGATATAGCCCTTGGCTGCATAGCCCAGCGGGTCATAGCCGCCCGACTTGAACGGGCAAGCATAGGAGCCGCCGGTCACGCCGAAGTCAACCAACGGTTGAGCGATTTGCGACATCGTGGCGACACGGAAGCCCGTGCCGTAGGAACCACGCGTCACCAAGTTCGTCAGAGGACGGTACTTGAAGCTGAGCTTGTAAGTCGAGGCCGACTCTGTATCGCCGAACTTCTTGTTGTTCAAGGTGTCATCCACACCCGAGACCGAGTCATAACGCACGGCGCCCGACAATTCCAACTGCTTGGTCACAGGCATCACCAACTCGGAGAACACGCCCCAGTTGGAACGCTTCATGCCGAACTCGGACTGCGGATCATCGAACAAGATTTCTGCATTGGCGACGGCCTGATTGGCGCGCACGTCATAGGAGTTCTTGCGGAAGTCAGCGCCAACAGCGATCGCGGCAGCACCACCCGACATAGCGAACAACTCGCGCGATGCGCGGGCATCAACACCGTACATCTTGATGTCGGTGGTGTTGTAGTTGCCCTTGTACTGGGTGTCGTTCAAGGCCTGCAGCATCTCGGGCGGCATCGTGCCCAGCGTGTAGGGGAACGGATCGATCTTTTGTGCCTGGATCGCAGCATTGAACTTGTCAGCCAGCGGGAAGCCGCCTTCGTAGTTCTGCAGTTGCTTCTGGGTCGAGTAGGTCAAGGCGGTGTTGAAGTCCCAGCCTGCCAGCGCGCCGTCCAAGCCAATGACGGCATGGTTGGCCTTGGTCTGGTAGTCGTACGAGCGGTTGCCCATGTCGTACAGACGGTACTTGACGTTGACGCTCTTCACATTCGCCAATTGGTCGGCGGTCAGGTACGGGGCAATGTACTTGGTGAAGTAGGGGTGTGTACTGGCCAGACCGAATTCAGCCGGGTACGGAGCGATACGAGCGCGGATGTGCGCGTCGGTCAAAGCCAAGTCACCGAACAACTTCAGACCGGAGCTGCCGAGCTTGACTTCGCCGGAAGAGAAGAAGCTTGCGCGCTCTTGCTCAGGGAAGATTTCGACCGAAGAGGTGTAGTCAAAAATACACTGGCGGCCACCGACAACGTGCGCGTCAGGGCAAGCGCCGTTCTTCATCAGGTACGGATTCAGCGAGGTACGTGCTGTCTTGCGGACGGCGGTCGAATCGGCGGGCAGCGGCGGCTCGGTGAAGTACGTGACGTCAACGTTCGGCGGCACCGAGCGCGAAGAACCGTTGAAGAATTCGAGGTTACGGCCACCGTTGGTGAAATCGATGATACCGGTCTTGGCGAACTCGCGGTCCTTGGCCTTCAGCTGCTTGAACTTGTCATAGCTGACGGCGGCAAAGATGGAGTAGCCATCACGCTCGATATCGCCAAAACCCTTGCTGATGCCCAGGTTGTAGCTCTCGCCACCGGTGTGCTGAGGCATCTGGTAACGCGCGTCGATGGTCAGCGGAGCCTCACCCTTCTTCAGGATGAAGTTGACCACGCCGGCAATCGCGTCAGAGCCGTACAGCGCCGAAGCGCCGTCGGTCAGCACTTCGATACGCTCAACAGCGGCCAGCGGAATGCTGTTCAAGTCAATGGTCGTGCCGGAGTTGGCAGGCGCCACGCGGCGGCCATTCAACAGCACCAGGGTGTATTGCGCGCCCACGTCGTGGATCGACGCAGTGGTTGTACCGCCACCGCCGCCGCCGACGGAGTCAGCCGCCACCGAGAAGCCCTGCATCACCGGCAGTTGCTGGATGAAGTCTTGCACCGTGGTCACGCCCGACTTGGCGATTTCCTTGGCAGTGAAGGTTTGAACCGGCAACGCGCCTTCAGCGGCAACGCGCTTGATGGACGAGCCCGTCACTTCAACCCGGTTGAGCTGCTCTTGAGCTTGAGCGACAGAGGCCAGAAAACTGGCGCTGCCCAGGGCGAGCAGTACGCCTGTGCAGACTTTGGACCTTTTAAACATTGAAACTCCTTCGATGACGAAATCAGTCGATAGACACGGTGCTAGCGGAAATCGACAGGAGCCGTCGGTCACGGAACGCCAATTCCCCACTTGCATGTCGCCATTCTTGATGCCGGAAGTCATGCGTGAGGCTAGGGGAAGTCCTAGCGCCCCCAGGGCAAACAAGTGCTGATGGTCATGCACCCCCATAGGGACGAAACCCCCAAGTCATTGATTTCATGGAGGAACACCAAAAAAATTGCTAGCCCCTTGCGCGAGCCTCAAGCAAGACACCGGGTGTTTGCTCTAATTTGCCCGTGGCAGCCGCTCGTTGCTCATTGGCAACAAAAACACCGGTCCAGCGACCTGGGGCAAGTTGGGGCCGGCCGCCCTAAGACCGAGTCGCATGGCCCCTGGGCACCGCGCGGAGCAGCGCTTGGGTGTAGGCCTGTTGAGGATGACTCAACACCGCATCGCTTGGGCCGGCCTCAACGACGCGCCCGCCTTGCATCACGACCACCTCATCGGCCAGATACTCCACCACCGCTAGGTTGTGGGTGATGAAGAGATAGGCCAAGCCCTGCTCGCGCTGCAAGTCACGCAGCAAATTGAGGATTTGCGCCTGCACCGAGACGTCCAACGCCGAAGTGGGCTCGTCGCACACGATCAGTCGTGGTTCCACCGCCAAGGCCCGGGCAATCGCGATACGTTGGCGCTGGCCACCCGAAAACTCATGCGGCCAGCGACGCAAGGCCTCGGCCGGCAGGCCCACTTGTTCAAGCAACTGATGCAAGCGACGCAGGCGCGCCGGGGCATCCAGTTCCGGCCGCAGGGCCAGCATGCCTTCTTCAAGCAGATCCAGCACCCGCATGCGCGGGTTCAAGGAGGCAAATGGATCCTGAAAAATCATCTGCACCGAGCGGCGCGCTTGCAGCAGCGCTGCACCGTGCAAGCCGGCCAAGTCTTGCCCGTCCAGCAAGACCTGCCCCGCAAGCCGCGCATTGCCGCGCAGCAACTGCATGATCGCCTTGCCGGTCGTCGTCTTGCCACAGCCCGACTCGCCCACCAAGGCCAGGGTGCGCCCCGCCGCCAACTTGAATGACACCCCGTCAACCGCCTTGAACAACGTCGCTTCGCCGCTGGAGAACAAGCGCCGACGCAAGGGGTAGTGAACCGACAAGCTCTTGAGCTCCAACAAGGGCATGGCGGCTTCGACCGGACCTGGTGTTTGCGGGCGCGGTGAGAGGTTCGCATCGACGGCCGCCCTGCCCTGCACCTGTTCAGCCTCTCGCGGGCCCGAATACAGCAAGCAGCGCACCTGATGCGAGGCAAGCCCCTCCTCAGCCGCCAACAACTCTGGCGCCGTATGCAGACAATGGCGCATCACCCGATCACAGCGCGGGGCGAAACGGCAGCCCTGAAAGTCCGTCCACAAGGGCGGTACATTGCCGGCGATGGCCGCCAGAGGCTGATCGCGCTTGGCCACGTCGGGCAGCGCTTGCAGCAGCAGTCGAGCGTAAGGGTGCCGGGGCGAGGCAAAGAACTCCGGCGCCGCAGCTACTTCAATGATCTGCCCTGCATACATCAGCGCCACCTGATGGGCCATGCCGGCCACCACGCCCAGATCGTGGGTAATCAACAAAATGCCCAGGCCGCGTTCGCGCTGCAAGTCCTTCAGCAAGGCAAGGATCTGAGCCTGTATCGTCACATCGAGTGCGGTGGTCGGCTCATCGGCAATCAAATAGTCGGGCTCGCCCGCCAGCGTCATGGCGATCATCACGCGCTGCTTTTGCCCGCCGCTGATCTGAAAGGGGTAGTCGTCGATGCGTCGCTCCGGCTCCGCAATGCCGACCCGCGCCAGCCACTCCAGGGCTCGGGCGCGTGCCGCCGTCCCGCGCAAGGAGGTATGGGTCTGGATCGCCTCGACGATCTGGTCGCCAATCCGCATGACCGGGTTCAACGAAGTCGATGGCTCCTGAAAAATCATGCCGATGCGCCCACCGCGAACGCCGCGCATCTGCGACTCTGGCAGCCCCAAGACATCGACCCCGTCCAGATGCAAACGCCCGGCCGTGATGCGCGCCCCTTGCGGCAACAAACGCATCAGCGCCAGCGCCGTCATGCTTTTGCCGCAACCGGACTCACCGACGAGCGCAAAAGTTTCACCGCGTTTCAGCGTCAAGGCCATGCCGTCAATGGCCCGCACCAGGCCAACTTCGGCATCCAGACAGACTTTGAGCTGATCGATGTGCAACATAGACGCCTCAGCCCCGCACTTTCAATGTCTTGGACCGATGCGGCCGCGCATTGCGCGAACGCGGGTCAAAAGCATCGCGCACACCATCGGCAAACAGATTGGCCGCCAGCACCAGAGTCAGCATGAAACCGAAAGCGGCGCAAAAGCTCCACCACACCACCGGGTCACTCGACATCTCGGAGCGCGCAAGATTGATCATGCTGCCGAAGCTGTTCATGGTTGGATCAACCCCGACGCCCACATAGGTCAGCACCGCCTCATACAGAATTAGCTCCGAAAAACTCAGCACCACCGAGATCAATACGAGGTGCAACACATTCGGCAAGACATGCCGCGCCATGATGCGGCCATGGCTGACGCCAAAAGCATGGGCCGCTTGCACATAGTCCAGCTCGCGCAGCTTCAAGGTTTCAGCTCGCACCAGGCGACACAGCCCAGCCCAACCGGTCACGCCCAGGATCAAGCACAGCATGAACATCTTCAGATCGGCGCGCTCGACGCCGGTCTCAAACAAATCCGGGTTCTTGTCCAAAAACACCTGCACCATCAGCACGCAAGCGGCGATCAAGAGCACATTCGGCACCGAGCTCAGCGTGGTGTACAGGTACTGCACCACTTCATCCACCCAGCCCCTGAAGTAGCCCGCCAACACGCCCAAGGCCAGCGCGAAAGGCAGCGTCGCCAATGTTGACAAGGCGCCGATCACAAAGGCGGTGCGCAGGCTCTTGAGGGCCTGGTAGAGCACATCATTGCCGGTGCGGTCGGTGCCTAGCACATGGTAGTGATCCATCAGCGCCAGCGCCGGACCAGCGAGCAAGGCCGTGACGGCGCAAGTCAGCAGCATGGCTCGCCAAGGGTAGTGGGTGCGATCCATCAGCAGATCGCGCCCTGCCGACTTGAATCCGCCATGCGAGGTGGCCAAACCAGCGGCCAGCAAGATGGCCAGCAAGGCCGTCAGCAGCGCGCCCCAGGCAAGACCTGCCCCCGCTCGCCGAGCCACATCGGCGCCCCACTCCTGCTCGGGCTGACGCAAGTGGGCGCCGCCAAATTGCAGACGCGGAAAACCGCGCCCCGCCGCCTCCGACCCCGCTTCGCCTTCGGTGCGGGTACCGTAACCCACGCCCTCGCCCGCGGCATCGATCGGCTCTTTGTTGAAACCCAGGTAAGCCAAGGGCGCCGAGTAGCTGATCTCACGCATGGCAATCTGCCGCGCCAGCAAAAGATCGAGCACCGAAACCGTGCGAGTGTCATAGACCCGCTCATCGCTGGTTTGCTCGGCTTGCATCTTTTGCCCCGCTGCGCCCGGCGGCAGTTCGCTGCGCAGATGCAGGCTGTCCAAGAGCGTTACGCCCAGCATCAGCGTCAGCACCACGCCGCTGCTGGCCGCCACCGGGTCGCGCAGCACGCGTGCCCAGGTGGCCCGCAACTGGGGATGCGCGCGAATCCGCAGGCCATAGGCCAGCAGCCCGGCTAACAGACCCCACAAGGCCACATCGGTCCACAACACCACCAGCTTGTATGCCATCGCTGCGCCCCTGAACTCAGCTCAGCCGCACGCGGGGGTCAACCCAGGTGTAGGCGATGTCGATCAGCACATTGCTGGCGATGTACAGCATGGCGCCAAGGAACACCATGGTTCGGACGATTGCGAAGTCTTGCCCGCTGATCGCCTCGATCACGAAGGCGCCCAGGCCGGGAATGCCAAAAAAGCTCTCGAAGACCAGGCTGCCCATGAACACATAGGGCAGATAGCCGCCGGCGCTGGTCAGAATCGGAATCAGCGCATTGCGCAGCACATGCCTGAGCAAGACCTTTTGCTCGCTCAAACCCTTGGCGCGAGCGGTGCGCACATAGTCGCGCCCCACCTCCTCCAAGAACATGGCGCGGTACAAGCGCGCCTCGCCGCCCAGGCGCGAAAGCAGCGACAGCAACACCGGCAATGCCAGAAAGCGCAGCGCATCCAGGCCTCCGGCATAGCCATTCATCGGCACCAGCCGTAGCAGGCGCGAAAAGAAAAACTGCCCGACGATGATGTAGAACAGGCTCGAGATCGACAGCATCAGCACGCACAGCACCACGCCCCAAAAGTCGATGGCCGAGTTGCGAAAGAACACCAAGAGCAGTGCAAAGGCCACGCTGATGATCAGCTGCAAGATGAACAGCGGCAGCGCCAACTGCAGGCTGACGCCCATGCGGGTCTTCACCTCGTGTCCGATATTGACTGCTTGGCGCGCATCCGAACGGCCAAAGTCGAACAGCATCAAGGACACCGAGCGCTGCCACAGGATCGTGTCGGTGAGCTGTTTGGTCCCTTCGGCGCCGGCGTGCCAATACATCGGCTTGTCGTAGCCGCGTTCGCTCTTCCATTGTTCGATCTGCACCTGCGTGACGCGCTTGCCGCCAATGTTCAGGCGCGCCATATCGTCCGGCGTATTGACCGAAAAAAACAAAAAGAAGGTCAGCAGGTTGACGCCGATCAGGATCAGAAAGCCGTAGCCCAACCGGCGCAGCACATAAGACGTCACCGCGCCTCCTCCTGCGCCGCATAGCCTGGCGCCGGTGCCTGCTCACACAAGGTAAAGGCATGGCGCGTGCGCCAAACGATCAGCCCACCGCCCAAGACCAAGATCAGCAGCGGCCACCAGACCGGGTGATTCCAATCTCGGATCTTGCGGCTGCGCTCCTTGGCGTCAATGCGGGCATAGCGCAGCGCATCGCGCACCACGATGCTGGGCTTGCCGTTGTAAAGCCAGGACTGGTAAGCCATGCCGACAAAGGGCCAGTAGCCCCAGGCCCAGGGCGAGTCCTCGCGGGCAATTGCCACCATCTGGTCGATGACCCGTTGTTTCTCCGGGCCGTCGTCCAGCGTTTGCATGCGCTGGTACAGCTGGTCGTATTCGGGGTTGTCGTAATTGGCGGTGTTCTCGCCCTCGAACCGAGACTTGCTATTCGGCCCATAGAGCAGGAAGAGAAAGTTCTCGGCATCCGGATAGTCGGCAAACCAGCCCCACCAGAACACCTGGTGCTTGCCCTTCAAGACCTTTTCCTGGAACTGGTTGTAGTCGGTGGCGCGCACCTCCAGCTGCACGCCCAGTTTGGCAAACTGACGCACCATCCAATCGGTCTCGGCCTTCAGCTCCGGCCGCATCACGCGCTGATAGTCATAGCTCAGCACCAAGGGCTTGCCGGTCTTCGCATCGCGCCCTTCCGGGTAGCCCGCCTCAACCATCAAAGCGCGGGCCTGCTCAATACTGCGGCGCTGCACCTTGCCGGCGACCATTTCATGCGTGATCGGGTTGAACTGCCCCGGCAGGCCTTCGCGCGAGCCAAACACGCCCGGTGGCACCGGCCCATGGGCCGCTACGCCGCCCTTGTTACGGAAGATGCGGCCATAGCCCTCCTCCCAGTCGATGGCAATCGACAAGGCTTGCCGCAGCTTTCGGTTGCGCACGCGCTGCTGCGGCGTGGCGCCGCGCCCAACCACCGGGTCCAGCCAATTGAAGCCGATGTACCAACTACTGATGTCCACATCAACCGGGAACTTGAAGCCACGCTCGTCAAAGCTCTTGGCCGCCTCGGCCGAGTCGCTTTTGTCGACCAGAAAGTCGATGCCCCAGTCATTGCGGTCGATCTCGGGCATGTCTAGGTAGCCCTGCTTGAACAGCTCCTTGCGCGGCACCTTTTCCTTGATGATGGTGGCCACAATCTTGTCGACAAAGGGCAGACGCTTGCCACAGTCCTGCAGCAAGCCATTGGCACGGTCGCCCTCGCTGCCTTCACAAGGGTACAGTTCCTCGCGGTAGTTCGGGTTGCGGCTCATCACATGACGCTGATCCTGCACGTACTCGGTCATCATGAAAGGGCCCGTCCCCACCGGCCACTGATTCCAACTCAGGCCGGCCTCATTCATGCCGGTCTGGGCGTAAAAGGCGTCCACCTCCCAGGGCACCGGCGCGAGAAAGGTCATCGCCATCCAGTACTGCCACTGCGGATATTTGCCCTTCAGGCGAATGCGCAGCAGGTGCTTGTCCACCGCCTCGGCGCCCGCCAGCGGCCAGCGGCGCAGGTCCAAGAACGGTTTGTCGGCCAAGTTTTCGGGCAGCCCGGCCATCAGTTTGGCGTTCTCGCTGCGCAGCAGTTCGCCATAGGCTTTCAAGCCCAACACATGTTCGGAGAAAAGTGCAAACAGCGGCGCCTCCAAGCGCGGCGAGGCATGGCGCTTGAGCGCGAAGACAAAGTCCTCGGCCACCAACTCGCGCGTGCCCTGCTCGGCAAAATCCCAGGGCGAGCGTTTGCCCAAGATCTCCTCGGGTTTGAGCGCGTGATAGCGCAAACGGCCCTGCGCGTCGCGGGCAAAGGCTGGGTGAGGCGCAAACCTAAGGCCAGGCCGCAGCGCAATGTCGTAGACGCTTTGCGCGATCAAGGCCGGGTTGACGTCGTCCGGCAAGCGCCGGCCCTGCGCATCCAGGTAGTAGGGCCGCACTACCTCGGCGGCCGCCCGCGGTGTCAGTTGATAAGGGCGCTTGAGGTAGTGATAGCTGTAGAGCGGCTCGTAGATGTGAAAGGCATAGGCCGTCTCCGGCGCGCTATAGGACGAGGTGGGGTCCAGATAGCGCGGCGAGCGCTCATCAAACGAGGTGTAGAGGGTATTCTCCTGCTCGGCCCCGGCCGGGTGCGGGCTGTTATTGCAGCCCAGCAGCGCGAGCAGCAAAAACAAGCCGCAGACGGCGGCCCTCACATCAAAGCCCATCAGTGGCTGTGGGCCTGCCCTGCTTCGTGATCATGCGCATGCTGCTCATGGTCATGCTTGAGTTGCGGGTCATTTTGCCAACCCATCAAGACATCGCGGCCCTGCACCACCAAGTCCACCTTGGCGCCCACCGGCAGGCAGACCTTGGTGTCCACATGGCCAAAAGGCAGGCCGGTCAGAATCGGCGTCTTGGTCACGGCGCGCACCGCTTCAATCGCCGACTTGAGGCCGTAGCCCCGGTCCAGCGGCGACTCGCGCCAGCCACCAAAGTCACCCAAAACGATGGCTTTTTGCGCATCCAACACACCGGCCTGTGCCAGTTGCAAGAGGCTGCGCTCGACTCGGTAAGGATGCTCGTTGATGTCTTCCAGGAAGAGCACGCCGCCCTTGATGCGCGGGAAGTGCTTGGTACCTAACATCGAGTTCACCATGCACAGATTGCCGCCCCACAGCTGGCCGCGCACGGTCAGGCCGTCAAAGCCTTTTTCGGTGCGAAAGCCCACGGCCTCCAGCAAGCCGCTCATCGCTTCGGTGAAGCAGTCTTGGGTCACATCGTCCACGCCGCCTTCATCGTTGCTGCGGCCAAAGTCCACGCCCAGCGGGCCAGCCCAGCTCTGCGCCTTGGCATGCGTCAACAAGCCCAGTTGCAAGGCCGTCAAATCGCTTTGGCCGACCCAGCGGGTGCCTTGCTCCACGCTCTTGGCCAAGAGCTTCCAGTCGATGCGGTCGAGCAAGCGGGTCAGACCATAGCCACCACGCGTCGCCAAAGCCACGCTGGGCGCCGCCGCAGCCACGCGGTGAATCGCATTCAGGCGGGTCTCGTCATCGCCGCCAAAGCGCTGCTGCTTGTCGAAAGCGGCTTCGTCGATCGTCACTTCAAAGCCCAGCTTGGCCAGGCGCTTGGCAGCTCGCTTGATGGGCTGCGACTTGAGCAGCACGCCGGCCGGGGTGTAGAGGGTCAAGGTGTTGCTGTGGCTCATGAGGAGGTGTCCGTTGAAATGAAATCCGGTGGGAGATCGAGATGGGTGACGTCGCCGGTGGGTATGGGCTCGTCAGGCGTTTGGGCCAGCGCCCGCAAGGCCGCACGGCGCTCGCGAGCGGCCTCGCGCCGCTGCGCAAAAAACTCGCGCAGCAGCTTCGCCGAGGCCTCGGCCAGCACGCCGCCTTGAATGCAGGTGTGGTGGTTCAGCTGCGGCTGATCAAAGAGATTGAGCACCGAGCCGGCCACGCCGGTCTTGGGGTCGGGGGCTGCAAACACCACCCGTTTGAGCCGCGCATGCATCATCGCCATCGCGCACATAGCGCAAGGCTCCAAGGTCACAAACAGCTCGCATTCGGGCAAGCGGTAATTGCCCAGCAAAGTAGCGGCATGACGCAAGGCCACGATCTCGGCGTGCGCTGTCGGGTCATGGGTGGTAATGGGCCGGTTGTAGCCTGTCGCGATCACCTGGCCGCCGCGCATCAACACGGCCCCGACCGGCACCTCCCCGGCAAGCCAGGCGTTATGTGCCTGATCCAGGGCAATGCGCATGGCATTCTCATCCGCCGCACTCGGCAGCCAAGGCGACTGACTGCTCAAGGCTGGGCCTCCGAAGCCCGCTGCGAGCCTTGGTTCAGCGCGTCTTGCACTTGCTGACGCACGGCCTCAGTGGCCGCCGCCGGCGGCTGGGCAGCATCAGCCGCACTCGCCGCTGGCTTGGGCGGCGCGAGCGTGCTGGCCGATCGCTTCATCTGCTGAAGCACGAGGGCCAGCACAATGACCAAGCCCAGAATGCTCAGAGCAGCGCGCATGGATAAGGATTGATCAAAACTGGCCGGCAGCAGCAAAGACGCACCGCGTCTTTACTCCCACTCAATGGTCGCAGGCGGCTTGGTCGACACGTCGTAGGTCACGCGGTTGATGCCACGCACCTCATTGATGATGCGGCCCGACACCTTGCGCAGCAGACCATAGGGCAGCTCGGCCCAGTCGGCGGTCATGAAGTCACTGGTGATCACGGCGCGCAGCGCCACCACATAGTCGTAAGTGCGGCCGTCACCCATCACGCCCACGCTCTTGACCGGCAAGAAGACGGTGAAGGCCTGGCTGGTCAGGTCGTACCAGCTCTTGCCTGTGGACTCGTCCTTCCAGCCGCGCAGCTCTTCGATGAAGATGGCGTCGGCACGGCGCAGCAGATCGGCGTATTCCTTCTTCACCTCGCCCAGGATGCGCACACCCAGGCCAGGGCCTGGGAAGGGGTGGCGGTAGACCATCTCGGCCGGCAAGCCCAGCTCCACGCCCAGGGCGCGGACCTCGTCTTTGAACAGCTCACGCAGCGGCTCCAGCAGCTTCAAGCCCAGTTGCTCCGGCAGGCCCCCGACATTGTGGTGGCTCTTGATGGTGGTGGCCTTCTTGGTCTTGGTGCCGCCGCTTTCCACCACATCGGGGTAGATGGTGCCTTGAGCCAGGAAGCTTGCGCCCTTGTGGCCGCCGTCGCCTGCCTTGAGCTTGGCGGCCTCGGCCTTGAAGACATCGACGAAGAGGCCGCCGATGATCTTGCGCTTTTTCTCGGGGTCAGTGACACCGGCCAGCTGGCCCAGGAAGAGTTCGCTGGCGTCCACACGGATCACCTTGGCATGCAGCTTGCCGGCGAACATGTCCATGACCATATCGCCTTCGTTCAGGCGCAGCAGACCGTGGTCAACGAAGACACATGTCAGCTGGTCGCCGATGGCGCGGTGGATCAGAGCGGCAGCGACTGATGAATCGACGCCACCGGACAGACCCAAGATGACTTCTTCATCACCAACCTGCTCGCGGATCTTGGCGACCGCTTCTTCGATGTAGTCGCCCATGATCCAGTCGCCTTTGCAGCCGGCGATCTCACGCACAAAGCGCGTCAGCATGGCCTGACCCTTGACCGTGTGGGTCACCTCGGGGTGGAACTGAACGGCGTAGTAGCCCTTCTCTTCATTCGCCATGCCGGCGATTGGGCAGCTAGGCGTCGAGGCCATCAGCTTGAAGCCGGGCGGCAGCGCGGTGACCTTGTCGCCGTGGCTCATCCAGACCTTGAGCATGCCGTGGCCTTCGATGGTGGCGTGGTCTTGGATGCCGTCCAGCAGCTTGGTGTGACCGTGGGCTCGCACCTCGGCATAGCCGAATTCGCGGTGGTCGCTCCACTCGACCTTGCCGCCCAGTTGCACGGCCATGGTCTGCATGCCGTAGCAGATGCCCAGCACCGGCACACCCAGGTCCCAGACGGCTTGCGGCGCGCGCAGTTCATGGTCTTCGTAGGTCGAAGCGTGGCTGCCGGACAGGATGATGGCCTTGGGCGCAAACGAGCGGATGAACTCATCGCTCACATCGTTGGGGTGAATCTCGCAAAACACGGCGGCTTCGCGCACGCGACGTGCGATCAGCTGGGTGACTTGGGAGCCGAAATCGAGGATCAGGACTTTGTCATGCATGGAAGAACTCTCTTGAAATCGGACTTGAAATAGAACTTAAACCGGGGCCGCTGCGGCCACCGCACGCGTGCGCGAAAAATGCCGCCACGCGAAAAACAAAGACAGGGCCTGCAGGGCAGCACAGAAATAGAACGGCGCACCGATGCGCCAATCACCCCGCGGCAGACCCGATACCAGGCTCAGCAAGCCGGCGCCCACCACCGGAGCGGTGACGGCCATCATGCTGTTCAGCGAGGACACCGCGCCCATGGTCTCGCCTTGGTTGTTGGCATCCGCCGCATTGGAGATCAAGCTTTGGATGGCCGCACTGACCGCAAAACCCAGCACATTGAAGCCGATGATGGCGTACATCATCCAGCCCTCGGTCGCCGCGCCCCAAACAAAGTTGGTCAAGACGCTGGACAGCAAACCAAACACCACCAAACGCTGCGCACCAAAAGCCTTCAAAAGCTTGGGCAACAAGAAGCCCTGCACCAGCACCGACATGACGCCAACGGCAAACAGCGACAAGCCGTTTTCCTTAGGCCCCCAACCGAACTTGAAGTCGGTGTAGAGCACCCAGCTGGTTTGCAGCACCAGTTGCGCCAAGCCCGACAAAGCGATCACAAACACCAAGGGCCCCACGCCCTTGAGCTTGTTCAGTTTCTTGATGGCCGACACCGGGTTGGCGGTGCGCCACTCAAACTTGCGACGGTTCTCAGGCTTCAGCGACTCGGGCAAGACAAAGAAGCCGTAGCACCAGTTGATCAAGGCCATGGTGCCGGCCACATAAAACGGCAGATGCAGATCGATGGCGCCGAGCAGCCCACCCATCACCGGGCCCAGGATGAAGCCCATGCCAAAGGCGGCGCCCAGCATGCCGAAGCGCTTGGCACGCTCGTCCGGCGCGCTGATATCGGCCACATAAGCGTTCGCCACCGAGGCGTTGGCCTGCATGGCGCCGCTCACCAAGCGCACCGCGATCAACATCCACAGCGCCGTCGCCATGGCGGTGACAAAAAAGCTCAGCGCCAGGCCACAAAAGCCAATCAACATCACCGGCCGACGACCGAAGTGGTCGGACAGCGAACCCAGAATCGGCGAGCCGACAAAATTGGCCAAGCCAAAGGCCAAAGCCACGGCGCCGTACCAGAAAGCATGATCGGCTTGCGAACTGGTGAAGGTGCCCACCAGCGGCGGCAGCACCGGGATGATCAGGCCGATAGAGATCATGTCGATCAACACCGCCACCATGATGAAGCCCATGCCCGCCGAGCGGCCCTTAGCCGCCGATGCTGCCGAAGCCGCCGGCACTGCTGGTTTGCCTTCTTGCTGCTCGCTCAATCGAAATCCTTGCTTGGCTGCTTGCTGTTCAATGTGGAACAGGGGCCGAGGCCCCTGTTCTGTGCTGCGCTGTCAGCTTATTCCGAACGGTAGTTCGGCGCTTCCTTGGTGATTTGCACATCGTGGACATGGCTTTCGCGCATACCTGCCGAAGTGATTTCCACAAACTCGGCCTTGTTCTGCATGTCTTCGATGGTGGCGCAACCACAGTAGTGCATCGAAGCCTTCAGACCACCGGCCATCTGGAAGATGACCTGCACCACCGAGCCCTTGTAAGGCACTTGGCCTTCGATGCCTTCGGGCACCAGCTTGGAGGTGTTGGGGTTGTTGGCCGAGGTGTCTTGGAAGTAGCGATCGGCCGAACCCTTGGCCATCGCGCCCATGGAACCCATGCCGCGGTAGCTCTTGTAGCTGCGGCCTTGATACAGGATCAGGTCGCCAGGGGCTTCTTCGGTGCCGGCAAAGGCGCCGCCCATCATCACGCAATCAGCGCCAGCGGCGATGGCCTTGGCCAAGTCGCCCGAGTAGCGCACGCCGCCGTCGGCGATGACCGGCACGCCGGTGCCGCGCAGAGCGGTCGCGACATTGTCAATCGCCGTGATCTGGGGCACGCCCACACCGGCCACGATACGGGTGGTGCAGATGGAGCCGGGGCCAATACCGACCTTGACGCCGTCAGCGCCCGCCTCAACCAGGGCCAAGGCAGCCGCCGCCGTGGCGATATTGCCGCCGATGACATCCACGCCAGGGAACTTCTCTTTGACCCAGCGCACACGCTCCAGCACGCCAGCGCTGTGACCGTGGGCGGTGTCCACAATCAGCACATCCACACCGGCCTTGACCAGCATGGTGACGCGCTCTTCGGTGTCATCGCCAAAGCCGACGGCAGCACCGACGCGCAGCTTGCCTTGGGCATCGCGGGCGGCGTTGGGGAAGCTGGTCTGCTTGGTGATGTCCTTCACGGTCATCAGGCCGCGCAGTTCGAAGGCGTCATTGACGACCACGACTCGCTCCAGCTTGTGCTTGTGCATCAAGGCCTTGGCTTCTTCCAGCGAAGCGCCTTCCTTGACGGTGACCAGGCGCTCGGCCGGGGTCATCATCTCGCGCACCGCCAGGTCCATGCGGGTTTCAAACCGCACATCCCGACCGGTCACGATGCCGACGACTTTTTTGCCCTCCAGCACCGGGAAGCCGGACACGCCGTGTTGACGCTGCAACTCCACCACCTCGCGCACCGTGGTGCTGGGGGTGATGGTGAAAGGCTCCAAGACGATGCCCGACTCGTAGCGCTTGACGCGGGCGACTTCGATCGCCTGGCGCTCGGCCGAGAGGTTTTTGTGGACGATGCCAATACCGCCTTCTTGCGCGATGGCGATGGCCAAACGCGCCTCCGTCACCGTGTCCATGGCCGCAGAGACCAGGGGCAAATTCAGGCGAATATTGCGGGAAAGCCGGGTGGCAAGAGAGGTGTCGCGAGGCAACACTTGGGAGAACGCTGGCACCAACAAGACATCATCGAAGGTGAGCGCTTTTCCGAGTAGGCGCATAAGGGAAGCTCCAGACGCAAAGCGGCATTATACGGAAGCCGAGCCCAGCCCATGGCGAGCCGGTGCAGGGATACACTCAAAACATGCTCAAAACAAGCTTCCCCTCTGCCCTTCGGCGCCTCAGCGTCGTTCTGATTGCAGCCCTGTGCGCGGCGCTGCCGGCCCATGCGCAATGGAAGTGGCGCGATGCCAGCGGCAAACTGCAATTCAGTGACCTGCCGCCGCCGCAAGGCACGCCGGACAAAGACATCTTGCAGCGTCCAGCCAAGCAGGTGCAAAACATTGTCATCGTGCCCTATGGGCAAGCAGCCAGCACCGCCACCGCGGCGCCGGCCGCAGCCTCAGCGGCCAGCGCCCCCAGCAAGGCCGAGTTAGAGCGTCAAGCCCGACAAAAGCGGCTAGAGAAAGACATGGAGGCCAAGCAGAAGGCCGCCGACGCACAGGTCGCCGAACAGCGCCGCGAAAACTGCCAACGCGCCCAGGAAAACCTGAAGCTGTTGCAGGACGGCGTGCGCCTGACCCGCCCCAATGAGCGTGGCGAGGCAGTGGTGCTGGACGAGCGTCAGCGTGCCGAAGAAATTCAACGCAGCCGCACCGTCGTGAACAGCGAGTGCCGCTGAAGCGAGCCTAGCGGCTGGTCTTGCCGCCCAGCGGTCGATGGCGCGAAACGATGCGCTCACCACGGTCCCGATAGCGCTGGCGGCGCGCCTCTTTGGGGTCCACCGTCAGCGGCCGGTAGACCTCAATGCGATCGCGATCTCGCAGCGGCGTATCCAAGGCCCTGAGCCGACCCCAAACACCAATTTTCAAGTCGGCCAAGCGCAGCAATTGCTCCGCAAACGCCGGACAAGCCCGCAGCGCGGTTTCGACCGACTCGCCGGCAAAAGCACTCAGCCAGACATGGCGAACATCACCGGCTTGCGGACTCCAGACCAACTCAACCTGGATCGCCGTGCGCGCTTCATCGAGGCCCATACACCGCCTCGGCCCGCTGGACAAACCGATCCACAAAGGTATTGGCCACCCGGTCAAAGACGGGGCTGACGACGGCCTCTAAGGCCACGCTAGAAAAGGCATAGCGCAACTCAAACTCGATCTTGCAGGCCAACTCGCCTTCGTCCGCACCGCTACCGGGCTTGGACAAGGGCAGGAAACGCCAGTCACCGTCCAGCGTCGAGAACGGCCCATCGACCAGCTGCATGCCGACTCGGCGGTCGCGTTCGTGGGTGTTGCGGGTGGTGAAGGCGTGGCGAACGCCGGCATAGGCCAGCGACAAGCGAGCCGTCACCTCATCTTGATCTTGCGCCAAGACCTCGGCGCGCTCGCACCAGGGCAAAAACTCGGGATAGCGCTCCACCCCAACCACCAGGTCGTACATCTCGCGGGGCGAGTACCAGAGCAAAACGGACTTCTTTACATGCTTCATACAATGGCGGGATTGTATTGGCGTGACGCCCTGCGGCCACCCGGCTTCGCAAAGTCAGCCAAGACGCGCAAAAGAATAGAGCTCCATGTCCACATCCGCCACTTCCCACCGACCGCCGCCAAAGACCAAGCCGGCTGTCAGCACCGCGCCGATCGCTGAAAACCGCCGCGCCCGCTTCGACTATTTCATTGAAGAGCGGCACGAATGCGGCATCGTGCTGGAAGGCTGGGAGGTCAAAGCGATTCGCGCCGGCCAGGTGCAGCTGACCGACGGTTATGTGCTGATCAAGGACGGCGAACTCTTTCTGATCGGCTGCCGCATCAACCCTTTGCGCACCGCCTCCACCCATGTCAGCCCCTTGGCCGACCGCACGCGCAAGCTGCTGATGAAGAAGGCCGACATCCGGCGCTTGGTCGGCAAGGTCGAGCAGCGCGGCTTCACCCTGGTGCCGCTGAACCTGCACTACAAAGGCAGCTATGTGAAGGCCGAAATCGGCCTGGCCAAGGGCAAGGCCGAGCATGACAAGCGCGACACCGAGAAGAAACGGGACTGGGAACGCGAGAAAGGACAGCTGATGCGCCACGCGACCAAGTCGCGCAGCTGAAGTCGCCTCAGGCCCTAAAGACCTCAAGCGCTTGCGCCAGGTCGGCACGCAGATCAGCCTCGGCCTCCAGGCCGATGGCAAAGCGCACCAAATGCCCGTCGCTGTAGGGCAGACCCAGCGAGCGGCTGCGGCTCATGTTGTAGGGCACGGCCAGGCTCATGGGGCCTGCCCAGGAGTAGCCGACGCCAAAGAACTGCAGCGCATCGACAAAAGCATCGACCTGTGCCGCGCTGTACTGCGGCTGGAACACGGCCGAGAACAAACAAGCCGCCCCGCCGCTGCTGACTTCGCGCCAATGCGCATGGCCCGGTGAGCCGGGCAAGGCCGGATGCAGCACCTGGGCCACCGCCGGCTGCGCCTGCATCCAAGCTGCAAGCGCGCGTGTCGTCGCATCCTGGGCGCGATAGCGCAACTCCATCGTCGGCAGACTGCGCAGCACCAACTCCACATCGTTTTGCCCCAGGCCATAGCCCAGGTGCTCGTGCATATAGTTCATGCGCTCATGCAAGGCCAGATCGCGGGTGCAGACTGAACCCATCAGCACGTCAGCACCACCCGAGGGGTATTTGGTCAGCGCGTGCATGGCGATGTCGACGCCGAAGCCCGGCTCGGTCTCAGGCAGCAAATCGAAGGCCTTGAAGGCCACGCCGGCACCCCAGGTGTTGTCCAGCGCGGTGGTGATGCCACGCTCACGGCAGACCCGCAGTAGGCCGATCAGATCCGGGAACTCCAGCGTGATGGAGCCCGCCGCCTCCAACCAGACTAGCTTGGTCTTTTCGGTAATCAGGGCACTGAAAGCCGCGACATCCAGCGGGTCGTAGAAACGATGCTGGATGCCGAACTGCGGCAGCAGCGATTCACTCAAATAACGGTTTTGTCCATAGACATTGTCCGGCACCAGCACCTCGTCGCCGGGGCGCAGCAAGCTCAGCGACACCAGGGTTACGGCCGCCAAGCCGCTGGGCACCAGCAGGCAATGCTCGGCACCCTCCAGGCCGGCAATGCGTGCCCCAAGCGTGTAGCTGGTCGGCGTGCCATGCAGGCCATAACGATAGCTCTTGCCGTCACGCGGGCGGTATTGATGCAGATCGGCCGTGTTCTTGAACAGCACCGTCGAGGCCTTGAAGACGCCGACCGGATGCGCCGCCCACCCCTCAGGTGGCTGATAGGGATGATGGATCTGCTGCGTGGCCAATGCGAGGGCTGGTGCTGGGGCGTGTTTGCTCACGATGGGGTCCTGAAGAGGCGCTGAAAAAACAAAACGGGCCAAAGCCCGTCTTGATTCTGACTCAGATAGAGGTCGCTCAGATCGGCATACCGATCAAATCATGACCTTCCACAGCGACGATGCGTGCGCGAGTGAACTCACCGACCTTGAGCGTCTTGCTGGCCTTCTCAGGCGGCAGCAGGCGCACAGTGCCATCGATCTCGGGTGCGTCGGCATAGGTACGACCCACACCACCCTTGCGACCCAGGGCCGGTGCGGAATCGACCAGCACCTGCATGGTGGCGCCAACGCGGGCGCGCAGCTTGTCGATGGAAACAGCTTCGGCGATCTGCATGAAGCGGGCGCGACGCTCTTCGCGCACCTCGACGGGCAATGCACCTGGCAACTCATTGGCTGTGGCGCCAGTCACCGGCGAGTAGGCAAAGCAGCCCGCGCGGTCGATACGAGCTTCGCTCATGAAGTCCAGCAGGTACTGGAACTCTTCTTCCGTCTCGCCGGGGAAGCCGGCGATAAAGGTCGAGCGAATCACGATATCCGGGCAGGTCTCGCGCCAGCGCAGGATGCGCTCCATATTCTTTTCGCCGCTGGCCGGACGCTTCATGCGCTTGAGCACGTCGGGGTGCGCATGCTGCAGCGGCACGTCGAGGTAAGGCAGCACCAAGCCTTCAGCCATCAGCGGCAGCACTTCGTCCACATGGGGATAGGGGTAGACATAGTGCAGGCGCACCCAGGCACCGTACTGCTTGGCCATCTCACCCATTTGCGCGACCAGGTCCAGCATGCGGGTCTTGACCGGCTTGCCATCCCAGAAGCCGGTGCGGTACTTGACGTCCACGCCATAGGCGCTGGTGTCTTGGCTGACCACCAGCAATTCCTTCACGCCCGACTCGAACAGCGCACGCGCCTCGTTCAGCACATCGCCAATCGGGCGCGACACCAGATCGCCGCGCATGCTGGGGATGATGCAGAAGGTGCAGCGGTGGTTGCAGCCCTCGCTGATCTTCAGGTAGGCGTAGTGCTTGGGCGTCAGCTTGATGCCGGCAATGCCGCGCGATTCGGGCACCAGATCGATGAAGGGGTCGTGCGGCTTGGGCACATGGGTATGGACCGCATCCATCACCTCTTGCGTGGCATGCGGGCCGGTCACGGCCAGCACACTGGGGTGCATCTCGCGCACCAGGCTGCCGGCATCGCTGCTGCTGGCGCCGGCCTTGGCACCCAAGCAGCCGGTGACGATGACCTTGCCGTTCTCGGCCAGAGCCTCGCCGATGGTGTCCAAGCTTTCCTTGACGGCGTCATCAATGAAGCCGCAGGTGTTGACGATCACCAGGTCGGCGCCGGCAAAGGTCTTGGAGGTTTCATAGCCCTCGGCCCGCAGCTGGGTGAGGATCAGTTCCGAATCGGTTAAAGCCTTCGGGCAGCCAAGGCTGACAAAGCCGATCTTGGGGGCAGCGGCCGCCGCAGTAGTTGCAGTCGGGCTAGGGGTGATGGTTTCGCTCATCCGCGGATTTTCGCTCATTTGCAAAGCGCCGCACCCCCGCGAGGTCTAAAGCATCAGCGCCGGTTCGGACAAGGGCGCCAAACCTTATTGCAGCCGAGCCTGTACAAACTACTTCTTGGACGGGAATCCGGGCATGCCGGGCATACCCGGAATACCTGGGAACAGTGCACTCGCCTGCTGCATCTGCTCCTTCATCTGCTCTTGCATCTGGGAGAACAGGTTTTTCGACTGCTCGGCGTAGCCACCCATCCAACCCTGCAGCATTGGCGACTGCGCGCCCAGGAACTGCGACCACAATTCCGGGCTGAAGGCCAAGCCCTGGCTTTGCTCCGTGAATTTGGCCTGCAAGTCACCAAACGTCTGGACGTTTTTCTCCAGATAGTCGCCCATCACGCCCTGCATCGCATGGCCGTAAAAGCGAATGATCTGGGCCAGCGCATTGGTGCTGAACATGGGCACGCCGCCGGTCTCTTCTTCCAAAATAATTTGCAAGAGGATGCTGCGCGTCAGGTCTTCGGCCGTCTTGGCATCGCGCACCTCAAAAGCCTGGCCGACCAACACCATCTTCTTCACATCGGCCAAGGTGATGTAGCTGCTGGTGTGGGTGTCATACAGCCGGCGGTTCGGGTATTTCTTCAAGACCCGAATGTTGGCCGTCGACTCAGTGCCTTCGTGCTCCGGCGCGCCGCCCGCCTTCTCAGCTGCCGTGCTCTTGCGGGCAGTCACCATGATGCAGAACTCCTAATCGATTGGTCCGGCGACACGGCCCGATGCCGCATGCTCAAACGCGCAGCCCCAGCGGGCCCTTCCTCATTGTGCGAGTGCAGCATCATTCTAGAAGCCCCCCAGATTCCGCCAGAAGGGGAATACCCCGGCGAAGCAACAGCTGCGAAAAACAAGGCTAAGAAAGCCGCCGGCAGAGCACTGCGCAAGATAGCCCAGGCTGGCAGCATGCCAAGATCGCGAAACCTCGCGGCCCCGCCGCTGCGTCATCTCCGAGGGGAACTACCCCCATCTGAACAGCTGACGACTCCTAGACCCCGCAAGCGAGGGACTCGGTACGGATGATTTCTGCGCGGGTTTGTGACATGCTGCGCGACTGAGCTGAGCCACCCGACCCAAGGCCTGCCTGAGTTTGGCGCCAGCTCATGCAAACCACAATATTCAAGGAGTTCCGTCATGATTCGAGCCCTGCTGACCCAAGCGAGAACTGCCGCACTGACGGCCACGGTTGCGACCTGCGCGGTTTTTTCAAGCGCTGCGCAGGCAGGTGCAGTCAGCACGAGCTTCGACCCCTTGTTCGGCAGCGCGCTGCCAGATCTCTCCTACTCGGGAAGCATTGCTTTCAATATTGCAGACAGCTGCCTGGGACCAGCCGGCACCGGTACGCGCCACATCACGCTGAGCGGCGCCTGCAAGACCCAGGCCAACGCAACGCTCAGGCTGTTTGACGCCGATGTAGCGAACGATTCAAAGGTGACCAGCTTTGGGCTGAAGGTCAACGGCCTGACGCTGCTGAATGACCTGGTGGTGGGCTGGGACACCAATTCCGAGGTGTTCTCGAATTCGGCCTTCGTCAATTTCGCCGCCAAACTGCTGGGCGCCAACGTCTACAAGTCCAACCCCTACAAGTCGGTGGCAGCAGCGGGCAACAATGACTTCAGCTTCAAATACGCGGCCGGCGTGCCGCAGCTGACCTGTTTGTACTGCAATGGCAAGCCCCTGGACTTTGTGCTCGGAGGCTATGCGGGCAAGGACGGCCAGCCCGGCTTCAGCCAAGACATCAGCTACACCAATGACAAGGGCGCCAACACCCGCATCACCATGACGCTGAACGGATCGACGCCGCAATACGCCGTAGAGGTTCCCGAACCCGCGTCAATGGCCTTGGTGTTGGGCGCATTGGGTGTACTGGGTGCAGTGAGGAACAGGCAACAGCGGAGCAGCCGCGCCGCCTGATCGCTAGCGCCAAGCCCGCCTCCGCCACTCTCTTTGCTGCGTTTGGGGCCTTTGATCGCCTTTTTTGCTCAGTGCAAAGAAGCCGCAACCCGCACGGTCAGCCCCAGGGCCTTGTTCAGCAGTTCGTCCGAACTCCAGTTCAGCGCGGACTGCCAATGCAACTCGAAGGCCTCGGTCTCCATCGCCTCTCGAATCTGCGACAACAAAGCCTGCCATCGACGCTCTGCTCCCGCCGAGCGGCACAGCTTAGCGTTGTCACGCAGCTGGCCAGTGGCCGCGGCCAGCCCCACGGATAGTTCATGATCGCTGAGTAACAAAGCCAGCGCCGCGTGATCTTCCAAGCAGCCCAGCAACTGCTCCCGCATGCCAAAGGCATGAAAGGCAGACAAGGCATCACCGAGATGCACCCGCGCCTGCTCGAATAGCGCGCTTTGCAGATCCAGCTTGCTTTGCCACCACAAGGCATTGGCCGCGCCGCGCCGGTCACCTGCAGCCAAGCAGATCTTCAAGGAGCGCGCAAAGGCCAGCGTTGCCTGCGCAGGCTCATCGGCATCGAAAGCGATTTGACCCAAGGCCAACTCGACTTCGGCTTCGGTCTCGGGATGCCTGATTTTGCGAGCCAGGGCCAAGGCATCGTGCAAATGCTGCTCGCCCGCAAGCTTGCCCAAGCCCTGGAAGATATCAATCTGCCCCAACTGCAAGAGCACGATGGCCTGATTGCCCGGGTCTTCACATTGCTGGAACAACTGCAAGCTCTCTCGTGCCGCCTCGCGCGCACCATCGCCATCACCGGCACTCAACTTAGCCAGGGCAATGGTCGACAGCGTCGGCGCCAGCAAGGCCGGATTGGCCAGGTCGCGGCGCAGCGCCAAGCAAGTAGACAGCGCATCCAAGGCCGCCGCGTGGTCACTCTGACTCCAGGCCAGCACAGCGGCCACGTAAAGTGCATGGGCATGCACCATGGGCGAGCCGCGCACCGCATCTAAGCCCAGCATGGCCGCCACGGCCGCTCGACCCTCGGCCGCATGCCCGCGTAGAACCCAGAAATTCTGCTGCGCCACCGCCAGCTTGACGGTCAGGATGGGATCCACCGTGCCGTCATCGCTTTGGGCCAGAGCCATGGCCGCGCGCAAATTGTCTTGCTCATCCTCAAAGCAAGTCAGCCACGCCCCTTGCTGAGGGCCACGCAAGCCATCCCTGGCCCGCTTGGCCAAGTCAAAGTAATAGTGGCAATGGGCTACCCGCAAATCATTGAACTCATGGCTTTCAGACAGTTTTTCGCGCGCGTAGTCGCGAATCGTCTCCAGCATCTTGTAACGCGTACTGCCGGGATGCTCGATCTGCTGCACCAAGGACTTCTCGATCAACGAGGTCAACAAATCCAGAATCTCGTCGGCACTGAGCGGCTCGGCGCCGCACACGGCCTCGGCCGCGTCCATATCAAAGCCACCCTTGAAGGGAGCCAGTCGGTTGAGCAAGGTTTTCTCGCTCTCCTGCAGCATTTCGTAGGACCAATCGACCAGTGCACGCAGGGTTTGCTGGCGCTCTTGCAGCACGCGCGAACCTCCGGTGAGGAATTTGTAGCGGTCGCTCAAGCGACGGTTGATTTCCGACACAGACAGGGCCCGCACTCTTGCCGCGGCCAACTCCAACGCAAGCGGAATCCCCTCCAAGCGCGAAACCAATTCGATCACCGCTGGGGCGTCATCCTCGGTCAGCTCAAAACTCGGTTTATGGGCGCGCGCACGATCAACAAACAAGCGCACCGCCGTGGATTGCAGCAAGGTCTCCAACTTGTCGCCGGGCTTGGGCAGTGGCAACGGCAAGATCGGGTAGGCATGCTCACCCGGAATCCGCAAAGCCTCTCGGCTCGATGCGGCCAAGCGAACAAATGGCGCCGCCTTGACAACCGCCTGAGCCAACTCCGCCGCCGGCTTGATCAGGTGCTCACAGTTATCAAAGATCATCAAGACCCGGCGAGTCTTCAGATAGGCGCAAACCGACTGCAGCAGACTGCGCTCAGGCTCCTCGCGCACACCCAGAACTTGCGCCGCCTCGCTCAGCGCCAGTGCCGGGTCACTGATGGGCGCCAAGTCCAAAAACCACACGCCGTCTGGAAATCGATGCATCAACTCGGCCGCAGCCTGCAAACTAAGGCGAGTCTTCCCCAGGCCACCCATGCCCAGCAAAGTCACCAGCCGAGCGCTGCCCAGCAACTCCTTGATGTCGCGCAGCTCCTGCTCTCGACCGATAAAGCGGCTGCCCTGTTGCGGCAGATTGTTAGGAATCTCGCGCACCGGCAACCAGCGCTCGCCCACGCGAGTGACTCGGTAGACTTTTTCACCATCGAGCGGCGCCTTGAATACAGTCTGCTTCGGCCCGACCTCAAAGATTTCCAAGGCATCAGAGACGCCCTTCATCATCCAATGCCCATGCGACTCGGTGGCCAAATCGTCGGCATTCAGTTCGGCAACCGCCTCCGCACTCAGCAGCGTCTGCCCGCCAGCCGCAATCGACATGATGCGCGCCGCCGTAGGCTTGGCTAGACCTTCCACCTCCAGAGGTTTGGCACCACGCGACACATCCTCGGCGCTGTTCTCTCGCAAGATCACTGCCCCGAGATGCAGCCCCGCCCGGGCCGTCAGCGGGATAGAAAGCGCGCCAATCGCCTGATGGTAGGCCTGCGCATAACGCACCGCATCCTCGACACCGGCAAACAGCAAGAGCATGCCGTCGGTCTTGTCGATTTCTCGGCCACGCCAAAGAGGCAGCAAGTCACGGGCAACGCGATCATGCTGCGTCCACAGCTCTGCCATCACGGCATCGCCAAGCTCTTCAGACAATTGGGTGCTGTCGACCACGTCGGTCAACAGCAAGGCACGGATCTCTGACACTGCACTTCCCTAGGCTTCGGGCAACCAGCGCAGGATCATAAGTTCTCGCCGCAACAAAGCCAGCGCAAGGGCTGGCGATTGGTACTTCTGGCGGCGCAACAAAGCAATTGCGGCCTACCACAGCGACTGCGAACGAGGGGCAAATGGTCAGAATCAGCAGACCCAGCCGCAGTGGCGGCGAACCCAGAAAGCAAAAAGCCCGACAGATCTGCGATCTACCGGGCTTCTTATTTCAACGTTACTTGAAGGTAACGCCTACCTAATTTGGTAGGCGCGATTGGACTCGAACCAACGACCCCCACCATGTCAAGGTGGTGCTCTAACCAGCTGAGCTACGCGCCTCAAGAGCTTCGCAGTATAGCACCCATTTTTCGGTGTTGTCTACAAAAAGATGAAATCTTCTTCACTTTCTTCTGGCGCTGCGTACGCCGTTGACTTGCGAGAGCAGGCGCAGCACGTGAGCTAGCCGGCCTGAATCGGCGACTTCAACGGTGAAGTTCATCCAGGCGGTGTCGCTGCGCGTCGACTTGACCGACTGCGTGTTGACCGCAATGACGTTCATCTTTTCTTTGGCCAATACCTCCAGCACATCACGTAGCAGGCCCTGTCGATCTGAACCTTCAACCACCACATCGACCGGATAGAGCGCTCCGCCCTTGCCTTTTGAGTCGGCGGCGCCAGCGCTTGCACCGCCCCACTCCACCTCGATGACGCGTTCGTTGGCGCGCTCAGCCATCTGCCGGAAGTTGATGCAATCGAGGCGGTGAATGGCCACGCCCTTGCCACGTGTGACGTAACCGCCAATCGCATCGGGCGGCGCCGGGCGACAGCAGCGCGCCAAATTGGTCAGCAAGGAATCCACCCCGACCACCAAGACGCCGCCACGCGGCGCTGAGCTGCCGGCCCGGGTGCGCCGCTGCGCCAGCAACTCGTCGGTGTCGGGCTCGGGCGTGGGTGGGCGCAGCAGCAATTCGATATTGCGCAGCGAGTATTCATCCTTGCCGACCACCTCAAACAAGGCGTCGGCATTTTTGAAGCCCAGTCGGCCCGCCAAGTCCTCCAGCTTGATCGCGGTCTTGCCTTCGCGTTGCAACAGCTTTTCAACCGCCTCACGGCCTCGCGCAATGGTCTGCCGCTGCGCCAAGGCGTTGAACCAGGCTCGCACCTTGGCACGCGAGCGCGGGCTCTGCAAAAAGCCCAACTCGGCGTTCAGCCAATCCAGCGACGGCCCGCCTTCCTTGATGGCACTGATCTCGACCGTCTGCCCGCTCTTCAGGGGTGTGTTCAAGGGCAGCATCACGCCGTCTATCTTGGCCCCACGGCAGCGGTGACCCAGATCGGTGTGCAGCGCATAGGCAAAGTCGATCGGCGTGGCACCCGCGGTCAACTCGACGATGGAGGCCTGCGGCGTGAACACATAGATGCGCTCATCAAAAACCGGCTGCGTTGCGGCGGCCGCCGTACCACTGGCGCCGCCCGGGGCAGTCGCCGCACCAGCAACTTGCGCCTGCGCTTCGCCCTCAACGAAGTCGCGCTCCCAAGCCAGCAGTTGACGCAGCACAGCCTTGCGCGCCTGCGCGACTTGGTCCTCGAACTCCCCGGCGGCGCTGACCCCGGCATAGCCTCTCGCGCCAGCCTCCTTATAGGCCCAGTGCGCGGCCACGCCATGCTCGGCGTGCTCATGCATGGCCGAGGTGCGAATCTGTACCTCCATGGCGCGACCATCCGCGCCCAACACCACGGTGTGCAGCGACTGGTAGCCATTCGGCTTGGGCCGGGCGATGTAGTCATCGAACTCCCCCTCCACCGCCGTGTACTTCTCGTGCAGGCGGCTCAGCACCGCATAGCAGTCGGCCACGCTCGGCACGATCACCCGCAGCGCCCGCAGGTCAAACACCCGGTCCAAGGCCAGATGCTTGCCGCGCATCTTTTTGTGGATGCTGTAGAGATGCTTGGGCCGCCCTTGCACCTGTGCGTCCAGCCCCAGGTCGGTCAGATCCTCTTGCAGCGCGGTGCGTGCGGCCTCAATGCTTTGCTCGCGCGCGACCCGTGTTTCATGCAGCGCTTTGGCGATATCGCGGTAAGCCTGGGGCTGCATGAAGCGGAACGACAGATCCTCCATTTCCCACTTGATCTGCCAAATGCCGAGACGATTCGCCAGCGGCGCAAACACCTGCTGCGACTCAGCGGCCAGGCTTGGCGGGCAAGTTTGCTTGGAGGCCGCAAAGTAGCGCAGCGTTTGCAGCCGCGACGCCAAGCGCAGCAACACCACCCGCAGATCGCGCGAAAAGGCCAGCAGCATCTTGCGTACACGCTCGGTCTGCTCGCTGCGCTGAGCGGCATCCACCTGCGCCTCGCGCGCGGCGCGCTGAATTTGGACCAAGCGGCGCGTGTGCATCACCAAGCTGGCGTAAGACTCGCCAAAGGCTTTGGTGACCACATCCTCGGGCTTATTCAAAAAGTCGCCGGCATACACCAGGTAAGACGCGGCCTGCATCGCCGGCGCGGCGCCAATGCCCGCCAGAATGGCGGCCACACCGTCGGCATGCTGCAAGGCGTCCTCACCGGTATCCAGCGACTGCCCGGTCAGCAAGGGCTCGGCAAAAGCGCGTGCGCGCGCCACCGGGTCCAACTGTGCCGGCGTAGCGGCTGCCCCGCCAGTCTCTCCAGCCGCCGGATCGGGCATGCCGACCGGGCGCAAATCCACATCAATCAGGGCCACGATGGGCGCAGCCTGCTCCCCATGCCCTGCACTCAAACCCGTTTTCATACCGCTCCAAGAAAGGCCCTCACCCGCTCGATCTGATCGGGCTGGACCAAGGTCGGCGCATGGCCAACACCGGGCAATTCTTGCACCTCGGCGCGCGGCCCTCGCTCGGCCATGGCCTGCGCGGTTGCGGCGGACAAGAGATCGGACTCGGCGCCGCGCAATAGCAGCGTCGGACACCTCAGCGCGTCATAGACCTGCCACAAGGCGGACGAACCGGCCTGCGCCAACTCGGGCGTCACGGCCCCAAAAGGCAGGGCAATGCGAGGGTCGTAGTGCAGACGCCATTGCCCCGTGCCAGGCTCGGGCTTGAACATCGGCGCCGACAACGCCGCCCATTGCGCATCACTATGCGGACCGAAACCGGCCGAAATACTCTTCAGATACTCAGTGCCCGCCTGCACATCACTGAACACCATGTTCTGACCCAGATAGGTGCCAATGCGCCGCAAGGAATCGAATTCAATCTGCGGGCCCACATCATTCAGCACCAGGCGCCGCACCATAGTCTTGGCCGAGCCCCCCTGCAAAGCCGCCAGGCCCATGCCAATCAGCCCCCCCATCGAGGTGCCGACCCAATCCACCTGATCCACATCCAGCCGCGCCAGCAGCGTCACCATATCGGCAACATAACTGGGGATCTGGTAGGCGGCCGGGTTAGCCAAGCAGTCCGACTGCCCGCGCCCCGCCACATCCGGGCAAATCACCCGGTAATGCGAACTCAAGGCGCGTGCCAGCGCATCAAAGTCGCGCCCCTGCCGTGACAAGCCATGCACGCAAACCAGCACCGGCGCAGCCTGGCCCGCCGGCAGTTCGGCACGGCAGGCCCATTCCCAATATGCCATCCGGTGCAAGCCGGCCTGACCCAGACAATTCACAAATTTGAGTTGTGCGTCGCTCATGATGTTCTTCCTTCTATAGTCCATCCTAGCAACCCCGAAAGGAAACCGAGATGTTGAAAGGCAAGATCGCCCTCGTAACCGGCTCCACCAGCGGCATTGGACTGGGCGTCGCGCTGCGCCTGGCGGCCCAGGGTGCCCATATTGTTTTGAACGGCTTTGGTGATGTGGCGGGGCCGCGCGCGCAGGTGGAAGCGCTGGGCGTGCGCGTCGGCTACCACGGTGCCGACATGAGCAAGCCGGCCGAGATCGAAGCCATGATGGCCTATGTGGAGGCCGAATTCGGCGCTTGCGACATTTTGGTCAATAACGCCGGTATTCAGCATGTCGCGCCGGTCGAAGACTTTCCGCCCGAGCGCTGGGACGCGATCATCGCCATCAACCTCAGCTCGGCCTTTCACACCACCCGCCTGGCCCTGCCCGGCATGAAGCAGCGCGGCTGGGGGCGGATTTTGAACATCGCTTCGGTGCACGGCCTGGTGGCCTCGGCGCAGAAGTCTGCCTATGTGGCGGCCAAGCACGGCATTGTGGGCTTCACCAAGGCGGTGGCGCTGGAGACGGCCACCAGTGGCGTGACCGTCAACGCGATCTGCCCCGGCTGGGTGCTGACGCCGCTGGTGCAAAAGCAGGTTGATGCGCGCGCCAGCGCCGATGGTGTCAGCGAAGAAGAAGGCAAGCGCCGCCTGTTGGCCGAAAAGCAACCTTCGCTGCGCTTCACCACCCCTGAGCAATTGGGTGAACTGGCGGTGTTCCTGTGCTCGGACGCCGCCAGCAATGTCTGCGGTCAAGCCTGGAGCCTGGACGGCGGCTGGACCGCTCAATAAACCACCGCCGCTCAGCTCAGTGAGCGGCGGTGCAGGACTCAGCGGGCGGTCATCAGCACTGAGCCGCTGACCGTCACGCTGACCGTGGCCTTGCCAGCCTCTACCGGCAAGGCTTCGTCGGCAGCAGCCATGGCCTTGAATCGCACCGGCGGCGCCGCCATCGGCATCATGACTGGCTCCGAACTGCTGACATTGACTTCACCGACGGCATAGCCGCCATAGCCGAACTGCTTGGCGTAATCAGCGGCTCGGGCCTTGAAGCGCGCAATCGCCTGCACCACCACATCGGCCTCGACCTTCTCGCGTTGCTCGTTCGACAGGCTGTAGCCCACCCGCGCAATGCTCATGCTGCCGATACGCCCGCTGAGCTGCGCAATGGCGGCAGCGTCACGCCCCTCCACCAGCAACTCGGCCGTGCCCTGCCAGCCATTGATGCCGCCCTTGGGCGCATAACGCGGGTAAAGCGAGAAGTTGCCGGTTTGCACCTCCACCTGACCCGGCTTGGCGATCTTGCGCGCTTCGACCAGGGCCGCATCCAGGGCCTGCTTCAGGCTGCTCTGCACCGCGGCGGCGTCACTACCCTCCTTGGTGGCCGAAAAAGCAATGCTCAACACATCGCGCGCGACCTCAGTACTGGCCGTGGCGCTCAAGGTCAAACGATCCCGCGGTGCTGGCTCGGCAGCCAAAGCCAAACCACCACTCATCACCAGGCCAAGTCCGGCAAGGGCAAGTACTCGTCTACGCATAAAACTCCTTATTGCTCGAGAGCCGTAGCTTAAGGCAAGGCTGCAACAGGCCCCAGCACATAGAGCCCAAGCCCAGGCTGCCGAGAAGTTGGCAGGCCGGCCCGCCAAGTTGTAAATGATCTGTAACCGTACTCAAGCACCACTGCAAAACGCGACAAAACACGCTGACAATGCGTTTGTTACAAATTCGCTGTCAGCCCGTTGTCCGCGCAAACTCGCTGCGCGCACACGGTCTAAGGCTCACACCAAGAGATTTCGCCATGTCCAGCATCAGCCAGAGCCCGACCCGGCCCACCCGCATCCTGGTTGTCGATGACGACGCCCGCATCCGTGACCTGCTGCGCCGCTACCTGAGCCAAGAAGGCTTCGAGGTCCTGCTGGCCGAAGACGGGCGGGCGCTGAACAAGCAGCTGACGCGCGAAACCGTGGATCTGATCGTGCTGGACCTGATGCTGCCCGGCGAAGACGGCCTGACCATTTGTCGACGCCTGCGCGCCGCCAATGACACCACACCCATCATCATGCTGACCGCCAAGGTTGAAGATGTGGACCGCATCGTCGGCCTCGAGGTCGGCGCCGACGACTATCTGAGCAAGCCCTTCAACCCGCGTGAATTGCTGGCCCGCATCAATGCAGTCATGCGCCGCCGCCCCGTTATCGAAGCACCCGGCGCGCCATCGAAGGAACCTATGACGGTCAGCTTCGGTCCCTTCGAGTTCGACTTGGCGCTGCGCCGCCTGTCGCGTGAGGGCGAAACGCTGCCGCTGACCACCGGCGAGTTCTCCATGCTGAAAGCCTTGGTGCGCCACCCTCGCCAGCCGCTCAGCCGCGACAAGCTGGCGCAACTGGCACGCGGGCGCGATTTCGAGCCCTTCGACCGTAGCCTGGATGTGCAGATCTCGCGTCTGCGCAAATTGCTGGAAACCGACCCGGCTCAGCCGCGCTTCATCCAAACCGTCTGGGGCGTCGGTTATGTCTTTGTGCCGGATGAAAAGGGCTGAGCCTGCGTGAGTGCTTTGAGCTGACACACCGAGGCCATGCCGCGCCCTCAACTCGCCCTCAATCTCTTTTGGCGCACCTTTGCCCTGCTGGCCTTGTTGCTGCTGGGCGGTGTGCTGGCTTGGCAGCAAACCTTCAAGGTGCTGGAGGCCGAGCCGCGCGCGCTGGAAGCGGCGCAGCAGCTGGCTGGCCTGGTCAATCTGAGCCGAGTCGCGCTGGCCGACACCGACAGCATCAACCGCGTGGCCGTGCTGAGCAGCCTGGCGCGCAGCGAGGCGGTGCAAGTACGGTTGGCCGAGGCACACGACCGCTGGCAGCCCTACGACATGAACGCCTTCGCCAAGCAACTGGCGGCCGAGTTGCGCGGGCGCCTCGGGCCGAGCACCTTGGTCGCGCGCAGCGTCAACGGCGAACCCGGCCTGTGGGTGCGCTTCAGCATCGGCGAAGAAGCTTACTGGCTGCAGACCAGCCCCGTGCCCCTGAGCATTTCAAGTTCCAGCAATATCTTGTGGTTGCTGATCGCGCTGGTCGCCACCTTGCTGGGCTCGGCCGCGATCACGCGGCTGATCAACCAACCGCTGCGTGAACTCAGCATTGCGGCACACCGCATTCGTGAAGGCGAGTACGAGTCGCGTTTGGACGAGAGCACGCGCACCAGCGAGATCCGCGACGTCAATATGGGCTTCAACCGCATGGCCCGCGAGTTGGCCAAGATGGAAGAGGACCGCACCGTCATGCTGGCGGGCATCTCGCACGATCTGCGCACGCCGCTGGCGCGCTTACGGCTGGAGGCCGAGATGAGCGTGCCGGACGAGCAGGCCCGCCAATTCATGGCGCAAGACATCGACCAGCTTGACGCCATCATTCACAAATTCATGGACTACGCCCGCCCCAGCGAATTGCAGCTGCAGCCGGTGGTCTTGAGCCTCTTGGTGGAACGCGAAGCGCAGGGCTTCCGCAACCCGGATCAATTGCGCATTGCGATCAGTTTGCCGCCGGAGTTGAAGGTTTGGGCTGACGAGACCGAGCTGGGCCGCGTGCTCTTGAACCTGTTCGAGAACGCGCGACGCTACGGCCACGAGCCCGGCGAAGCCGCGCAGGTGGAGGTCAGCGCCAGCCAAAGCGGCCCTTGGGTGACGCTGCAGCTGCGTGACTTCGGCCCCGGCGTGCCGCCCGACAAGCTGGCCCATCTGACCACCCCGTTCTTCCGCGGCGACGCGGCCCGCACCGCCGCCACCGGCGCCGGGCTGGGCCTGGCAATTGTTGAAAAATCGGTGCAACGCCTGGGCGGCGAGCTGGAAATCGGCAACGCCGAGGGCGGCGGTCTGATCGCTCTGATCCGCTTGCAAAAGGCAGCCTAGACCCGGCCACAAGTCCAGCCGCACAGCCCCAACCGCGGGCCGCGGTAGCGCAGCAAGCTACGCCGCGTTGCGAATCCTGATACTCCCCTGAACTCGCTGGCGCCGCCCGGTGCGAGGCCTGACACTGCGCCGCAACGCACAAAAAAGCCCAGACTCAGGCAGCAAAACTGCCTGAGCGCTCGGCCCGAACTGCGCCTTCACAACAGGGAGAAATCATGCTTTTCAATCGCAAGTTTTGCGGCGCCCTTATGCTCTGCGCCGCAGCAGGCGCGGCCTCCGCTCAGCCCTATGTGGGCGGCAATTTGAGCGCCTTGGTCAACACCGAATCCGATTGCGGCACGCAACAAAGCAGCAGCAATGATTGCGGCTTCAAATCCCGACTGGGCGTCAAGTTCTACGGCGGCTATCTGTTTGAACATGTCGGCGTTGAAGGCATGGTGTTTGGTGCCTCCGGCAGCAACTTCCGCTTGAACAAGGGTGAGTCGCGCTTTGACGGCTTTGGCGGTGAGGCCGTCTATCTGGTGCTACCACTGCGCACAGACCATTTCATGCTCAAGGGCAAACTCGGCGCCGCCTACGTCAAAGGCAGCCTGGTGGACTTTGACAAGGACAAGACCGTCGACAAGTCGAGCACCCAATTCCTGGTGGGCGCGTCCGTCGGCGTGCTGATGGGCAAGCACTGGGCCCTGAACCTCGACTGGGACCGGATTCCAGTTCGCTTCGTGGACCGCAACACGGTGGCGAATATGGTCTCGCTGGGCGCCAGCTACAGCTTCTAAAGCCAAGCGCTGCGACCAAGCGCCGCTACGGCGCGCTAAACCCAGCGCTGCCGCGCCCATCAGCGGCGCGCCTCCTCTCCATCAGTTCAAGGGCTGCCCGTGCCGCGGCCCGGATCTGGGCTGCGCGCAGCCCAGTGTTCAAGGCACGAAACAGTCCTCATCCAAGTCAATTCGGCCTTGTCACAACCGGGCCCAGCAAGGGAGCAACACCTCATGAACGCCATACTGAAGCAATTCCTTTTGTCCGCTGCCGCCGCCGCCAGCATCTCACTGACCGCCTGCGGAGGCAGCAACGACAACCCGACCCCGCCGCCGCCCGAGGCCCAGATCAACAGCAGCAATTTCGTCGAAGCGGCAGGTATTGCAGCGGCGGGCGTGCAGCACAGTGGCGAGCAACTGAACGCGGGAGCCGCTCCCGTCATTGAGCTGAAAGAGCAAGGCACCCCGGGTACCTATGCCTGCAAAGATGGTGGCAGTGTCAATATGGCCCTGGTGGACAAGGTCAACAGTCTGACCGTCTTGAACTGCAAGTCAGGAAATGTGTACATCGCCTCTGGCGCCATCACCGACACCAGCGAAACCTCCGCTGCCGGCCAGGCGCATGCCATCAAGATCAAGGATCTGAGTTTTCGAGTTGGCGACAGCGACCTGACCATGCAGACCCTCAATGGCAACTTGAATTTCACACTCAAGCTTGATAACTCTCTATCGGCTGTCAAGGCCGATTTCAGCTACACCCGCAATGGCCGTACTGACACTTTGGCGCTCCGCCAAGAAGCGAATGGCCAAATGCTCATCGAAGTCCAGACGCCCAACTTCCCCCAGAAGCTGGCCATCGATATCAGCGCTGATGGAAAGACCGTCAAGATCTCCAGCCGCGGCGACGGTTCATCGGTGACCGTGATCGAAAGCAGCGATGGCAAGAGCCAGACGCTGGAATTGCGCGGCATCGGCGGAGGCAGCCCGATCGCCACCAAAACGCTCACGACGGCAGAGTTCGAAGCGCTGCTCAAGAAGTGGCTGTAAGTCTTGTCAGCCAAGTGCTGTGGTAACGGCAAGGCCCGCAGCGCCCAACGGGGCGTACAGCGGGCTCGCGCAACTTAGGTCTTGGCCAACAGGCACACCGCATGGGCCTCCATGGCGAGGCACTCGCCCACCGGCCCCATCTTCTCCGCCGTCTTGGCCTTGACGTTAACTTGTCCCATGTCGATGCCCAGCACCTCGGCCAGCCGGGCACGCATGGCCGGAATGTGCGGCGCCATCTTGGGCGCTTGCGCCTTGATGGTGGAGTCGATGTTGATGATTTGCCAGCCTTCGGCCTGCACCCGGCGGTAGGCCTCGGCCAGCAAGACCATTGAGTCGGCGCCCTTGAATTCGGCCGCGGTATCCGGGAAGAGCTTGCCGATGTCACCCAACGCGGCAGCCCCCAACAAAGCATCGGTGATGGCGTGGGCCAAGGCATCGGCATCCGAATGACCGAGCAGTCCGTGGCTGTGCGGAATCGTCACGCCGCCTAGGATCAGCGGCCGACCGGTGACCAGAATGTGGGTGTCCCAACCTTCACCAATGCGGATCGAGGGGAGTGAGAAAGTGGAAGCCATGCGAGCCAGCGCCTTGCGAGAGAAGTCGGAACAAAAGATCAATTTTCACCGCCAGCTTAGCGCAAGCGCAAAGCTGCGCTATGGTGACGGCCTTGATTGATGGCTGACCATGTCTGAACACCGCATCCGGCCGGCGCCGCCCACCAGGCGAGTGCCGTTTGCCTTTTTGAATCACGCTTTTGTGCTTGCCCTGTGTCTGTCCACAAGCCTGCACAGCCGCCAGGCGCTGGCACAAAACGCAGAGGCGCCCAGTTCCCCCCCAGATTCAACCCGACCCAAGATCGGCCTGGTGCTGTCCGGCGGAGGGGTGCGTGGGCTTGCCCATATCGGCGTGCTGCGGGTGCTGCAGGAACTGCGCGTGCCAGTCGACCTGGTGGTAGGCACCAGCATGGGTGCCGTCGTCGGGGGCGCCTATGCCTCGGGCCGCAATGTCGAGGAGTTGGAAGACTTTGTGCGCCGCACCGATTGGCCCGCCATCATGGCGGACCGTCCGCCACGCCAGAACTTGAGCTTCAGGCGCCGCGAAGAGGATCAACTGCTGCCCTCACGCATCGAGCTGGGCCTGCACCGCGACAGCGGCGTCAGCCTGCCACCGGCTGCGGCCGGCAACAGTTCGCTGGAGTTCGCCCTCGAGCGCCTGGTGCCGCCCTTGCAAGCCGAGTCGCCGATCAGCCAGATGAGCCTGCCCTTCCGGGCGGTGGCCACCGACTTGCTCAGCGGCGAGATGCTGGAGATGGTCGACACGCCCCTGTTCCTGGCGATGCGCGCCTCGATGGCGATACCTGGCGTCTTCACGCCGGTACGCATCAATGGCCGCGCGGTGGTGGATGGCGGCCTGGTGCGCAATCTTGGCATCGACATCGCCCGCAAGATGGGGGCCGAAGTGATCATTGCGGTGAATGTGGGTTCACCGCTGCTGGAGGAACGCGAGATCACCAGCGCGGTTGGCGTGGCCAACCAAATGCTGCAAATCCTCACCAATCAAAACGTGGCGCAGTCGCTGAAGGACTTGCGGCCCGAAGATGTGCTGATCGACCCCGATTTGGGCAATCTCGCTTTCATGGATTTCTCGCGCCATGAAGAAGCCATTGCCTCCGGGCAGCGCGGTGCCATGGCTGCCCATGAGCGGCTGCGTGCCTTGTCGCTCTCGCCCGAAGACTATGCCGAGCAAGAATTGAACCGGCACCGCCAAGACGCGCGCCCGGCCAAGCAACTGCCACTGGCCAGCTTGACGCTGCGCGGCACCCGCCATACCGACGCCGACGCTTTGAAGGCCGAGATCGACCTGCCCATCGGCAAACCGACCGGCTTGGCCGAGATCCAAAAGGCCAGCGCCGAGTTGTATGGTCGAGGTGACTTCGAGCGCATCGACACCCAGATCAGCGATGAGAACGGCCGCCGCCAAGTGACGCTGAACTTGACCGAGGCCGACTGGGCCAGCAGCCGCCTGCGAGTGGGCCTGGAGTTGTACAGCGACTTTGACGAGGCCAACCGTTTCTCTCTCTCAGTCATGCATGTCTGGACCTGGCTGAACCGCTGGGGAGCAGAGTTACGTACCATCGGCACCATTGGCGCCAAGCGCAAATTGGCCACCGAATTGTTTCAACCGCTGGGCCCGGGCTCACCTTGGTATGCCGCAGCCAGCATGGGTTATGAAGCCCAAACGGTCGACCAGTTCAATGAACAGGGCCTGCGACTGGCGCGGGTGAACGTCAATATGGCCAGTGCGTCGATCGCCATCGGTCGCCAACTCGGCAACTGGGGCGACATCCGCTTGGGTACCGGCAGCGGGCGCCAGCGTTTGAGCCTGGCCATTCCAGAGAATCCCGGCAACCAGGCCAAGCGTACATTGACGCAGCAATACCTGGCCCTGCGCGCGGACACGCTGGATTCGCTGGCCTTCCCCAGCCGAGGCTTGCTGCTTGACGCCGTCTTTGAGCGGCGCAAAACAGAAGGCAGCACGGTCTCGGATGACTTCTTCTCCATCCGCGGACTGAGCGCCTTCCGACTCGGCACGTGGGCCGGTCACGTCTACGCCGAAGCGGCCAGCACTGCGATCGGCGGCAGTACCGGCGATTTGGGGGGATTTTTGCGTCTATCGGGCTCGCCGCAAGGCTCACTCAACGGCAGCACCGTCGGCATGGCGCGCTTGGTGATGGCGCGCCAGATCGGTCAAATGCCGGTCGGCTTTGGCGGCGCGATCCGGGCCGGTTTCTCGGCCGAAGCCGGCGCCATTCTGAAATCTAACGACAAGTCGCTGCTGAACCTGCCGGACAGCAAATTGGCCGGCAGCGGCTTCATCTCGATCGACACCCGCTTCGGCCCCTTTTACCTGGCCGCCGGCAGCACCTACCAAGGCCAGTCCTCGCTCTACCTCTTCCTCGGGCCGATCTGGTAGCGAAGGCTCAGGCCTTGTTGCGGCGCATCGCCGTGAACTGAGCAAACTCCCAGGAGCGCAGGCCCAGCAGCAGGGTGAAGCCATCGCGCTCGGCCGGCTGCAGGCGCTGGTCGTCCTGGTGCAAGCGGGCCAGGTCGGCGGCCAGCTGGCGAATTTTTTGCACCAGCTCTTGCGCACTCGGATTGGAGAGTCGCCCGTGCACACACAGCAAGGTCTCGCCGGCGCCATCGAAGCGGCCGCCGAAATAGTCATCCACCACGTATTTGCGGAAGAACTGCTGCACCGGCCCATCGGCCAGCCAGCGGAAGGCGATCGACACGCGCATGCGGTAACGGTTCATCGCCTTCAGCTCGATCAACTCGAGCCGGTCTAACTTGACTAAATAGCGGATGCACTCCGGCTCGCTGATGTCGTAGATTTCAACGATCTGCTCCATGGACCAATGGCCCAGGCAGCAAATCGCCACCAGCAGCAGCTTAGGGTCCTGCACCAGCGACTTTTCTTGGTCGAGCGTCAGTGTGTCGGCATGCGGTGTGGCATCGGCCGCCTGGCGTAACACGTCCTCCATCGCCACGCCGACAGATTTGCAGATCTGCTCAAGCCTTGTGAGGCTCATATCGCCCTGAGAAAAGACGCGCTTGATGCTGGACTCGCTCATGTCCAGCCGCTGCGCCAGCTGTTTATAGGTCACGCCGGCGGCGCGCATCTCGCTGCGCAAAACCTGAATGATGACTTCCGGACTGCTCATGCTCCCCCCTGGAATTTCGCAATTTGGTAGCGCATGGTAGTACCAAACAGCGCTGAATCCGCGACGAAGTTCAACATCCTGGCAATTCAATCCCGACCGAGGAACACTCCAACACGTCGCAACCAAACCCCGAGCCCCAGCGGCTCCAGGCGGCGACAGCACCGTTTGATCCCAAGGAGTAGTTTCACCATGTCGAAGTTCAAAGTTATGTCTCGCACCCTTGCCGCCACCTTGACGGGCGCCTTCGCGCTCGCGGTCACCGCCGGCAGCGCCAGCGCAGCACCTCAGGCCGAGAGCTATGTCGGCGCCAACGTCGGCGTCTACAACAAGTACGACAGCAAATGCAGCAGCGGCCAGAAGTGCGACCAAACGGCCAGCCTCGGCGGCAAGATCTATGGCGGCATCAACTATGAGAACTTCGGCGTCGAGGTGATGGCCTTTGGCGCCGGCAAGGGCGAAGGCACGCTTCGCCAAGCCGGCCAGGACGCCCAAGGCTCGGTCAAGATCGGCGGGCTCGGCGTGGTCGGCACCCTGCCCTTGCAACTGGGTGACGTCACCTTGAAGGGCAAGTTGGGCGCCGCCTATACCCGCGGCGTGGCCAACTACACGGCCGGTGGCAGCGAAAGCAAGAACAGCTTCGGCCTGCTGGGCGGCGCCGGCCTCAGCTACGCCCTCAGCAAGACCCTCAGCGTCAATGCCGACTACGACTACCTGAGCGCCAAGTACAACAAGGCCGGCGACAAGGCCAGCGTCAATATGTTCTCGCTGGGCCTGAGCTACAAGTTCTAAGGCCCAGCCCATGCGGCGGCAGCCTGGCGAGTTGCCGCCCGCCACTTCCAGCCAACACAAGAAAAGGAGACTCCCATGCAAAAAATCGTTCGCGGCCTAGCCGCTGCTTCCATCGTCTGCAGCGGCCTTGCTTCAAGCTTGTCGGCGAGCGCGGCACCGAGCGGCGCCGACGAAAGCGCCGTGTACTTGGGAGCTACTCTTGGTACTGCCAATGGCAAATCCAAGGTCTACGAGCGCGGCAAGGAGCCCTCCTTCGGCTTCACACTGGGCTATCGGCTTACGCCCAATCAATCGGTCGAGCTCTACGCCCGAACCCTGAACTTCGCCTTGTTCGAGGGTCTGTTTGAGCCCCAGGATTACTACTACCCCGAAGACCATATCGGCGTCTCTTGGCTGGGCAGCCTGCCCCTGAGCGACAAGCTGGGGCTGTACGGCCGACTCGGTGTGGGCAGCACCCGCATGGTGTCTGCCAAGAGCCAGGGCTCGCGCCGCGACACCGAGGGCTCGGGAGGCATCGGTTTGAGCTATGCCTTCACACCCCACATCGTCACCAAGCTGGAGTACATGCGCCTGTTTAAGTCCGAGCTGAACCTGCTGTCCGCGGGCTTCGAATACCGATTTTGATCAGGCCCGGCTGAGCAGCAAGCGCTCAGCCAAGGCGAAGTCAGCCGGCCAGGTGACCTTGAAGTTCTCCATCGAGCTTTCCACCAGCAAGGGCTGATAACCCAGCGCCTCAACGGCGCTGGCCTCGTCGGTAATGGATTCATCCAGCTGAGCCAGCGCCGGCAGCAAGAGACCGAGGCGGAACATTTGCGGCGTCTGCGCAGCCCATTTTTCGGCGCGCGAGACGGTCGCGGCCACGCGGCCATGCTGCGAGGCCTTCAGGGTGTCGGCCAGCGGCAAAGCCAACAAACCGCCCACTTCATCGGAGGCGCAAGCCGCCATCAAGCGCTCAACCCACTCGGGGCGAAGCAGGCAGCGCGCCGCGTCATGCACCAAAACCCAATCATGCGGCTGAGCACCCAAAGCCATCAATTCGCGCAAGCCATTGGCCACGGTCTCGGCGCGGCTGGCGCCGCCGCAGCGAGCCACCCAAGCGCCCTCGCCCGTGAACCCCGGCACTGCCGACTCGAACTGATCATCTTGAGGCGACAAGACCACCAAGGTCCCGACCAAGCCCTTGACCTCGCTGAGCGCTTGCAAGGTGTGCCCCATCATGGCTTGACCCGCCAGCTTCACATATTGCTTCGGACCCTCAGCCCCCGAGCGAGCGCCGACGCCCGCGGCGGGCACGATCGCAAAGCAACGCGGCTGCTGGCCAACTGTGTAATTCGTCATCGGCGCATTTTAGGGTCGCCCTAAAATCGCCCCTCCATGCAAATCGAAGCCATACGCCTGCGCCTGCGCGCCCTCGGCGCCAAGACCCCACACGAGCAGCGCCTGTTGCGCGACTGGGTGCGTGCGCGCCCCCATACCCAGGGTCGGCGCAAGCCGGACGACTTTCTGCCGCTGGCCCTGCGCACCGAGCTGGCCACGCTGGATGCCGAGCTGCAAGGCCTGGCCCGTTTGATCTCAAGCCACCCCGGTGAGGACGGATCGGCCCGCCTGCTGGTGGGCCTGAATGATGGCCAGACCGTCGAGTCGGTGCTCTTGCCGCGTGGCGGCTTATGTGTGTCCAGCCAGGTCGGCTGTGCGGTCGGCTGCCAGTTCTGCATGACCGGTCAGGGTGGTTTGATCCGCCAGGTCACGAGCGGTGAGATCGTCGCGCAGGTGGCGCTGGCCCGCATGCAGCGAGAGGTCAAAAAAGTCGTCTTCATGGGCATGGGCGAACCGGCCCACAACCTCGACAACGTGCTGGAGGCGATCGATCTGCTCGGCAACGAAGGCAATATCGGGCACAAGAATCTGGTCTTCTCAACCGTTGGCGACCCGCGCGTGTTCGAGCGGCTGCCACAGCAGCGCGTCAAGCCAGCGCTGGCACTATCGCTGCACACCAGCAAGGCCGCGCTGCGCGAACAATTGCTGCCGCGCGCGCCACGCTTGACGCCGGATGAACTGGTGGAGCTGGGTGAAATCTATGCGCGCCAAAGTGCCTACCCGATCCAGTACCAGTGGACGCTGCTGGAAGGCGTCAACGACAGCGAGGAGGAGTTGGACGGCATCGTGCGTTTGCTGAAGGGCAAGTACGCGATCCTGAACATGATCCCCTACAACAGCATCCCGGGGCTCGACTTCAAGCGACCGAGTTGGGAACGCGCCGCAGAAATCGCCAGAACCCTGCACCAACGCGGTGTCTTGACCAAACTGCGAGATTCAGCAGGCCAAGATGTGGATGGGGGTTGCGGGCAGCTGAGGGCTCGAAGCCTTCAGCCCTCAGAACAGGTGCTGCATTTTCATAATCGGCCGACCAAACCGGGCGCTAAAGAACAAAGCACCTGAGATTCACGCTTGGCTCAGCGTCCGCCCAAGGGGTCTTTGATTGCGCCAGCACGCACGTCCTTGAACGCGTCTTTGCTGACCGTCGCAGTAGGACTGGAGCCTGACTTACGCGGAATCATGGAGCCCGTCGTCATGGTCTTTTCTTCAGAATCTGGGATGGGCGCCGCATCTGGACCGCTGGCGCAGGCGCTCAACAGGACACCGGAAGCCAAAATTGCCATCAATGCGGCAGTACTTTTTGCAGACATAACTCTCTCCCCAATTGCATAACCATTCTTTGACCACAGATTCTTAAAACCGGGCCTCGCGCTCCCCTTTTGGAGGAACCCAATTCTAGGTAGGGGCCCAAGTTGGCTAACTAGGGTTTCCTTCAGGACGGTCCGCAAATTTTGGGGGGTTTTTGGGGGATACGGCCACGACTGCCGTGGCATCGACCGAAGGGAGCCTCACTAACTTAGTCTTGCGCAAAGCAATAGAACAAGCCGGCCCCTCCGGTCGTTTTCAAGGCCTCCATGCCACAGCCGCGCGACTGGTGAGATGAGTTCCATGATTTGGAGGGCACATCGTCCTTCAGGCCCAAGCGGTCGGTATGGCCGAGCATGGCGGCGCCCTCTTTGCTCTGAGTCCAGTTGCTGCAATTGCTGTCCACGGGGCCGGCGATACCGCGCCCATCGGGCTGCGAGCCGGTCAGCACATCATGGGTATTGACCGGGTCGCCTCGGCCGCTGACCACCTCACCCTTTTCGGTCAAGGCGGTGGCCTTGCTGAGTTGGTTGCGGCCATGCAGGTCCTCCACGTTGGCGGCAATCATTTCTCCCTTGGCGTTCAACCAAGGCCCCTTGCCAATGCGATCGCGCGCATTGACCAGCGCTTGACCATTCGAAGTGGTGCTGAGATAGGCGCGCCAAGTCCGCTTGCCCGCCCCGACCGCGGTGGCGAGCTTCTGGCAATGCGCATCGGCGCCGGCCAAGCCGCCCAAATCGCCGCCCTTGCCCGGATTCACACTGGTAACAAAGAAGCTCATCTTGCTTTGACCCATGTCGAGCCAGGCGCAAGCGCTGAGCCCCGCCGTGGCTAGGGCCAAGGTCAACACGGACAAGGCGCCGAATTGGCGCGACCCAAGAACTTGACGAGTCATGGCATCCCCAAACGATGTGGCATCCGACGGCTTGTCGGTCGCAGGCAATCTAGCCCAGACGACCGGGCCTCGCAATCCAGACAATCCTGGCGGCCCTGGCAACCTCCTGGCCGGCGCACCAGTGAAACAAACCGGCCCACTGACGAGGCTTGCCTACAATCGCCCCAGCCCCACCCCGGGGCTGTTTCCATTTGTGCGCCATGCCGTCGTCCCTGAATCTGCCCTCGATCTCTCCCGGTAAGAAGTTCACCCTGGCCCGCCCGACCGGCTCGGCCGATGCGTTGCTGCTGGCCCGCTACGCCGTGCAGCAAATGGCGGCCGGGCGCATCACCGCCATCATCACCGCCGAGCCGGGCGATACCCAGCGCCTGGAGGATGAGCTGAAATTCTTTGCGCCGGAGTTGCGCGTGGGCGTCTTCCCCGATTGGGAGACCCTGCCCTACGACACCTTCAGCCCGCATCAGGACCTGATCTCCGAGCGCCTGGCCACCTTGTGGCAACTGCTGCAAAGCCGCGGCAAGCCGGCCGAGCAGCGCGAGTTGGACGTGGTGCTGCTGCCCGCCTCCACCGCCCTGACCCGCTTGGCACCCCCGAGCTTCTTGGCCGCGACCACATTCAACTTCAAGCAAAAGCAGCGCCTCGATGAAGCGGGCCTGAAGTCACAGCTGACGCTGGCAGGCTACAACCATGTCTCGCAAGTGGTGTCGCCGGGCGAATACGCGGTGCGCGGCGGCCTGATCGACCTGTTCCCTATGGGCTCCTTGGTGCCCTACCGGGTCGACTTGTTCGGCGACGAGGTCGACTCGATCCGCACCTTTGACCCTGACAGTCAGCGCAGCCTTTACCCGGTGCCCGAGGTTCGTCTGCTGCCGGGCCGCGAGTTCCCGATGGACGAGGCCGCGCGCAAGGCCTTTCGCTCACGCTGGCGCGAGAAAATGGACGGCGACCCGACCCGCTCGCGCATCTACAAAGACATCGATCAAGGCATTGCCACCGGCGGCATCGAGTACTACCTGCCGATCTTTTTCGAGCAAACCGCCAGCATCTTCGAGTTCCTCGGCGAGCAATGTGCACTGGCCCTGCATGGCGAGGTGGATGAGGCGCTGACGCGCTTCTGGACCGACACCCGCGAACGCCATCGCTTCTTGCAGCATGACCCCGAAAGGCCCATCCTGGCGCCGGAAGAGATCTATTTGAAGGTGGAGGAGTTCTTCACCCTCACCCGCGTCCATGCCGTGCTGGCGGTGCGCGGCCAAGAGCCCAGCGACTTCGCCCGCCCACTGCCCGACGTCAGCGTCGAGCGCGGTGCGCAAGAGCCGCTGGCGCGACTGGCTGCCCATCTGCATGCCACGCCGCACCGCGTGCTCTTGTTGGCCGAGAGCGAAGGCCGGCGCGAAAGCCTCTTGGAGCTGCTGCGCGACAACAAAATCGACCCGCCCTCGGTCGGCAGCCTGGCCGAGTTCGAGGCCAGCCCAGAGAAGTTCGCGATTGCCGCGGCGCCGCTGGCGGCGGGCTTTTTCTGGCATGAGCCCGATGACAAGCGGCTGATCCAGCTCTTCACTGAAACCGAGCTCTTCGCGACGACGCCCACCACCCGCCGGCGCCGCAAACAAGAACAGGTCAGCGACGTCAATGCGCTGATCAAGGATTTGTCCGAGCTCAAGGTCGGCGACCCGGTGGTGCACAACAACCACGGCATTGGGCGCTACCAGGGCCTGATCAATATCGACATTGGTGACGGCGCCTCCGAGTTTTTGCACTTGGTCTATGCCGATGACGCCACGCTTTATGTGCCGGTGGCGCAGTTGCATCTGATCAGCCGCTACACCGGGGTTTCAGCGGAAGAAGCGCCGCTGCACCGACTCGGCTCCGGCCAGTGGGAAAAAGCCAAACGCAAAGCCGCCGAGCAGGTGCGCGACACCGCGGCCGAGCTGCTCAACCTCTACGCGCGCCGCGCCGCCCGCGAGGGCCACGCCTTCCGCTACTCGGGCCATGACTACGAAGCCTTTGCCGCCAGCTTTGGCTTTGAAGAAACGCCCGATCAGCGCGCCGCCATCCATGCGGTGATCCAGGACATGATCTCGCCGAAGCCGATGGACCGCCTGGTCTGCGGCGATGTGGGCTTTGGCAAAACCGAAGTGGCACTGCGCGCCGCCTTTGTGGCGGTGATGGGCGGCAAGCAAGTGGCCATCCTGGCGCCCACCACGCTCTTGGCCGAGCAGCATTACCAAAACATTGCCGATCGTTTTGGCAAGTGGCCGGTGCGGGTGGCGGAGATGAGCCGCTTCCGCTCCACCAAGGAAATCAAAGCCGCCATGGCCGGTCTGGCCGACGGCACCATTGACATCGTCATCGGCACCCACAAGCTGCTCAGCCCGGATGTGAAGTTCGCGCGCCTAGGCCTCTTGGTGATCGACGAGGAACACCGCTTTGGCGTGCGCCACAAAGAGGCGATGAAGGCCATGCGCGCCGAGGTGGATGTGCTGACGCTGACTGCCACGCCCATCCCTCGCACCCTGGGCATGGCGCTGGAAGGGCTGCGCGACTTGAGTGTGATCGCCACCGCGCCGCAGCGCCGCCTGGCCATCAAGACCTTTGTGCGCAGCGAGACCAGCGGCACCATTCGCGAGGCGGTGTTGCGCGAATTGAAGCGCGGCGGCCAGGTCTACTTCCTGCACAACGAAGTCGAGACCATCGAGAACCGGCGTCAAAAGCTCGAAGAGCTGCTGCCCGAAGCGCGCATCATCATTGCCCACGGCCAGATGCCCGAGCGCGAGCTGGAACGGGTGATGCGCGAGTTCGTCAGCGGCAAACACAATGTGCTCTTGTGCTCGACCATCATCGAGACCGGCATTGACGTGCCCAGCGCCAACACCATCATCATTGCCCGCGCCGACAAGTTCGGCCTGGCCCAGCTGCACCAGCTGCGCGGCCGCGTCGGCCGATCCCACCATCAAGCCTATGCCTATTTGATGGTGCCCGATATCGAGGGCCTGACCAAGCAAGCGACTCAGCGCCTCGACGCGATTCAAGCCATGGAAGAGCTGGGCTCGGGCTTCTACTTGGCCATGCACGATCTGGAGATTCGCGGTGCCGGCCAGATGCTGGGCGAGAACCAGAGCGGCAATATGATGGAAATCGGCTTCCAGCTCTACAACGATATGTTGGCCGAGGCGGTGCGCTCACTCAAAGCCGGCAAAGAGCCCGATCTACTCAGCCCCTTGGGCGCCACCACCGAGATCAATCTGCATGCCCCCGCCCTGCTGCCCGACGCCTATTGCGGCGATGTGCACCAGCGCCTCTCGCTCTACAAACGCTTGGCCACGGCCGAGAAAAGCGAGCAGATCGACAAGCTGCTGGAAGAAGTCACCGACCGTTTCGGCAAGCTGCCGGCGCAGGCCCAGACCCTGTTCGACACCCATCGCCTGCGCGTCTTGGCCAAGCCTTACGGCGTGGCCAAGATCGACGCTGCGCCCATGGTGATGAACATCAATTTCCGACCCAATCCGCCCATCGACGCGATGCGGGTCATTGAGCTGGTGCAAAAGAACAAGAGCATCAAGCTGGTGGGCAATGACAAATTGCGCATCGACAAAGCGCTATCCGACCCCAAGGACCGCGCGCATGCCATCCGAGAAGTGCTGCGCCTTCTCGGCACCCCCATCAAACAAGATTGATATGAGCGCTCTCCTCACCCAGGGCTTCACGCCTCCCTTGCGACTGGCCGACTTCCGCCTCGCAGCTTTTGATATGGACTCGACGCTGATCAGCATCGAGTGCATCGATGAAATCGCCGATGCCGCCGGCCGCAAGGCCGAGGTGGCCGCCATCACCGAAGCCGCGATGCGCGGCGAGATCACCGATTTCAAAGACAGCCTGCGCCGCCGCTTGGCCTTGCTCAAAGGCGTTCCGGTCACGGCCTTGGAGGCGGTCTTGAAAGAGCGCCTGCAGTTCAACCCCGGTGCGCGCGAACTCTGCGCGGCGCTGAAGGCTGCGGGCCTAAAGCTGGTCTTGGTCTCGGGCGGCTTCACGTTCTTTACGCGTTATGTCGCGGCCGAGTTGGGCATGGACTGGGTGCGCAGCAATGAGCTGGAAATTGCAGGCGGCGCCCTGACCGGCGGCTTGGTGATGCAGCCTTGGGGCGATATCTGCGACGGCGAAGAAAAGCGCCGCATGCTGCTGCAATGCGCGGCCGAGATCGGTGCGCTGCCGTCGCAATGCATCGCAGTGGGCGATGGCGCCAACGACCTGCCCATGATGGGCGCGGCCGGCCTCTCCGTGGCTTATCACGCAAAGCCTAAGGTGCGTGAGCAGGCCATGGTGGCGATCAACGAAGGAGGGCTGCAGCGTTTGCTGGAAGTGCTGAACTGAAGCGACCGAGGCCGCTTAAGCAGGCCTCATTCGTGAAAGCGAAGATAAAGCTGCTGCCATTGAGGGCTCGCCCGCAAGCGCTCCAGGGCTCGCTGCCAGCGCTGCAACTCGGCCTCGGGCGTGTCGAGCGAAAACGCGATATAGCCTGGGCTTGACCCGGCTTCGACCGGCGTGCGCCTGAACTCACCCTGCTCCAGGCCCGTGGCCTGCAGCAAGCCGCGAAAATTCTCTTCCGACGAGGCCATCAAGGCAGCCCGTCCAGCCTTGAGCATGCGCAGGCAGGCCTCGTATGACACCCCGCGTTCAAACCGGGTGAAGCCCTGCCGGCTCAACAATTCTTCATAAGCCGTCCCATTGGCCACGCAGACCGGCAAGCCGCGGGCCTGCTCTTGGCTGCGCAAGGGACTCTCCGACTTGCTGGATTCATAAAACCAGTCGCTGTCGACCAGCAAGGGTCCCACCCACTTGAACTGGCTCTCTCGGCCCGGCGTCCGAATGACATTGAAGAGCGCCCGACGAGGCCCTTCCTGCACCAACTTCAAGCCGCGCGCAAAAGGGACGACAGCGATGGCATCGGGATGGCCCAAATCAGCCATCAGCACGCGGACCACTTCGACATGAAAGGCACGCTTACCGCCATGGGGCTTGCCTTGCAGGGTCTGCCCGAGCGCCTGTACCTGATCACCCACGCTATGGGTATAGAACTGGTAGGCTTGGGCAAAGCAGGCGCCCGGCAGCAGGCTCAGCACGCCAAGTGCACAAGCCCACAACTTGCGGGACCAACTCACCCCCATACCCCTCTCCCGCCAGATCAAGCCCTGATAGCCGCTCAGCTTAGCCCAGGCTCGCGGCGCTCATACATGCGCAACTACGGCGAGCACGTAGCTTTTCACGCGCAGGCTCGGTTCATCAGGAATCCGCGCGGGGGCGGCCCATGGCGTCAAGCGCCGTGCAGCGGCTGATCGCTCAGCACCACGCCGTCTTCGTCCGCATAGAGCCAGTCGCCGGGGCGCACCGCCACGCCGTGGATCTGCAGCGCCACATCGGCCAGGCCCTGGCCTTTGCGGTCGGTGGGCATGGGCACATGGCCCAGCGCCAAGATACCGACCTGGGCTTGCGCCAGCTCGGCCAGATCACGCACGCAGCCGTGGATCAACAATCCAGCCCAGCCATGGTGAGCGGCGGCCATGGCCAACTGCCCGCCCAGCAAGGCGCGACGCAAGGAGCCGGCCCCATCCACCACCAGCACCCGCCCATGGCCGGGCGCTTCCACCGCGGCCTTGAGCAGACTGTTGTCCTCAAAGCACTTGACCGTGCTGACCGGCCCGGCAAAACGCCTCAGCCCGCCATAACTGTGCCAACCGGCTGACAGCCAGCGGAAACGGCCCGAGTCATCGCCCTTGTGGGCATCGCAAAAATCACAAGTTGAAAACTCCGGTCCGCTCATGCGTTGCTTACTCCTGCGGGCTTGACTGCGGGTCGGCCAGCACGGTGATGCGCACACCGTGCAGCGCCACCACCTGTCCAGCACGAATCTTGGCTGTTTTGCGCAACTCGTCTTGGCCGTTGACCTGCACATTGCCCTCGCTGATGAGGACACGGGCGCGGCCGCCGCTCTCCACCAAGCCGGTGGCCTTGAGCAGTTTGTCCAGCTCGATGTACTCGCCGCGCAATTCGAAATCTATGGTTTGCATGGCGGCGATTGTCGCCCAGCTTGTTGCTAGGCCGACTGGGGCACTTGCAAAAGCAATATGCCGGTCTGTTGCACCCTTGTGACCAAGAATGCCCAAAGACAGGTGAATACTCACCATTGAGTCATTTCATCTCAATGTCCTCGGAACGCGTCCGACAGAGTGCAGAGCAGCGCTCTACCGTGCAGGAATTCACGTCTGCGTGTTCTTCATGCCCAGCAGGCTCGCCACAGCAGAAAAAGCGGCCGCCTCTGTCATCACGTTCCACCCCGGGCGCGCCGCGAACCCCGTCAGACTGGTTTTCTTGGTGAGGAGTTTTCCATCATGAATTTGACGCTCAAGGTTCCCCTGGCTTTTGCCTTGGCTCTATTACTCGCCTTGTTGGCCGGCATTGGCGGGCTCAGCATCACCAGCCGTTCGCTCGATGTCTTGGAGGGCGATGTGATGCAAAAAGTGGCCGATGAACGCAGCGCTGCGGCACTCAGCAGCCACTTCAAAACCCAGGTGCAGGAGTGGAAAAACATCCTGCTGCGCAGCGGCGACAGCGCCCAACAAGACAAGTACTGGGCCGCGTTTCAAAAGGAAGAGCAACAGGTCGCCAGGGGCGCTACCGAGTTGCGAGCCCGCATGGATGACCCCGGTCTGAAAACCTTGCTCGGCAACTTCATCGCCGCTCACCAGAAGATGGCCACCAGTTATCGGGCTGGCCTGGAGAAATATCGCGCCGCCGACATGGACGCCAAGGCCGGCGACCAGGCCGTCAAGGGCATGGACCGCGAACCGGCCAAGCTGCTGGAGGAACTCGCCAGCAAGATTGCCGCGCGCGGCGCGCAAGCCTCGGAGGCTGCATTTGCCGACGGCCACCGCGCCAGTCGCTGGGGCATCGGCCTGATGCTGCTGGCTGCCTTGTTGGGCATGGTCATCGGCGTGCAATTGAGCCGAAGCGTGGTGCGGCCGCTGCACTATGCGGTCAAGATCGCTGAAGGCATTGCGGGCGGCGACCTGGGCCAGCCCATCAAGGTGGAAGGTTCGGACGAAAGTGCCCTCTTGCTGCGCGCCCTCGATGATATGCAGAGCAATCTGCGTCAGCTCGTCGATATGGTGCGGCAGAACGCCGAGTACGTGGCCAGCGCCAGCAACCAGATCGCACGCGGCAACCAGCACATCAGCCAACGCTCGAATGAGCAGGTCGAGTTACTGATGCAAACCTCCTCCAGCACCAGGGAATGGGGCTCGGCGGTCAAACACAGCGCCGATAGCGCGCACCAGGCCAATCAGCTGGCCCAGGGTGCTAGCCAGGTGGCCTTGCGCGGCGGCGAAGTGGTCGGCCAGGTGGTCAGCACCATGCAGGGCATCAACGCCAGCTCACGCAAGATTTCCGAAATCATTTCCGTCATCGACGGCATCGCCTTCCAGACCAATATCCTGGCGCTGAATGCGGCGGTCGAGGCGGCGCGGGCCGGCGAACAAGGGCGCGGCTTTGCCGTTGTCGCCTCCGAGGTGCGCAGCCTCGCCGGGCGCTCGGCCGAGGCCGCGCGCGAGATCAAGTCGCTGATTTCCAGCAGCGTGGAGCAAGTGGAAAAAGGCAGCAGCCAGGTTGATCAAGCCGGCCAGACCATGCAGGAGATCGTCGGCTCGATCAAGCGGGTCTGCGACATCGTCAATGAAATCAGCAGTTCCAGCCTGCAGCAGAGTTCCGGCCTCAGCCAGATGGACGACACCGTCGGCCGCATGACCCAGGCCACGCAGCAAAACAGCTCATTGATTGAGGAAAGCGTGCAGGCCACCGAAAGCCTGAACCAGCAAGCGGGGCAACTGGTTCAGGCGGTAACCCGTTTCAAATGGTCGACCTGAACCGGCTGATCTGCTGAATGGCCTGAACAGCTGATTTAACAGAATCGCCGGAGCGACGCCCAAGCACGCTCCGGCCAGGCCCAAAAGCTCAGGCCTTGCGAACCCGCCCGACCAAGCTGGCCGCGGCAATCGCCATCAAGAGCGCAAGTGCTGCGCCATAGAACACACCGCCGGGCAGGCCGCGGTCCATCAGCGCGCCAAAAATCGGCGCGGCCAGCGCGAAGCCCAGATCCAGACCGGAGTACACGGTGCCATAGACCCGCCCGGTGGCGCCAGGAGGTGCGGCGCGCTTGATCAACATATCGCGCGAGGGGCCTGCCAGTCCGGTGCCAAAGCCGGCCAAGGCCACCAGACCCGCGGCCAATAGCGGTGCGACCCAGCCGGTAGCCGCCACCAGCAGCAAGGCCGCGCCGGTCAGCAAGCCAATGGTGATATTGCGCTCCAAGCTGCTGGACTTGGCGACCCAGAAGCCGCCGATCACCATGCCCAACGCCCCACTCAACATATAGCCGGTGACGACGAAGGCCGTGACACTCAAGGGCAAGCCATAAAGACTGTTCAAGGCCGGGCTGGCGAAGCTTTGAATCGCGCTGAGCGCGGCGGTGCCGAAAAAGAAAAAGGAGAAACACAGCCACACCGAGGGCAGGCGCAGAAAGGCAAGCGGATGCTCCTCCTTGAGCGCGGTAGCGCCAGGCTTTTCATGCGACCAAGACCCTTGGGCATCGTCAATCGCATCGCGCTTCAGTGCCAACAGCCCGATCACCGCCAGCGCCACCAGGCCCGTGCCAAGATACGCATAACGCCAATTGCCCGCAGCGCCGGCAATGCCGATGGAGAACACCGGCGCCAAGGCCCAGCCCAAATTGCCTGTGATGCCATGCACCGAAAACGCATGCCCCAACCGGGCCGGCGAGACGCGCTTGTTGAGGATAGTGAAGTCGGCCGGGTGGAAGGGCGCATTGCCCAAGCCGGCCAAGGCCGCTGCCAACATCAGGCCTGCAAAGCCACCGGCCAGCCCCGCCGCCAGCGAGGCCAGCACAAAGCAAGACAGGGCCGCAAACAGCACCGGCCGCGCGCCGCGTTTGTCCACCAAAAAGCCGGCCAGGGCCTGGCCGATGCCCGACACCACAAAAAAGGTGGTGACCAACAAACCCAGCTGTGAATAGCTGAGCCCGAAATCGCGAATGAAGGCCGGAAACAGCGGCGGCAGCAGCATATGGAAAAAGTGCGAGGTGCCATGCGCCAAGCCGATCAGGCTGATGGTGCTGACATCGCTTTTGCGGCGCTGCTCGGCCAGCATCGCTTGTTCGGCGGCGTTTTGATCGGCCTGGCCCTGGGGGCCGGCCTGAGAGGGGGTCAAGACTGCGGAGTTCATGCCATCAATGTAGGCGCAGACGCTTCGGCCGAGTTACGATAGTTCGCCATTCACTGTCGAAATTCAGCCATGCCCCCTGCCCGCCGCAAAAAACTGGGAGCCAGCCAGCCTGGCCGCACCAGCCTGCCGCCGCTGGACCCTCAGCGCTATGCTCCCGGCGCCGCCCGGCCGGTGCGCGCCAAGGCGAGGCTGATGGAGAGTTGGATGGACATTCAGGCGCACCATCACGACTGGGGCCAACTGGTGTTCTCGATCAGCGGCGTGGTGCGGGTCAGCACTCCGGACGCGACTTTTTTGCTGCCCCCCTCACGCGCGCTGTGGATTCCGCCCTTGCGCGAACATGCGGTGACCGCGGTGGAACGCGCCGATCTGCGCACCGTTTACCTGCACCAGCCGCCGGCCGCCGAGGGCTGGCAAGACACGCGGGTGCTGGAGGTGACGCCGCTGCTGCGCGAACTGGTGCTGCAATTGGCCACCACCATGGACCCGATCGCCGAGGCCGCAAAAGCGAACGGCGGCCGCGAGCATTGGATTGCCTGCCTGGTGCTGGATGAACTGCAGCGCGCCAAGCCGCTGCGCCTGGGGGTTGATCTGCCGCAGGACAAACGGCTGCGCCGCCTGTGCGAGGCCATGCTGCAAAACCCGCAGCGCCACGCCGCCTTGGCCGACTGGGCGGCCGAGGTCGGCGCCAGCGAGCGCACCATCTCGCGCCTGTTCAGCGAGCAACTCGGCAGCAGCTATGCGCAATGGCGGGCCCAGGTCTTGCTCGCCCGCGCCTTGACGCTGGCCGCCCGCAAATTGCCAATGAGCCTGATCGCGGCGGAGTTGGGCTATGCCAGCGCCAGCGCCTTCACCGCCATGGTGACACGCACCGTCGGCATGCCGCCGAGCCGCTTCTTCGCCGAGGCCTGAGGCCGCCAATCCTTGCAAAAACAGGGCCATGCCCTCCCCCTCTAAAATCTGTCCATGGAACAAGTTCTTTTCGACTACACGCGCCAAGGTGACGAGGGGCAAAGCTGCACCGCCCAAGCCTGGGCCAAGACACCGGCCCCCTTGAACCCTGCGCAACGCCAGGCGCTGAAAGCTCGCGCGGCCGAACTGCTGAAGGCCCACAAGGCCGTGCTGGTGGCGCACTTTTATGTCGACGGCGATCTGCAAGACCTGGCCCTGGAGACCGGCGGCTGCGTCTCCGATTCACTGGAAATGGCCCGCTTCGGCCGTGACCATGAGGCCTCGACCCTGGTGGTGGCCGGCGTGCGTTTCATGGGCGAAAGCGCCAAGATTTTGAGCCCCGAGAAGCGCGTTCTGATGCCCGATCTGGACGCCACCTGCTCGCTTGATCTGGGCTGCCCCGCCGAGCAGTTCGCGGCCTTTTGCGATGCCCATCCGGACCGCACCGTGGTCGTCTACGCCAACACCAGCGCGGCGGTGAAGGCAAGGGCCGACTGGATGGTGACCAGTTCCTGTGCGCTTGAGATCGTCTCGGCGCTGAAGGCTCGCGGCGAAAAAATCCTCTGGGCACCCGACCGTCATCTGGGTCGCTACATCCAAGAGCAGACCGGCGCCGACATGCTGATGTGGCAAGGCGACTGCATCGTCCACAACGAGTTCAAGGGACTTGAGCTGGACCTGCTGCGCAAGGAGCACCCGAACGCGATGATTCTGGTGCACCCCGAGTCGCCACAAAGCGTGGTGGCGCAGGCCGATGCGGTCGGCTCGACCTCGGCGCTGATCAAGGCCGTGGTCGAAGGACAAGCGCAGGAGTACATCGTCGCCACCGACAACGGCATCCTGCACCGCATGCGCCAGTTGGCGCCGACCAAGACCCTGATCGAGGCTCCTACCGCAGGCAATAGCGCCACGTGCAAGAGCTGCGCCCATTGCCCCTGGATGGCGATGAACGGCTTGCAAAACCTGGTTGACTGCCTGGAACAAGGCCTGGGCGAGGTGCAGGTTGAAGAAGGCACCCGCATCAAGGCCCTGGGCTGCATCCAGCGCATGCTGGACTTCACGGCCGCCCACAAGGCTTCGACCGCAGCAGCGGCAGCAGCAGTGACGGCGGCCCTGGTGCCGGGCATCGGCGCGGCGTGAGGTCACGGCGCGCGCGCACCTCCGTCCGGCTGCCCAAGGCGCACAAATAGCCCGCCCGAATCGGGCTATTCTGCTGCCCGCTGTGGGCCGAAAACGTTTATCGTTTAGGGATATCACCGGAGGCTGCTCGCCATGAATCAAGACTTCAGTTCGATCTACAACCACCACGAGCGCGAGGTGCTGGCTGCCGTCATGGCGCTGGCCCCGCAGTACAAGGCCATCGAAGCCGATGGCGACCTGCTCTGCGACGTGGCTTGTGTGGCGCTGAATCGCCTGCCGCCGCGCTATATCCGCCATGCGGTCGACTTTTTGTTCTACCTGACCGAGCATGAGCGTCGCGAAATCGACGCCGCCATCGAAGAGGCTGTCACCTACGCCTTCAACTTCGTCGAAGCCCGCTTGGCCTTGCGCGGCCAAGGCTGAGTCTCGCCATCAGGCCCAGCGCCTGAATCAGCACCGCTGTCCGTACGGCTAAACGAAGGGCCGCCATGCAAATCGGTCGCCGTCTTTTCACGCAGCAAGGCCTGAGCCTTGGCTTGTGCTTCGGCCTTGGCTTCGGCATTCCGGCCGCTGCGCAGCCTGAACCGGCACGCGCAGCGGCGCAGCGCCTGCGCCTGGTTTACGCGGACTACCGCCCCTTCAGCTGGATGAACGGCGACAAGCCGGCTGGTATCGAGGTCGACATCGCCAAGGAATTGTTTGCGCGCCGACTTGGCTTCGAGCTCGAACACCGCATCCTGCCCTGGGCGCGCGCGCAGTCCGATGTGGCCTCGGGCGATGCCGATGCCTTCTTCGCCACCGCCACGCCGCAGCGCCTTCAGTTCGCCGTGCCGACCGGGCCAGCGCTGCTGCATTGGCAGATGACCGCCTTCGCGCGTCGCTCCGATCCGGCTTTCGCCAAACGCTCCGAGCTTGCCATGGCTCAGCTGTGCCAATTCAAACTGGCCGCGGTGCGCGGCAATGGCTGGGTCAAAACCCATCTGGCTTGCGCCGAGCGCGTGGCCGCCAGCTCCAACACCGAGAGCCTGCTGCGCATGCTGATGCTGGAGCGCTTCGACCTGATTCTGGAAGACCGCTTGGTTGTTCGCAGCATGGCCAGGCAACTGCAACTGGATGAGCAGATCAAGGAGATTCGGGTCGACTCCGAAGCCGCGCCGATGACGCTGATGATAGGTCGCCGCTCGCCCAGCTTGCTGGAGCAGGCTCCACGCATCGAGGCGGCACTGAACGCCATGAGCCGCGACGGCGCCCTGCAGCGCATCTTGCGGGAGCATGTCGGCGCACCGTTTTAACGGTCCTTGGCCAGGCACAAACGCCGACCCAGCCGGGTCTGCGGACTCAGAGCTTGCGCAAGCCGCGCTCGGCCATCAAGACGGTGGGGAAGCTGACCGGCAGCGTCAGCGGATAGTCGCGGCTGAAATGCAAGCCGCGACTTTCGTGCCGCAACAGGGCCGAGCGCACGATCAACTCGGCGCAGTCGACCAGATTGCGCAACTCCAACAGATCGCGGCTGACGCGGAAGTTGGCGTAATAGTCATCGATCTCGCCACGCAGCAGCGCGATGCGATGCAGCGCCCGCTCGAGTCGCTTGGTGGTGCGCACGATGCCGACATAGTTCCACATCAAGAGCCGCAGCTCATCCCAGTTATGGGCGATGACCACCTGCTCGTCGGCATCCTCGACCTGACTTTCGTCCCAACCCGGCAAGGGGGCCGGGCCCGGCTCGGGCAGATTCAGGATGTGATCGGCACAGGTCTGGCCCAGCACCACGCATTCCAGCAATGAGTTGCTGGCCAGGCGGTTGGCGCCGTGCAGGCCGGTGTAGGCGGTCTCGCCCACCGCGTAGACACCCGGCAGGTCGCTACGACCCGACAGGTCGGTGACCACGCCACCGCAGGTGAAGTGCACCGCCGGCACCACCGGGATCATCTGCTTGGCGATATCAATGCCCAGGCTCAAGCAGCGGGCATAGATGGTCGGGAAGTGTTCTTTCAAGAAGGCTTCGCCGAGATGGGTTGCATCCAGCCAGACATGGTCCAGGCCGTGCTTTTTCATCTCAAAGTCGATAGCGCGGGCCACGATGTCGCGCGGCGCCAGTTCCAGCCGTTCATCGTGCGCGGCCATGAAGCGTGTGCCGTCGGGCAGCTTCAAATGCCCGCCCTCGCCGCGCAAGGCCTCGGTGATCAGGAAGCTGCGTTCCTGCGGGTGGTAAAGACAGGTCGGGTGGAACTGGATGAACTCCATATTCGCCACCCGGCAGCCGGCCCGCCAGGCCATCGCGATGCCATCGCCCGTGGAGGTGTCGGGGTTGGTGGTGTAACGGTAGACCTTGCCGGCGCCGCCGGTGGCCATCACCACCGCACGCGCCGGCAAGGCCTCGACGCGCTGGCTGTCGATGTCGAGCGCGTAGATGCCATAGCAGCGCGGCTCTTCCTCGCGCTGCACATGGCGCGAGGTGATCAGGTCCAGCGCCATCCAGCGTTGGCGAAGGGTGATGTTCGGATGGGCGCGCGCCTCGGCCAGCAATTGATCGTGGATCGCCTTGCCAGTGGCATCGGCCGCATGGGCGATGCGGCGCACCGCGTGGCCGCCCTCGCGGGTCAGGTGCAGGCCCAGCGGGCCATCATCATCCGGAGTAAAGGGGACGCCCTGTTCGACCAGCCACTCCACCGCCTGGGCGCTGCGCTCGGCGATGAAGCGGGCCGTGGCCTCGTCGACCAGACCGGCGCCGGCATCGCGGGTGTCACGCACATGCGAGTCGATGCTGTCGTCGCTACCCAGCACGCCGACGATGCCGCCCTGCGCCCAAGCGGTGGCGCCTTCGGTCAGCTCGCGCTTGGCCAACACCACCACGGGCACGCGATCGGCCAGATGCAGCGCGACCGTCAAACCGGCCAGGCCGGCACCCACGATAACAACGGGCGCGGCAGGTACGGCGGCAGGAGCAGCGGAGACGGCAGCATTCATTCGGTGGTTTTCCGCGCTGCCATCGGCAGCGCCTTGCTGAAGAGATGAAGCGGCGATTCTAAGGACCCTGCCGACCGAGCTCGTCGCCACGCCGCCATTCCGGAGGCGCCCACAGGTGTTTGAGGGCCAGAGACCAGGAGCGGTGTTCGTGCCACTCGCGCCAGCAGTCGCGCCCCATGGCCACCCATTCATGCAGATTCAGCCAGACCAGATTGCGCGTCGGCACAGGATGTAGGAGGCCAAAGTCAACCGCCTCTTCCTCCGGCACAAAGCTGCCGAACAGGCGATCAAACACAATCAAGGTGCCGCCGAAATTGCAATCTAGGTAGACCGGGTTGCGGCCATGATGGGCGCGGTGGTGCGAGGGGGTGTTGAAGATCCATTCAAACCAGGCCGGCAATTTCTTCACCCATTGCGTGTGCACAAAGAACTGAAAGCCGAGGTTGAGCGATAAGACAAACAGCACCCAGTGCGGCTCGAAGCCCAGCCACACCAGCGGCGTGTAGAACAGCCAATTGCCGGCAATCGCATAGAGCCAACTCTGGCGCAAAGCGGTGGTGAAGTTCATATGCTCAGAGCCATGGTGCACCACATGGGCACACCAGAACCAACGGATGCGGTGGCTGGCGCGGTGGAAGGCGTAATAGCAAAGCTCCACGCCCAAAAAGAGCGCCGCGCCACTCCAGGGCGTGAGCTCCAACGTCAGCCACCGGTGCGCATAGACCCAATTCAGCGCCGGCATCACCAAGCCGATCAGCAGCAACAAATCCGCCAGCAAGAAGCTGCTGCCGCTGTTCATGCTCATCAGACTGTCTTGCCAGTCGTAGAGGCCGGTCTTCCTGAAACGCAGCGCTTCAATGGCGATGCACAGCACAAACAGTGGCGACAGGGCCAACAGGGTCAGGTCTCGCCAATCGCCATGCTGTCGAAAGAATTCAAGCGCGTGGTCCATCGGTGCTTTCGGTGGCAAGGGGCTAGGGGCAAACAGAGGCCCAGCAAGGCCGGCTGCGCCGCGGGCAAATCAACTGTTCAGTTTCGCAGCCCCTGCGCTGAAAATGCGCTGACCCTTGAAGCCAGAGTATGGCCCTCGGAGCCAAATTGAACCATGCTGGCGTATTCCCTGAGGCAGGGTCGCGCAAGCCCTGCGGCATCATCCGCCCCAAACCCTTTGCGCCGCAACGCCGGCCTCGACGCACTCCATGACGCCTGCACCGCTTCGCCATCAGCCCTCCGCCCTGCCCCCTGTCCCTGCCAACGTGGTGGTCGACGGTGCGCCCGCCAGTGGCCGCTACGCCGGCCGCATCGCCCGCATCGACTGGCAGGGCCTGGCCGGGCCCTATCGGCGCTCCGGCCTGTGGCGCCACTTTCATCACAAGCGCTGGCAATACGTCGGCATTGGCAACGAGGAACTGTTCATTGGCCTGGCCATCGTCGACCTGGGCTGGATCTGCACCGCCTTTGCCTATGTCTTTGATCGGCGCAGCAAGACCCTGCTGGCCGACTGGAGCCAAGACGGCCTGCCCGGCCTGAGTGCCCTGCAATGCCGAGTCTCGGAAGCCCCGATCAGCGGCGCGCAGGCCCATTTCCGCGGGCTCGGTGCGCACCTGAAGCTCGAGCACCGGGGTGCGGACGATAGTCTGGCGCTGTCGGTCGACTGCGCCGCCTTGCAGTTGGAAGCACGCATGGCGCTGGCCGAGGCGGCGCCGATGTTGCTGGCCATCGGCAGCATCGAGGCGGGCGGCGGCGTTGCCCATGCCACCCAGAAGAGCTCGGCCCTGCCAGTCAGCGGTCATGTCCACGTCAAGGGGCGGCCTTATTCACTGGAGGGTGCTACGGCCTGCGTGGACAGCTCCAACGGCCTCTTGTCGCGCCACACCGATTGGCGCTGGGCCAGCGCGCATCGGGCCGACGTCGGCTTCAATTTGCAGAGCGGCTACTTCGGTGCCAATGAAAACGCACTCTGGCTGGACGGCCAGTTGATCCCGCTGGGCGCGGCGCGCTTTGAATTTGACGCAGCCCGCCCTCTACAGCCCTGGCGGGTCAGCAGCGATGACGGTCTGCTGGACCTGAGTTTCAGCCCCGAGGGCGCCCGCCAGCAGGACAAAAACCTGCTGGTCGCCGCCAGCCACTATGTGCAGCCGATCGGCACCTTCAGCGGCTGGGTCAAGGCTGCAAGTGATGCGCCATCCCGCCCGGTTGAGGGGCTGCTGGGCGTGACCGAGGACCACCGCTCGACATGGTGAAGACACTTGCGCTTAGTCAGCGCAGAAAGCTACGCCCTCCTCAGGAAGCGCCAAGCTGCTTCAGGTAAAGGTGCAGCGCGCGCAGATCGGTGTCATTCATCGTTTTCAGCGAGGAGAAGGGCATCACGCCGATCACACTACCGTCCTCACGCTTGCCGCTGCGGATCATGGCCACGAAGGCCTCGGCCTGCTGGTAGCGCGGCATCACGCTGCCTTCGCCGGGGGCCAGGCGTGCGGCGGCCGGCCAGTCCGGCGGCGCGCCCACGATGCGTCCGCCGCGCAGGCCCGCACCATGGCAGCCCACGCACATCTGAGCGATATAGGCCCCATGTTCGACGCTCACACCTTCCGGCACCGGGGTGGACGGCGGAAGGCTGTGGTCGATCTTGAGGGCGGCCTCGGGGATCTGCCCCAGGCCGTACATCACCCGCCCCGGCAGCGGCAACTGGACCACGCCCTGCTCCTGCCCGCTCTGCGCCGGCAACTGGCGCACATAGGCCACCAGGCCGACCAGATCCGCGTCGGTCAGGCGGTTGTAGTCTTCGCTGGGCATCAAGCGCAGCGCGCGGCCGTCAACCCCAACGCCATGGCGAATGCTGCGCACCCAGTCGACCGGCTGATAGGCGGCCATTCGCGGGTTGCCCGCGGTGAGATTGGGCCCGGCCAATTTGAGACCCTTGCCATCATCGGCCAGCGTGGCGCCGCCGCCGTTGGCACCGTGGCAATCAACACAGCCGCGCGAACCATACAAGTAGCGGCCGCGCTCCAAGGTCAACGCATCGCTGCGCAATTCGACCGGCGTGACCTTGATGTCCAAGCGCCGGGCGGCGCGCTGCTCGCCCAACATCAGGCCGGTGGCCACCAAGGCGCCGAACCCCAGCAACAGGATCACCAGCAACCAGGCACCGCGTTTCAGCCATCGATTCATCAAGGTCTCCCATGCTCGGACAAGCAGTCCGCCGGCATTCTGAGCCTTGATAGGGATCTAGCCAAGCGAGTGTTTCCCCCTGCCCTGCCCGGCCGGGCAAGGGGAAGTCAGGGCAGAGGCTGCGGGGCCTCGCAGCTGCGGCTGAGCGTCCCGCTCCGACGATGGCTCGTCAGGTTCAGTGCACCACGCGCCCGAAGCTGAACTCGCCATCCAGCACGTCGACCGGGATCACATCCTTCGGTCCAAAACGCCCCTGCAGGATCAGCTTGGAAAGCGGGTTCTCCACCCTCTGCTGGATGGCACGCTTCAGCGGCCTTGCACCATAGACCGGGTCGAAGCCCACCTTGGCCAACTCGGCCAGCGCGGCATCGCTGACTTCGAGCTTCATCTCCAGCTTCTCCAGGCGGGACTCCAGAATCTGCAGCTGGATCTTGGCGATCGAGGCGATGTGTTGGGCCGACAAGGCATGGAAGACCACCGTCTCATCGATACGGTTCAAGAACTCTGGCCGGAAATGCGTCTTGACCTCGCCCCAGACGGCCTCCTTGATGACCTCGGATGGCTCGCCCACCAGACCCATGATCTGCTGAGATCCCAAGTTACTGGTCATGACGATGACCGTGTTCTTGAAGTCCACGGTGCGGCCCTGGCCATCGGTCAGGCGACCATCATCCAAGACTTGCAGCAGCACATTGAAAACATCCGGGTGCGCCTTCTCAACCTCGTCCAGCAGCAGCACGCTATAAGGCTTGCGACGCACCGCCTCGGTCAGGTAGCCGCCCTCGTCATAGCCCACATAGCCTGGAGGCGCGCCGATCAGGCGAGACACCGAGTGCTTCTCCATGAACTCGCTCATGTCCATGCGGATCAAGTGTTCTTCGCTGTCGAACAAGAAGCCGGCCAAGGCCTTGCACAGCTCGGTCTTGCCCACGCCGGTGGGGCCCAGGAAGAGGAAGCTTCCCAGCGGGCGATTCGGGTCGGACAAACCGGCGCGTGAGCGGCGGATGGCATCGGCCACCGCGGTGATGGCCTCATCTTGGCCGACCACGCGCTGGTGCAGCTTATCTTCCATCTGCAAGAGCTTGTCGCGCTCGCCCTGCATCAGCTTGGACACTGGGATGCCGGTGGCGCGGGCCACCACTTCGGCAATCTCCTCGGCGCCGACCATGGTGCGCAAGAGGCTGGGCTTGTAGCCGGCCTGACCGGCCTTGCCCGCCTTGCCGGCTTCTTTGGCCTGCGCTTCTTTCAGCGACTTCTCCAAGCCCGGCAGCTTGCCGTATTGCAACTCGGCCACCTTGTTGAAGTCACCCTTGCGGGTCAGGTCTTCGATCTGTTGCTTAAGCCGGTCAATCTCCTCCTTGACCTGGGCGCTGCCCTGGGCTTGCGCCTTTTCGGCGGTCCAGATTTCTTCCAGATCGTTGTACTCGCGTTGCAGCTTGAGCAGTTCTTCCTCGATCAGGTCAAAGCGCTTGATCGAGCCTTCGTCCTTCTCGCGGCGCACCGCCTCGCGCTCGATCTTCAGCTGGATCATGCGGCGATCGAGCTTGTCCATCACCTCGGGCTTGGAGTCGATCTCGATCTTGATCTTGGCCGCGGCCTCATCGATCAAATCGATGGCCTTGTCGGGCAGGAAGCGGTCGGTGATGTAGCGGTGGCTCAGCTCGGCCGCAGCGATGATGGCCGGGTCGGTGATCTCCACGCCGTGGTGAACCTCATACTTCTCCTGCAAGCCGCGCAGGATGGCGATGGTGGCTTCCACCGTCGGCTCATCAACCAGCACCTTTTGGAAGCGGCGCTCCAACGCGGCGTCTTTCTCCACATACTTGCGGTACTCGTCCAGCGTGGTCGCGCCGATGCAGTGCAGTTCGCCGCGCGCCAAAGCGGGTTTCAGCATATTGCCGGCGTCAATGGCACCCTCGGCCTTGCCCGCGCCGACCATGGTGTGGATTTCGTCGATGAAAAGAATGGTCTGACCTTCGTCCTGCGCCACTTCCTTCAGCACCGACTTCAGACGTTCCTCGAAATCTCCACGGTATTTGGCGCCGGCCAGCAGCAAGGCCATGTCCAGCACCAGCACGCGCTTGTTCTTCAGCGAATCGGGCACCTCGCCGTTGACGATGCGCTGGGCCAAGCCTTCAACGATGGCGGTCTTGCCCACGCCGGGCTCGCCGATCAAGACCGGATTATTCTTAGAGCGGCGCTGCAGCACCTGGATGGCGCGGCGGATTTCGTCATCGCGGCCGATCACCGGGTCCAGCTTGCCGTCGCGGGCGCGCTCGGTCAGGTCCAGCGTGTATTTTTTAAGGGCTTCACGGTTGCCCTCGGATTCTTGACTGTCCACTTTTTGTCCTCCTCGTACGGCTTCGATGGCGGCTTCCAGGGCCTTGCGACTCAAGCCATGACCATGGGCAATGCCGGCCAGATCGGACTTGGCATCACACAGCGCCAGCAAGAACATCTCGCTGGCAATGAAGTGGTCGCCCCGCTTGGAGGCCTCTTTCTCGGCCGCTTGCAGCAGAGAGACCAGGTCGCGGCCGGCGCCAACCTGCTGGCCCTCGCCCTGCACCTGGGGCAAGCCGGCCACGATGCTGTCCAGCGCGGTCTTGAGGGCGGGCGTCTTGACGCCGGCGCGCTCCATCAAGGCCTTGGGGCCATCTTCCTGCGCCAACATGGCCAACAGCAAATGGGCCGGCTCGATGTAGGGGTTGTCGCGGGTGATGGCCATGCTCTGCGCTTCGGCCAAGGCCTCTTGGAAACGGGTGGTGAATTTGTCGGGTCGCATGGCGTGAATCCTCCGTAGACAAAAATGAAATGAGGCCCCGGCAAGGGGATTTCAAGAGGCCGACCAACAGCGCCTAGCCCTCGGTCACAATCGCTCGCCCTTTGCCGCGCAATATCTATCTATCCATTCGATGAGCTTGAACCTTTATGCGGCCACCGTGCCGGTTTTTCAACGCTATCTCCAGCAATTGCAGCTGATACTTGACCTAGCTCAAGAACATCTGCGGGCCCGCGCTCAAACCAGCGGGGCGGCCGGCGATGCTGCGCTATTGGCTCAGGCCGAGGCCGACTTGCTAGAGGCTCGTCTGGCGCCCGATATGCTGCCGCTGCGCAGCCAGGTGCAAGTCGCCGGCGGCTTTGTCTTGCGGGCGATCGCACCGCTGCTGGGTCGTCCCGTCCCCGCGTTTGGCGACTACCCGAACAGCCTGGTAGGCCTGCAGCAGATGCTGTCCGACCGACAGAGCTTTTTGACCGAACTGCAGCCCAGCCAGTTCCAGGCCATGGATGAACACCGCATCATTCGCAGCGACGCTGGTCAAACCAATATCGAGTTGCCAGCGCTGGACTTTGCGCTGCAGTTCGCCCTGCCTAACTTCTTTTTCCACCTCACCTGCGCCTATGCCATCCTGCGCCAGCAAGGTGTGCCCTTAAGCAAACAAGACTTCGACGGGCTGCATCGCTGGCGTTGAGCGCACCCGCCCGACTAGTGGCAAACAACCCCAAGGCTGCCAAGCACTTGCCGATTGAAGGGGTTGGCGCCAACCGGCGGACTGCGCCAGGCCGAGACAGCCCCATAAAAACCCCATCAGTAATTTCCATATTTCATCAATATATTTATAGTATCTTTGCAGAAAACATCCTCTAATGCGCAGCCATGGCGGGGCCTGTTGCTCTCGCCAAGCACAGGAGGATGGATCGATGTCTTCGCAATCCGAAGCGGCGCAGAGCCGCTGTCTACAAAACCAAACACGTCGCCAACGCTTAATCTCAGCGGGCAAAGTCCCGCAATCTTTCGGCGCCCTGAAGGCCCTGGCTGTGCCACTCGCTTTGATGGCTGCACTCAGCGGCCAGGCGCAGGCCAAACCCACAGGACAACTCGACACCGAACAAGCCCTGTTGCGCACTGAGTTGCAGCGTCAGGCCCAGTTGCCCAATGAGCCGGGCAATGTGCGGCACGGCCAGCATGCCGCCAAGGTCGGCCTGCATCCGGCCCAATTGCCGCCACGCCGCACCGACGACCCGGTTCACTACAAGCAACGCTTGGGCGAGGCCCAGGCTGAGGTGCCCATCAACGAACGCCCCGCATGGGCACGCGCCGCATTGCAGGTGCAAAACCCGGGCTTGAGCATCAGCGCCTTGAACAGCCTCAAGACGGCGACCGCCGGCGCCTCCTGCTCCGGCCAAGACTTTGTAGGCAAGAGCGGCGCAGCCTTGATCAATTTCATCGATGCGGCCGACCTGCGCAACTGCATGTACCAGCTCTACTACGGCAGCGCAGCGGACTACCGCACTGTCTTCTCAGACGCCAACATCATCAATGTCTCGAAGGCGCTGAAGACCCGCGCCGCGCAATACCCCGGCAATGACAGCAACAAGGCGATGAACCTGCTGTCCTATCTGCGCACCGCTGGGTATTGGAGTTATATGTCCACCTATGGGGACCCATCGAACGGCATCCCCGCCGGCAGCCGCAGCATGATGAACGCGGCCTTGTCGGCCTTGTTGCAGCTGAGCGCGTCGCCGCGCTTCATGGACCAGACGGAGGACAACGCCTACTTCGTCAGCGAGTTCTTCAAGACGGTACCCGCGGGTTGGGCCAAGTCGTATGCGCCGGTGGCCCAGCGCTGGCTGAACCAGGTGCAGCCCGCCACCACCAAGATTGGCTACTGGACCAATGACGCCATCTTGGGCGCCATGAACGTGCTGTACTACGGCGAGTACCAGGCGGACTATCGGGCTTGGGCAGGAAGCAAACTCGACTACGCGCAAACGCTGAACGGCTTTCTGACCCGCAATCAGTCACTGGCTGGTAGCAATGAGGGCTACCACCTGGCCAACGCCATGGGCGAGATGATTCGCTTTGTGCAGTACCCCGCGCTGCGCGAGCAGGTGCGCTCCTTGGGCGTGAGTCAGCTGGCGAGCTTCCCGGTCAGCCAAGACAGCACCATCGAAGTCTGGATGCGCGCCGCCGCCATGGTGGACCAGTACGACGCCGAGCAGTGCAGCATCTACGGCACCTGCAATGGCTACGACACGATTGCGCAGCTGAAGCTGCCGATTCGCTACGCCTGCGGCACGCAGTATGTGATTCGCGCCCAAGCGATGACGCCGGCTCAGTTGGACAGCACCTGCGGCAGCATCAGCCAGCAGACCGGCTACTTCCACACCCTGATGGGCACGCAAGCCGAACAGCCGGTGCCGGACGATCACAACAGCCGCCTGGAAGTGGTGGTGTTCAACAACTACGACCAGTACAACCGCTTCTCGGGCTATCTGTTTGGCAACAACACCAACAACGGCGGCATGTATCTGGAGGGCGACCCGGCCGACCCGGCCAACCAGGCACGCTTCTTGGCCTACCGCGCCGATTGGTTGTCGGACTTCGAGATCTGGAACCTGAACCACGAGTTCACCCACTACCTCGATGGACGCTACAACCTGCGCGGCGCCTTCTGGGACTATCCGCTGGAACTGGGCGCAGGCGGCATCGCAAACTCGGCCGTCTGGTGGATCGAGGGCCTGGCCGAATACGTGTCCTACAGCTATCGCCGCGCCTACTATGCCGACGCCACCTCGCGCGCCCAAACCGCCCCCGAGGCCCTCAGCATGGTGCTGAAGAACACCTACAGCAGCGGCCAAACGCGGGTCTACAACTGGGGCTATTTGGCCGTGCGCTACATGCTGGAGCGCCAGCCGGAAATGGACCGCAGCTTCCTGCCCCTGATGCGCGACGGCGACTACGCGGCCTACAGCCAGCAGATCAGCCAGATCGGCAACAGCCTGGACGCCGACTTCTCGCAGTGGCTGAGCGAATGCGTGGGCGGCGGCAAGATCGACTCGCCACGCTGCCAGAGCCTGCGCCCCGGCACCCTGCCCTTGCTCACTCCGGTAGCCCTGGGGGAATGTAAGTTAGGCGCCGCCAGCCGACTGGCCAATGGCTGCGCCAAGACCCTGGTTCCCGGCGCGTTGATGCAGTTCTATATCTCCGCCAGCAGCTGGCCGCAAACCATCTTCACCCTCAGCCAGGTCAGCGGCAATGCCGACATCTACGCCCGCGCCTCCGGCTGGGCCAGCCCGAGCAGCTATGACGTGATGGCCAGCAGCCACGGCGACAAGGTCAGCATTCAGCTGCCCACCGGCCCGGGCGGCTGGAGCTACGTGACCGTGTTGCCGCGTAGCGGCTTTGCCAGCGCGACGCTGCGCGGCATGTTCAGCGACTTGCCCTTCCCTGCCGGCAGCGCCCGCCTGAGCCGCAAGAGCGCCAGCCACGAGGCTGAACTCGCGACCAACCCTTGATGCAAATTCCAAGCCTTGGTCCCTCGGGGCCAGGGCTTGGGTTTCACTCACCTAACACGCCATACCCACACCATGAAAATCCGCACCCTGATCACCGCTCTGGCCACCACGGTCTTGAGCAGCCTGGCCGCCCAAGCCAGCGTCCAGATCTTCACCTCACAAAGTGCTTTTCAGGCCGCCAGCAGCCAGTTGGGCACGGACAGCTTTCAAGACCTGAGCGTCAATGACGCCTTGGACGGTCCACTGCTGCGCCAAGCCGGCAGCCACAACTATCGCGTTAGCGCCTTGGACGGACTGGAAAACCAGTTCTACGCCACCGCAGGTGAAAACGGCACCGTTTGGTTGGGCAGCAACCGCGTCGACGCGCACCTGCTGTTCGACAACTTTGCCAACAATCTGCGCGCCATTGGCGGCAACTTCTTGGCCACCACCTACAGCGGCGAGGCCTGGCCAGAAGCTCGGTTGACTCTGACGCTGACCGATGCCCAGGGCAGCACAACGCAAGAGCTGGACCTGAGCGGCTCCTCCAGCATTGGCTTTCTGGGCTTTGTCAGCAGCAGCCATTTGCTAAGCCTGGACATCGCGGTCTCTAGCAGCAGCCTGTCGGTCTTCCCCACGGTTGAGAACTTCCAACTGGGTATGGCCGCTGCGGTGCCAGAGCCCAGCAGCGCGGTCTTGCTGCTGGGTGGCCTGCTCTTGCTGCCTGCGCTGAGGGCGCGCAAGTCAGCCACGAAGTAATCGCGCGTGCTGAACTGAGCTGAGCTGAAAGGCTCAGTCCAGCCAGAACTGCATCAGCCGCATCCCGACAGCGGCTGATGCCAAGGCACCCAGCACATGCAGAGCCGCATGACCCAGGGCCAAGCCATGCTGATTGCGCTGCAAGAGCGTCAAAGACTCGGCGGAAAAGGCCGAGAAGGTGGTCAATCCGCCCAGAAAACCGGTGACCAGCAAAAGCCGCAACAACTCATCGGGCGAACGGCCGAACCATTCAAGTGCCATGCCAATCAGCAGGCCGCCAAGCAGGTTGACGGCCAAGGTGCCGAGTGGGAAGCCGCCGTAGCTACCGTTCAACCACAGCCCCGCCCCCCAGCGCGCCAAGGCACCGAATGCCGCACCGCCGGCCACCGCGGCGGCTTGTACCCACATGCCGCTCATGCCGCCGCGGCGGCGGAGCTGGTCGGGGCGACCTGGCTCGCATCGCCCGCATTGCTGGAGGCCACCCCCCAGCGCACCAGGGCGGCATCGTCGGACTCCCGCGCATCGACCCAGTGCGCGCCCTCGGGCGTGGTCTCTTTCTTCCAAAACGGCGCTTGCGTCTTCAGATAGTCCATCAAAAATTCACAGGCTTGAAAGGCTTGGCCACGATGCGCGGAGGCCACCAGCACCAGCACGATTTGCTCGCGGGCCTGCAACAGCCCGACGCGGTGAATGACCCGCGCGGCACGGATGTCAAAGCGTGCAAAGGTCGCGTCCACCATCGCCTCAATCGAGGCCTCGGTCATGCCGGGGTAATGCTCCAACTCCATCGCGCTGACGTTTTGCCCATGGCTGGACTCCCGCACGGTGCCGACGAAGGCCACCACCGCGCCGATGCCGCCATCATTGGCGCGCAAGGCCTGGGTCTCAGCGGCGAGGTCAAAGTCTTGCGTCTGGATGCTGACTCTTGGCATGTCTTGTTTCATGGGAAGGAATTGTGGCACCGCCGTGAATATCACCCATTCTGGCCAGCCTTTGGCAGGGCTTGGCGGCACGATACTCGCCGCATCGCAAGGTCAAAGTAAAGTTGCGTAACATCGCGACAGATCGAGCGGCAAATCAATCTGCACATAGAACGCGAGGCAAACAAGCATGGGACTGATGAACTTCATCAAAAAGCAGTTCATTGACATCATCCAATGGACCGAAGACAGCCAAGGCACGCTGGCCTGGCGCTTTCCCATGGCCGAGATGGAAATCCAGAACGGCGCCTCGCTGACGGTGCGCGAGTCGCAAGTCGCCGTCTTTGTCAATGAAGGCACGGTGGCCGATGTCTTCGGGCCGGGTACCTACAAGCTGACGACGCAAACGCTGCCGGTGCTGACCTATCTGAAGAACTGGGACAAGCTGTTCGAGTCGCCCTTCAAGAGCGACGTCTATTTCTTCAGCACCCGACAACAAGTGGATCAGCGCTGGGGCACGCAGCAGCCAGTCACGATACGCGACAATGACTTTGGCGCCGTGCGTTTGCGTGCCTTCGGCAACTTCAGCTATCGCATTGCCGATGCCAAGCTGTTTCATACCGAGATCTCGGGCACACGCGAGCGCTACACGGCAGAAGAGCTAGACGGCCAACTGCGCGGCATGATGCTGCAACACATCAGCGACGCCGTGGCGCAAAGCGGCATCCCCTTCTTGGATTTGGCCGCCAACCAGGTTGAATTCGCCAAACAGCTGCAAACGGCGACCGACCCCGAGTTCGCCAAGATCGGACTCAAGCTCGAAGCCGTGACGCTGCAAAACGTCTCGCTGCCGGATGATTTGCAAAAGGTGCTCGACCAGAAGATTGGCATGGGCATGATCGGCCAAAACATGGGCCAATTCATGCAGTACCAAACCGCACAGGCCATTCCCAAACTGGCCGAAGGCGTGGGTCAAGGCGGCGGAGGCGGCGCGGCCGGCGACGCGATGGGCTTGGGGGCCGGCTTGGCCATGGGCCAAGTCTTGGCGCAGCAGCTGCAAACCGGTATGGCGGGCGCGAGCTCCGCTGCTGGCGCAGGCAGCGCAGCAGCCGCCGGCGGTCCCGCGGCGCCCACGGCCGACGACATCATGGCGCTGCTGGAAAAGCTCGGCGACCTGAAGACCAAAGGCATCCTGACCGATGAAGAGTTCGCGGCCAAGAAGGCCGAACTGCTGAAGAAGCTGGGCTGATCGGGCCTTGGCGCAAACAGACGCTTCCCCTCAACGCCGCTGGAACGCCGCCTGCCCGAATTGCGGGGCGCCGGTCGAATTCGCCTCGGCAGCCTCGGCCAGCGCGGTCTGCTCCTTTTGCCGCAGCACCCTGCTGCGGGAGGGGGAGTCGCTGCGCAAGATCGGCATCAGCGCTGAGCTGCTGGACGACTATTCGCCACTGCAACTCGGCGCCAGCGGGCGCTACGCGGGTGAGCCCTTCACCGTGGTCGGGCGGCTGCAACTGGGTACCGGCGAAGCTGGCGAACGCAGCACTTGGAACGAATGGCATGCGTTGTTCGATTCCGGCCGCAGCGCTTGGTTGGCCGAGGACAACGGTCAATTCGTCCTCAGCTTTGAGGCGCCGCTGAAAGAGGCGGCCCCTCAAGCCCATGCGCTGCTGCTGGGGGACGCGATCATCTTGGCCGGCCAAAGCTGGCGCATCGGCGCACTGAGCTTGAGCCGGGTGCTGGCAGCGCAGGGCGAGCTGCCCCATCCACCCCCATTGCAGACCGAATTTCTCGTCGCTGAACTGAGGAATTCGCAGAACGAAGTCGGCACGCTGGACTACAGCGCTGGCGCCACACCCTATTGGTCCCTGGGTCGACCAGTGCGCTTCGCCGACTTGGCCATGCATGGTCTGCGCGAGGACAAAGACAAGGCCCTGGCCGCCCAAACGCTCGAGTGCCCGAGCTGCGGCGCAGCCTTGACGCCGAAGCTGGGCAACTCGCTGAGCATCGTCTGCGGCCAATGCCGGGCGGTGGTGGACATCTCAAAAGGCGCGGGCGGCGATCTGGCGCATTTCAGCCAAGAGACCGGTGCAGCCGCTGGCCATGAGCCACAGATCCCGATCGGCCGCAGCGGCCTGCTGGCCGCGGAGCTGGGCCAGGCACCGTTGAGTTGGCAAGTGGTCGGCTACCAAGAGCGCTGCGACATTCCGGCGCCCGGCAGCGATGACGAACAGAGCTTTTGGCGCGAGTACCTGCTGTTCAATCGGGTCGAGGGCTTTGCCTTTTTGGTCGACACCGACGAAGGCTGGAGCCTGGTGCGAACCCTGACCGGCGCCCCGCAAGAATCCGGCAGTGGCGCGCAGTGGCAAGGCAAGAGCTTCAAAAAACGCTGGACTTACACCGCCAAGGTGACCCATGTGCTGGGCGAGTTTTACTGGCAGGTGCAGCGCGATCAACACGCTCAAGTGAGTGATTACGAGGGTGCCCTGGGCAATCCAGGCGCAGTGCTGAGCCGGGAACAGAGCGGCAAGGAAATCACTTGGAGCCTGGGCCGCAAGCTCGACGCCACCGAAGTCGCCAAGGCCTTCAGGCTGGCACCGGATCAAACGGCGGCCTTGTCGCGCGATGCTTCCGGGCTGAGCCTGGGCGGCAGCAGTCCGACCATCGTGCGCAATGTCGTGTTGAGTCTGTTCTTTTTGATCCTGCTGGCCATCTTGCTGAAGTCTTGCGCCGAGGACGATTGCCAAGCCTATAAAGACAGCTACGGTGAAAGCAGCGCCGAATACGCGCAATGCAAACGCAGCGGTGGGCCTCGCATCTATCCGGGCGGCGGCGGCAGTTACGGCGGCGGTTCTTACGGTGGCTCGGGCAGCAGCGGCGGTGGGCATAAATGAGCCCACCTCCGCCCCCACAAGCCAAGGCTCGCCTACTCAACCAAGGAGATCTCTATGAGTGGATTTGAATGGTTACGCCCTGCCATTGTGCTGGGCTCCATCCTCTATGCCGTCATCGGCGTGCTGGTGTTCTGGATCAGCTTTGTCATCATCGACAAGCTGACGCCCTACAAGCTCTGGGAACAGATTGTTGAGGAGAAGAACCTCGCCTTGGCCATTGTGGTCGCGGCCATGTGCATCTCGATCGGCTTGATCGTGGCAGCGGCGATACACGGCTGAGCCGGCAGCGCCGCGGCCACGCTACGGGGTCGACAACTCAGACGCGTGGGCTGCGGCGGCGCAGCAAAGCCGCGGCAAACAAGCCGGCAAGCACCAGGGCCAGAGACTGTGGCTCGGGCACCTGGGTGACGGCCGCATCGACGCCGTTGATGAAGCTGGTGCGGTCGTAGCCCCCGAGATTCAGGCTGCGGAATTGCAAAGCACCAGAACCGCTGGCTGTGAAGGCGAGATTGTGCTGACTCCAGCCCTGGCCGACGTTGTTGGAAAAGGTGCCCAGTTTCGTACCGGCAAACGAAACCTCATAGCTTTGCAGGCCGTAAGACCAATTGCTGCGGCCTGCATCAAACCAGCTCAACGCAACTTGAGAGCCTGCATTCAGGTTCAGGTATTGCGACAACGTTGCGCCGTCGCCCTGCAGGCCCAGCACGAAGTTGCCCAAGCCGGTTTGGCCGTTGGCCAAGCTCGACGGCCCTCCCCAAGAGCCGCTGTTCGAAGCAATCACGACGGTGCTGCCCGAAGTGGTCCAGTCGGCCAAGGTACAACCCGCATGCACTGTTGTGTAGCAATAGTCGCCGTAAGGGCCGCCTCGGGTCTGAGTTTCGAAGCCTCCGTTTTTCACGACATGGGTCACAGGGCCAGCGTGCGCCGCGCCTGCCGACATCAGCGTCGCAGCAAGGCACAAGAAGCTGAGGGAAGAGCTCGAAATCATCTTCTTTTTCATGGTGTGTTCCAGGTGGTGAAGGTTTGAGGCCGCAGTGTCTACGCAAAGAGCAAGACCTGACCCCATGGACCGGCCTGCCACAGTGACGCAAATCACGCCCCGGCAAATGAAGCTCTGAAAACCCCCTTATTCGAGGGCCGCTCATTGGGCTTTCGTGGCAACCGTTTTCCAAAGGCCGCGCAGACACAGTGCGGGTCACGCGCGGATTCGCAGATTCGGATACGCAGGCAAGTCGCCGCCATCGGTTAACCTCGCGGCCATGTCTTCCCTTGCCGAACCTCCCGCCGCGCCCGTGGATTCTGAGACCGCCGCCGGCCGCATTTCACTGCATGAGTTGCTGCTGCTCGTCAGCGTCTTTGTGGTCGCGGCCTGCGGCCTGGTCTATGAGCTGACAGCCGGTGCCCTGGCCAGTTACTTGCTGGGCGACTCAGTGCTGCAGTTCTCCACCATCATCGGCACTTATCTGTTCGCGATGGGCTTGGGCTCTTGGCTGAGCCGTTACCTGAAGCGGCAGTTGGTGGCGCAATTCCTGAAGATCGAGTTGCTGGTGGGCCTGGTCGGCGGCTTGATGCCGGCCGCGCTTTTCATGGCGCACAGCCTCTTGCCGCCGGGGCAATTGGCATCGTTTCGGGTGCTGCTGTATGGCTTGGTGCTCTTGGTGGGGGCCTTGGTGGGGCTGGAAATCCCGCTGGTCATGCGCATCCTCAAGAAGCAGTTCAGCCAGCGCTATGCGCTAGGTGACTTGGTCTCGCAGGTGCTGACCTTTGACTACCTAGGCGCCTTGGTGGTGGCGCTGGCCTTTCCGCTGCTGCTGGTGCCGCATTTGGGCCTGGTGCGCACCGGCCTATTCTTTGGCTTGCTGAACGCCTTGGTGGCGGTATGGGCGCTGTTCATTTTTCGCCCACAGCTGAGAGCATGGCGAAGCCATGCCTGGGCCTGTGGCGCCACCCTGTGCATTTTGCTGCTGGCGATGCTGGGGGCCGAACAGCTGACCAGTTGGGCCGAAGATCGCTTTTATGGCGAACACATCTTGCTGCGTGAAAGCTCGGACTATCAGCGGGTGGTGGTCACCCAGGGCAATGCCGGAGTGCGCCTGTTTCTGAACGGCAATCTGCAATTCCACTCCAAGGACGAGTACCGCTATCACGAAGCCCTGGTGCATCCGGCCATGGCCGGCCATGGTGCGCCCAAAAAGGTCTTGGTCTTGGGCGGCGGAGACGGCATGGCGGTGCGCGAGATTCTCAAATACCCAACCGTCGAATCCGTCACCCTGGTGGAGTTGGACCCGCACATGACGCGCCTCTTCAGCAGCATGCCCTTGTTGCGCAAGCTCAATGGCGACGCTCTGCTGAGCCCCAAGCTGACCATCGTCAATGCCGATGCTTTCGGTTGGCTGGAACAGCAGACCGACACCGTCTTTGACGTGATCGTGATCGACTTCCCCGACCCCAGCAACTTCGCCCTGGGCAAGCTCTACACCACCAGCTTTTACCAATTGGTGGACCAGCATCTTTCGGCCGCCGGCTACGCAGTGGTGCAAACCACCTCGCCCTTGATTGCGCGGCGCAGCTTCTGGACGGTAGTCAGCACGCTGGAAGCGGCCGGCTTGAGCACCACGCCGTATCACGCCCATGTTCCGAGCTTTGGTGAATGGGGTTTTATATTGGCCGGCCGCCGGCCCTGGGCCGCGCCTCGCACCCTGCCCCAAGGTCTGAAGTTTTTGGATCTGACCGGCTTGCCGGCCCTGATGAACTTTCCGCCCGATATGGCACGGCTGCCGACCGAGGTCAATCGGCTGTCAAACCAGCAACTGGTGCATGAGTTCGAGGCCGAATGGGGCAAGGTCCATTGAATGCGCCATGGCCCCCGATGCACCGACGCCGCCTTTTGCAGGCGGGCGGCAGCGCCGCTGTGCTGGCCGCATGCTCGCCACAACAGCCCTCGGCGTTTGAGCTCAAGGGCGGCTGGGTGGGCGCCAAGGTCGAACGTGGCCACCGACTCAGAGAACCCTTGTCAGCACGGTCGTCGATGGCGGACGGACCGAAACGACGTGCACGCGTCCTGATCATTGGCGGCGGTGTCGCCGGGCTGGCTTGTGCTCGCAGCCTGGCGCAGGCAGGCATCGATGACGTGGCCGTGTTGGAGTTGGAGGACGAGGTCGGCGGCAATAGCCGCGGTCATCAGATGGGGGGCATGGCCTGCCCGCTGGGCGCCCACTATCTGCCCTTGCCGGGGCCCGATGCGCCGGCCGTCAGCCAGTTGCTGGAAGAGTTGGGCCTGTCGCGGCAATTGCTGGGACGCACCGTGTTTGACGAGCGCCATCTCTGCCACAGCCCGCAGGAGCGGCTGTTCTTTCAAGGCCAATGGTTAGAGGGTTTGCTACCACCGGCCGCCGACGCCAAAGCCCAGGCGCAATACCTGCACTTCGCCCGTGCCGTGGCCGCGGCCAAGCAGCGCCTAGGCTTTGCCATCCCTAGCCGCACAGTGCGCTGGACGGCAGGGCACGCCGAATTGGACGCGCACACCTTCGCGCACTGGCTCGACGGCCAAGGCATCCAGGACCCGCGCCTGCGCTGGTACCTGGACTATTGCTGCCGCGACGACTTCGGCGCCGACGCCGCCACCGTCTCGGCCTGGGCAGGCATCCATTACTTCGCCAGCCGCCACGGCTTTCACCCACCAGGCATGGACGAGCGCGCCGAGCGCGACGCGGTGTTGACCTGGCCCGAAGGCAATGCCTGGCTGACCCGCCGCATGGCCGAAGGGCTGAGCGACCGCATTCACAGCGCCCGCACCGTGTTGCGGGTTGAGGCGGGCCGACACGAGGTGCGCGCAGCGGTCTGGAATGAACGAAGCCAAAGCCCGGAACATTGGCTTGCACAAGAGCTCGTGATGGCAACGCCGCTCTTCATCGCTCAACGCTTGCTGGGCGATGCTGCACCACAAGCCTTGCATGATGCCGCTGCGCAAGCCCGTTATGCGCCTTGGCTGGTGGCCAATCTTCAGCTGAAAGGCCCGTTGCTCCAGCGTGTAGGCGCCCCGCCCTCCTGGGACAATGTGGTGTTTGGCAGTCAAAGCCTGGGTTATGTCGATGCCATGCACCAGGGCCTGGTGCCGCAAACCGGCGCCACCGTCTTGACCGCTTATTGGGCGCTGCCACAGGCCCGACGCGGTGAATTGTTCCAGCAGGATTGGTCCTATTGGCTCCGGCAATTGTTGCAGCAATGGGGTGAGGTTCACCCGGATTTATTGACCCAGCTCGAACGGGCCGACCTGATGCGCTGGGGCCATGCGATGAGCATCCCGGTGCCGGGAATACGCAGCTCAGCCGCTTTGGCGGCGCTCAGCCAGCGGCAGCAAAGAGTCCACTTCGCCCATAGCGACTTGGCCGGCTATTCCGTGTTTGAAGAGGCATACACCCAAGGTACGCGAGCCGCGCAGCAGATTCAGCGAAAGGCTTGAGGCTAGTTTGCGAAGGATGCAGTCTCAGCCGCGACGCAGGCTCTGGCGCTTCACATGTTCTGCAGCAAAGGCCGAACACAGCCTATTCATCAAGGCTTCGGCACGCGTGCTGTTGTCGGCCCCCAGATTGCAGACATAGACGTCCAAGGTGACCCCACCCAACTCGGGCCAGGTATGGACCGCCAAATGGGACTCGGCCAGCAAAACGACACCGGTGATGCCGGATTGGTCTGAACCGATCGCTGGGTCATTCGCGGCGGTACTTGCCGCACCACTCGCAAGCACCGGCAACGGCGTGAAACGGTGAAACAACTCGGCAACGGCCCCCAAGCCGGACTCCACGACGGCAGCCACGCACAGCTCGCGCAGGGCGGCCGGCTCCAACATCACGGGCAGATCAGCGCGGACTCCGCGCAGATCCGCCGTCAAGTGCAGGCCTTGCACGCTGCCTCAGCCGCCGGTGACAGGCGGGAAGAAGGCCACTTCAGCCCCATCGCTGAGCAACGCGTCTTCCTGACACAGCTGCTGGTTCAGGGCGCTGCGCACGGCGCGTCCGCGCGCCAACAATTCGGCGTGATCGGCAGAGCGGCCCAGCAATTGGTCGCGCAGTTGACCCACGGTGGTGCCGGCAGGCAACTCCAGGGTTTCGGCCGCACCCAAGCGTTCGCGTAAGGACGCGAAAAAGCGCAGGTTCACTTTGATCAGCACCGGCGAGCTCATTGCAGCAACTCCGACATCGGCAGATAAGACACCATCTGACCGGGCTCAATCGTCTGCCCCGCCGGGTTGTCGAGCAGGCCATCGGCCCACACGGTGGAGGTCAGAACCCCAGAGCTTTGATTGGGGAACAGCTCAAGTCCACCGGCCTCGTTCAGGCGCACGCGCAAGAACTCACGGCGACGATCCGGTTTGGGCCAGGCGAAATCAGCACGCAGCATGAAGCCGCGTGGCGCCAAACGAGCCGCGCCTTGGAGGCGCAAGATCACCGGACGGACCAACAAAGCGAAGGTCACAAAGCTGGATACCGGATTGCCCGGCAGGCCGATGAACCAGGCGCCGCCTTCTGCTGAATTGACGCGACCAAAAGCCAGGGGCTTGCCGGGCTTGATGGCGATCTGCCACAGATCCAACTGGCCTTCGGCCAGCACGGCGGGGCGCAAATGATCCTCCTCACCAACCGAGACGCCGCCCGAGGTGATGATCAAGTCAGCGCGCGCTGCCGCTTCGCGCAAGGCGGCACGGGTGGCATCCAATCGATCGGGCACGATGCCCAGATCGACCACCTCGCAGCCCAGGCCTTGCAGCATCGCGCGCAGGGTGAAACGGTTCGAGTTGTAGATGGCACCGGGTTTGAGCGGCTCACCGGGCATCACCAACTCATCGCCGGTTGAAAACAAAGCGACGCGCGGGCGCCGAGCCACCTGCAAATGAGCCGCACCCACAGTGGCCGCCAGGCCAAGCGCTGCGGCATCGAGGCGCACGCCCGCAGCCAAGACGGTGCTGCCCTGCCGCACATCCTCGCCGCGGCGGCGAATCCATTGCCCGGCCTGCACGGCGGCATTGATACGCACGCTACCCAAGCCCTCGCCTGGCACCGATTCGCATTGCTCTTGCATTACCACCGCGTCGGCGCCGACGGGAATCTGCGCGCCAGTGAAGATGCGGGCCGCCGTGCCGGCTTGATGAACAGCACCGACCACACCGGCCGGCACCCGCTGCGCCACCGGCAACACACTGCCGACTTGAACCACATCGGCGGCGCACAAGGCATAGCCGTCCATGCTGGTGTTGTCGGCCGGAGGCACATCGAGCTGCGAGACCACATCGGCCGCCAAGACTCGACCCAGGCAGTCCGCCGTGGGCAAGGTCTCGGACTGCGCCAATGGCGCGACGGCACTCAAGAGGCGCTGCAAAGCCTCATCGAGACTCTGCATCGGCGCGCGCGGCTGAGACGGTTCAGACATGGGCGGCAAGAAAAGACTTCACCGCCTGCGTGTCCACCGGCAGGACCGTGACTCGCTTGGGCAGGGCTTCAATGTTCTCAAGACCCGCAGGACGCGGTGGCGTGAGCTGTAAAGCCTCTTCAATCGTCGCTGCGAACTTGGCCGGCAGCGCGGTTTCCAAGACCAGCATGGTGACGCCGGCCCCGCGCTTCTCCTGCGCCACCTTCAGACCATCGGCGGTGTGGGTGTCCACGATGACACCGTAACGTTCGTACGTGGCTCGGATGGTACTCAAGCGATCGGCATGGCTGCTGCGACCGGACTGGAAGCCATAACCCGCTATCGCTGCGTGCTCGGTCGCGCTGATCTCGAAGCGGCCTTGGCTGCTGATGGCTTCGCCAAACAAAGCCTTGACCCGCGCGCCATCTCGACCCAAGAGATCAAATACAAAGCGCTCGAAATTGCTGGCCTTGGAGATGTCCATCGAGGGGCTGGAGGTCTCATGCGTCTCGGCACTGCCGCGCACGCGGTAAACGCCGCTGCGGAAGAACTCATCCAGCACATCATTCTCATTGGTGGCCACCACCAGATGCGCGATCGGCAGCCCCATCATGCGCGCCACATGGCCGGCGCAGACATTGCCAAAATTGCCGGAGGGCACGGTGAAGCTGACCTTCTCCTCGTTTGACTGGGTGGCCTGGAAGTAACCCGCAAAGTAATAGACCACCTGCGCCAACAGACGGGCCCAGTTGATCGAATTGACGGTGCCGATTTTGTACTTGCGTTTGAAATCCAGATCGTTGGACACCGCCTTGACAATGTCTTGGCAATCATCGAACACGCCTTCGATGGCGATGTTGTGGATGTTGGCGTCTTGCAGACTGAACATCTGCGCCTGCTGGAAGGGGCTCATGCGGCCGTGCGGGCTCAGCATGAACACATTCACGCCGGCCTTGCCGCGCATGGCGTACTCGGCCGCGCTGCCGGTGTCGCCAGAAGTCGCGCCCAGGATGTTCAGCGTCTCTCCGCGCCGAGCCAGTTCGTACTCGAACAACTGGCCGAGCAATTGCATGGCCATGTCTTTGAAGGCCAAGGTCGGGCCATTGGACAAGGCCTGCAGCGCCAGGCCCGGCTCCAGCGTCTTGAGCGGTGTGATCTCGGGCGTGCCGAACACCGCCTCGGTGTAAGTACGGCGGGTGATGGCGCGCAGGTCGTCTGCGGGGATGTCGTCGATATAGAGCGACAAGATCTCAAAGGCCAAATCGGCATAAGCCAGGCCGCGCCAACGGGTCAAGGTGGCCGCGTCGATCTGCGGATAGCTCAGCGGCAAGTAGAGCCCGCCATCGGGCGCCAAGCCCTCCAGCAGGATCTCGCAGAAACGGCGCTCGGTTTGATCACCCCGGGTGCTGATGTACCTCATGCCAGCTCTTCCTTGCGCAGGCGCACGATGGGCGCCAACACCGTCGGCAAACCTTGCATGCGGGCCAGGGCAGTGTTCATGCCGCCTTCTTGGGTCTGGTGGGTCAAGATGATGAGGTCGGTTTGACGCTCACCCTCGGCGGACTCGCGCTGCAGCACCGCGTCAATCGAGATATCGCCCTCGGCCAAGATGGTGGTGATGCTGGACAGCACGCCGGCCTCGTCAGCCACGCGCAAGCGCAGGTAGTAGCTGGTCAAGACCTCGGTCATCGGCAGGATGGCGGTGTCGCTCATCGCATCGGGCTGGAAGGCCAGATGCGGCACGCGGTGATCCGGGTCTGCCGTGTGCAAACGGGTGATGTCGACCAGATCAGCAATCACGGCCGAGGCGGTGGGCTCGGCGCCCGCGCCCTTGCCGTAGTAGAGCGTTGTGCCAACCGCGTCGGCCTGCACCACCACCGCATTCATCGCACCTTCGACATTAGCAATCAGGCGAGACATCGGCACCAGCGTCGGGTGCACCCGCAGTTCGATGCCGCTACCAGATACATCACTGCGACGGCGCGTCAGGCCCAGCAGCTTGATGCGATAACCCAATTGCTCAGCGTACTTGATGTCAGCGGCCTGCAGCTGGCTGATACCCTCCACATGGGCTTTGTCAAACTGCACCGGCACACCAAAGGCAATGGCCGACATGATGGTCAGCTTGTGCGCGGCGTCCACGCCTTCGACGTCAAAAGTCGGGTCGGCCTCGGCATAGCCCAGGCGCTGCGCTTCTTTCAGCACCGTGCCGAAATCCAGGCCCTTGCTGCGCATCTCGGACAAGATGAAATTGGTGGTGCCGTTGATGATGCCGGCGATCCATTCAATGCGGTTGGCGGTGAGGCCTTCACGCAAGGCCTTGATGATGGGGATGCCTCCGGCCACAGCAGCCTCAAACGCCACCATCACGCCCTTGTCGCGCGCGGCGGCAAAGATCTCGGTGCCATGCACCGCCAGCAATGCCTTGTTGGCCGTGACCACATGCTTGCCTTGGGCAATCGCTTCCAGCACCAAGGTGCGGGCCAGATCGCAGCCGCCGATGGTTTCGACGACGATGTCGATCTCAGGGTTGCGAATGATCTCAAAGGGGTCGGCAGTGACGGCCACCGAGTCGCCAACGATCTGCTTGGCCAGCGCCACATTGCGGCGGCACACCATGGCCACTTCAATGCCACGGCCGGCACGGCCCTTAATCTCGGTCTGATTGCGGCGCAAAACATTGAATGTGCCGCTGCCCACGGTGCCCAGGCCCAGCAGGCCGACTTTGATCGGTTTCATGGCTTCAATCTCTTCTACAGAATTCGCTTTTGGGAATGGGGTGTCCTGCCGTGCGTTTCAGCGGCCTGCGCGTTTGCGGTAATGGCTCAGGAATCGCTCGATCCGGCCCACCGCGTCTTGAAGATCGTCGGAGTTGGGCAGGAACACCAGTCGGAAATGATCGGGGGCGATCCAGTTGAAGCCCGTCCCTTGCACGATCAGCACCTTTTCCTCGGCCAGCAGTTCATAGGCGAACTGCTGGTCATCCTCGATCGGGTAGATCTTCGGGTCCAGGCGGGGGAACATATAAAGCGCCGCTTTCGGCTTGACCACGCTAACGCCAGGAATCTGCGTCAACAGGTCGTAGGCCAAGTCACGCTGGCGGCAAAGCCGGCCGGTGGGCGCCACCAAGTCCTTGATACTTTGGTAGCCACCCAAGGCGGTCTGAATGGCCAACTGGCCCGGCGTGTTGGCGCACAAACGCATCGAGGCCAGCATATTTAGGCCCGTGATGTAGTCCTTGGCATGGCGTTTCTCGCCCGAGACGATCATCCAGCCGGCGCGGTAGCCGCAGGAGCGGTAGTTCTTCGACAAGCCATTGAAGGTCAGGCACAGCACATCATCGGCCAAAGAGGCAATGCTGGTGTGGGTGTTGCCATCAAACAGCGTCTTGTCGTAGATCTCATCGGCCATGATGATCAGCTGATGCTGACGCGCCACTTCGACAATCTCCTGCAGCACGCTATCGGGGTATAGCGCGCCGGTCGGGTTGTTCGGGTTGATCACGACGATGGCCCGGGTGTTGGGCGTGATCTTGCGCTTGATGTCCTCGATATCGGGCATCCAGTCGCTTTGCTCGTCACAGACATAGTGCACCGGCGTGCCGCCCGACAAGGCGACGGCCGCGGTGTAGAGCGGATAGTCCGGCGCAGGCAGCAAGACCTCGTCGCCGGTATCGAGCAAGGCATTGAGTGCCATCACGATCAGCTCAGACGCACCATTACCGAGGTAGACATCGTCAATGGTGACGCCGGCGATCTTCTTTTCCTGGCAGTAGTGCACCACCGCCTTGCGCGGCGCGAACAAGCCCTTGGAGTCGGTGTAGCCGGCTGCGGCGGGCAAGTTGCGGATCATGTCTTGCACGATCTCTTCCGGCGGCTCAATGCCGAAGGCGGCGATATTGCCGATGTTCAGCTTGATGATCTTGTGCCCTTCTTCCTCCATCTGCCGCGCCTTGTCGAGCACGGGTCCGCGAATGTCGTAACAAACATTGGCCAGCTTGCGGGACTTGAGCGTGGGCTTCAACAAGACGTGGACTCCTCAGGGGAAAGCTTGGGGAAAAGGCTTGGGCACAAATTGCTGCGCCGCAAAACATACAATTTAATCACAGGGTAGCAGGGTCTACCCGGCCAAGACGCATCACTTGCGGCAGCTGTCACCCGCAATCCGAAGAAGCTCACTTTCCCCCAGGCGAAGCCCGATGAAATTTCAACTCGATGAACCGCAAGGCGGCAACGCCATCTCGCGCCATGATGGCTCACGCGTTTGGGTCAATGGCGAGGTGCACCAATCCAGTTTGCTGGTGCCCTGGCGTGGCGAGGTTCAGGCTTGGGCGTTGACGCGCTTTGATGATTTGACGGAGTCCCACTTCGCGCAGATCTTGGCGATGCAACCCGAGCTGGTAATTTTCGGCAGCGGATCGCGCATTCGCTTTGCCAAGCCCGCGCTGTATCAGCAACTGATACAGGCACGCATTGGCATGGAAACCATGGATTTGGCGGCGGCCTGCCGCACCTACAACGTACTGGCCAGCGAGGGGCGCGCCGTCTTGGCCGCGCTACTGATCGAGCCTCAATAAGTAGGGCGCAACCAAGCCAAGATAGCTCGGGGCGAAGCAATCCCCCTAAGGTGCGAATCGAGGCTCGCCGGACGGGCCGGCCGTTCAACGTATAATCAACGGCTATGCCTACCCGGGCGCATCATATACAAAACGCCACATGACGCCAGCGCTCAACAAACCACTCCCGGAAATTGAAGCCCTTGCCACCGGAGGCGTGAAGTTCACACCCCATACCTTCTTGGGTCAATCGGTGGTGCTGTACTTCTACCCGAAGGACAATACACCAGGTTGCACGACGGAAGCCATGCAATTCCGTGATCGGCACAAGGATTTCGTGAAAGCTGGCGCAGTTGTGCTCGGCGTTTCGCGTGACAACATGGCTTCGCACGAAAAGTTCAAGCAAACGCTGGAACTGCCGTTCGAGCTGATCGCCGACACCGAAGAGAAGCTCTGCCATATGTTCGGCGTGGTCAAGAACAAGATCATGTACGGCAAGAAGGTCAAGGGCATCGAACGTTCCACCTTCCTGATCGACGCTGGCGGCGTGCTGCGTGCCGAATGGCGCGGCATCAAGGTTGCCGGCCATGTGGACGAGGTGCTGAAGGAAGTTAGCGCCCTGAAGAAAGAAGCCGCTTAAATTGCATTGCCCTTGATCCGCGATTTCGCGGGACAAGCCGCAAAAAGCGCCAACGGCGCAAAAACTCAAAAAGCCGGTTCGACCCAGGGTCCGAGCCGGCTTTTTTGCATTTGATGCCCAGGCCATGTGCTTCACCCCAAGTGGCGCTCAAAGTGTCACCTTGCTTTGTGCATAATGGTTCCATGCCCGAGAGCCATGAAGCCAACACTGAAAGCCGCACAGTTGTCTGTGCGGCTTTTCTTTTTTCTTCACCGGCCATCTTGTTCCCAAGCCTTCGGCCAGCCGGCCGACCCAACGCAGCCTGACATCCATGCCTCTGCCCAAAGCCCCGACAAAACGCGCCAGCCGTCTTGAGTCAAACGCATTTGAGACCACGCTGACCGTCAGCAAGCCCGACCCGAGCCGCAAGGTCGCTGCGGCCAAGCCGGCCGCCACCGCCGCCGCTATTGCAGCACCCGCCAGCCCAGCGGTCACACCAATGAGCAGCAGCAACAGCCCTCGCTCAAAGGCCAAGTCCTCGCAGACCAAAGCCACACCGCTGACGCAGCAAGCCCAACCGGCCGCTCCGGTGCAAACCACATTCACCCCAAGCGCGGTGCAGGCAGCCCGCACACCCGTCGCCAAGCCCAGCAAGCCGGCAAGCCGCAAGAGCGCGGGCACGCGGCAAGCCGGTAGCGAAGCCAGCAAGTTATTCGTGCTCGACACCAATGTGCTGATGCACGACCCGATGTGCTTGTTCCGCTTTGAGGAACACGACATTTATCTGCCCATGATCACACTGGAGGAGATGGACGGCCACAAAAAGGGCATGACCGAAGTCGCTCGCAATGTGCGCCAGGTCAGCCGTGAGTTGGACAATCTGGCCGGCGGACTGAAGAGCAGCGGCATCGAGGAAATGGCCAAGGGCCTGCCGCTGGATCACACCGGCCACCGCGAGGCCGGCGGGAAACTGTTCTTCCAGACCGAGTTGATCGACACCCCGCTGCCAGTCGGGCTACCGCAGGGCAAGGCCGACAACCAGATCCTGGCCGTGGTGCAGGCGCTGAAACTGAAGAACCCAGGCCGCGAGGTGGTACTGGTGTCCAAGGACATCAATATGCGCATCAAGGCCCGCGCCTTGGGCCTGCCCACCGAGGACTACCGCAACGACAAGACGCTGGAAGACTCCGACCTGCTCTACACCGGTGTGCAGGCGCTGCCGGCCGACTTCTGGGAGCGCCACGGCAAGACCATGGAAAGCTGGCAGCAAGGCGGCCTCACCTTCTATCGAATCAACGGGCCGCTGGTGCCTTCGCTGCTGGTCAACGAGTTGGTCTATCTGGAAGCACCCGGCGCCGCACCGCTCTACGCCAAGGTGCTGGAAATCACCGGCAAAACCGCCGTGCTGCGAACGCTGAAGGACTATGGCAACCAGAAGCACTCGGTCTGGGGCGTCACGGCACGCAACCGCGAGCAAAACTTTGCCCTCAATTTGCTGATGGACCCGGACTGCGACTTCGTCACCCTGACCGGCACCGCCGGCACCGGCAAGACACTGATGACGCTGGCGGCCGGTCTCTCGCAGGTGCTGGATGATCGCCGTTACTCGGAGATCATCGTCACCCGCGTGACCGTGCCGGTGGGCGAGGACATCGGCTTCCTGCCCGGCACCGAGGAAGAAAAGATGAGCCCCTGGATGGGTGCGCTGGATGACAACCTGGAGGTGCTGGCGCGTGGCGACAGTGCCGCCGGCGAATGGGGCCGCGCCGCCACCAACGACTTGGTGCGCAGCAAGATCAAGATCAAGAGCTTGAACTTCATGCGCGGCCGCACCTTCCTGAACAAGTTCGTCATCATCGACGAGGCGCAAAACCTGACGCCGAAGCAGATGAAGACCTTGATCACCCGCGCCGGCCCTGGCACCAAGATCGTCTGCCTGGGCAATCTGGCGCAGATCGACACGCCCTACCTGACCGAAGGCAGCTCCGGCCTGACCTTTGCCGTCGACCGCTTCAAGGGCTGGGCCCACAGCGGCCATGTGACGCTGGCGCGCGGCGAACGCTCGCGCTTGGCGGACTTTGCCTCCGAAGTGCTCTAAATACGAAGCTAGGGCACTTCATCCAAGGGCGGCCTGCGGGCCGCCCTTGTTCTTTCTTGTTTGCGACAATTGCAGCCCTCATGACGCTTTACGTTTCCGATCTCGACGGTACCTTGCTCGATGCCCAAGGACGCCTCGCCCCCAGCACCCGCGCCGGCCTGGTGCGGCTGCTCAATGAAGGCCTGCTGTTCACCGTGGCCAGCGCACGCCATGTCAGCTCGATCCGCAACATCCTCGGCGACCTGCCGCTACGCCTGCCGGTGATTTCATCGAACGGCGCCTACATCAGCGAGATGGCCAGTTGCCGGCATGAGTTGGTGCACGCCATGGAACCCGATTTGGCCCGCGCTGTGCTGGCCTTGATTGAGCGCCATGGCCTGATGCCCTTCATCTCCACGCATGGACCCAAGGGCGACCAGTTGTTTTACCAGTCGGTGCACAACGAGGCGCAGCAGAGCTTTGTCGATGAGCGCCTGCGCAATGCCGACCCACGCTTGCGCCACAGCGCTCGCCTGCAAGACGAACTTCATGACCCGGCGGTGACCTTTGTGGTGGTGGAGCGCGAAGCACCCTTGGCCGCGCTACAGGCCGAGATCGATGCGCTGTGTGGCGACGCGGTTGAAACGCATCTGGCTGAAGATCTCTACAAACCCGGCTGGCCCTGGTTGACGGTGCACGACCGGCGCGCCACCAAAGACCAGGGCATCAAGACCTTGGCCGAGCGCTACGGCCTGCACGACCGCGAAGTGGTGGTCTTTGGCGACCATGTCAACGACATCAAGATGCTACGCGCCGCGCATCGGGGCATTGCGGTCGGCAATGCCATCGCGGCCGTCAAGGAAGAGGCCCATCAGGTGATCGGCCCCCACCATGAGGACAGCGTGCTGCGTTTCATTGAAACGGACTGGCGGCGCTAAGACATTCACCGCCCATCCGCTGCAGCCCGTCGAGGCAGCAATTAGGCCTTCAGCAGACCACCCAGCAAGCTGCTCAGGTCGCCGATATTGCCGGCGCCGGCAGCGGGCACTTCACCATGCGGCGTCAACTTGTCGATGATCTGCGGCAGCATCTGGCTCAGGATGGCGCCAACATCGGCGTGCGAGGCGCCACTTTGCGCCGTCAACTGATCCATCAGATTGCCACCCAAGGCGGCGCTGAGTTGTTCGCCAGAGACCGGCAAATTGGCTCCAGTCGACACCCAGGACTTGACCTGCTCACCAAGCCCGGCCCCGGCCAGCTTTTCCAGCAAACCGCCCATGCCGCCATGCGCCGAACCATTGGCCAGCAGGCCCGACACAATGCCCACCCAGTCGGCACCGCCGCCGCCCACGGCCCCGCCTTGACCGACCAAGGCCTGTTGGGCCAAGCCCAGCAAAGAATCCATCAAACTCATTTTCTATCTCCCTGTGAACTCAAACACTCGATGACCCATCGCCATCGAGTGTGGATTGTCAGGGTACAAAATGAACGAACGACGAGCTTCTTCGGTAAGCGGTAATTTGAACGTCGAGGCGGCAGATGCCAAGACACATCAACTCAGCATGGCCTTGATCTGTTGCAAGGCGCTGGGGTCCTCGATGGTGGTCAGGTCGCCCGGATCGCGGGACTCGCACACCGCCTGAATGGCGCGGCGCAGCAGCTTGCCCGAGCGCGTCTTCGGCAGCACGCTGACAAAACGCACCCGCGCCGGCCGAGCCACCGCGCCAAGTTGTTCATCGACGCGCTTCATGATCTCGGCCTCTTGCTTCTGTGCGCCTTCCGGGCTGGCGGCCAAACTCGCGTCCTTCAAGACCGCAAAAGCCATCGCAACCTGCCCCTTCAGAGCGTCGGCCACGCCGACCACGGCCACCTCGGCCACATTCGGATGGCTTGCGATGCTCTCCTCGATTTCGCGTGTCCCGAGGCGGTGGCCGGCAACATTGATCACATCGTCGGTACGGCCGAGGATGAAGTAATAGCCATCGGCGTCGCGCACGCCCCAATCAAAGGTCGAATAGACCTGACGCCCCGGAATGCTGGACCAATAAGTGTTGACGAAGCGCGCATCGTCGCCCCACACCGTTTGCAAACAGCCGGGCGGCAGTGGCCCCTCAATGGCCAGCACGCCCTTCTGATTCGGGCCGAGCAATTCCTCGCCACTGCCCTCGTCCAGCAACTTGACACGATAGCCATACATCGGCACGCCGGGCGAGCCGAGCCGACTGGCCTGCGGCAGCACCCCGGCCACGCTATTGGCCAAGGACAGGATGGGCCAACCGGTCTCGGTCTGCCAGTAGTTGTCGATGATGGGCACGCCCAAGCCCTCGGCGATCCAGGCGCTGGTCGGCTCGTCAAGCGGTTCACCGGCCAGAAACAGGCCACGCAGCGAGCTCAGGTCATAACGCTTCAAATAGGCAGGATCCTGCTTCTTCAAGACCCGTATCGCCGTCGGCGCGCTGAACATCAGGCTGACCTTGTAGCGCTCGACCAGGCTCCACCAGATGCCCGCGTCGGGGCGGGTCGGCAGGCCCTCGAACATCAGGGTGGCCATGCCGGCCAGCAAGGGGCCGTAGATGATGTAGCTGTGGCCCACCACCCAGCCGATGTCGCTGGTGGAGAAAAAGGTTTCACCGCTGCGGCCGCCGAAGATGTGCTGCATGCTGGCGGCCAAGGCCACCGCGTAGCCGCCGGTGTCGCGCTGCACGCCTTTGGGCTTGCCGGTGGTACCGCTGGTGTAGAGGGTGTAGCTGGGGTGACCGGCATCGAGCCAGACGCAAGCCACATGCGCCCCGGCATGCTGAGTGCGCAGCGCGGCATAGTCCAAATCGCGCTGAGCGACACGCTGCATGGGCGCCAGGCCGCGATCCACCAGCAGCACAGCCGCGGGCTTGTGCTGCGCCAATTCAATCGCCTCATCCAGCAAATGCTTGTAGGGCACGACCTTGCCCGAGCGGCTGCCGGCGTCGGCGCTGATGATCAGCTTGGGCGTGGCGTCATCGATGCGGCTGGCCAGACTGTGACTGGCAAAGCCGCCAAACACCACCGAATGGATGGCCCCGATGCGGGCGCAGGCCAGCATCGCAAAAGCAGCCTCCGGGATCATCGGCATATAGACCAGCACGCGGTCACCCTGCTGCACCCCTTGGGCCAGCAAGATGGCGGCCATGCACTCCACCTCGGCCTGCAGTTCGGCAAAGCTATAAACCCGCTCCTGCTCGACCTCGGTCGAAACCCAGATCAGCGCCCTATCTGCCGGCCGATCGCGCGCATGCCTGTCGACCGCGTTGTGGCACAGATTGGTCTGCCCGCCGACGAACCAGCGCGCAAACGGCGGCTTGCTGTAATCACAGATCTGCTCGGCCGGCTTGTGCCACTCGATCAATTCCGCTTGCTCGGCCCAAAACAGATCCGGCTCGCTGAGCGAGCGCTGATGAAACTGGGCGTAGCTTTGAGTGGGCATACAGGGCTCCAATGAACGCAATTCGATGAGCAGACATTTCATGAGCCGCGACTGACTGCAGACTGACCTCAGCCCAATTGCCGCCCCGCCGCAACAACAGCCTGAGGGCAAAAGCGTGCAAAGCTTGCGCCAGGTCAGCCCCCAAACCAGGCGACGCCTCAGGCAAGCATGAGGCATGCGGTAAAATAAGGGATAACCCTGAATTCACCTTGAGTTCCTTTCATCTTGCCGGCCCCGCGCCTTGATTTAGATCGGACTTACCCTTGCTGAGCCGCCTATTTGCTTGACACTCGAAACAGCCCCCGCCTAAGCTGCGCGCCGAACACCATGCTCGACGCCCGCTCCCGCCCCCTCTTTGCCATCCCCCGTTTCTTGTCTGTCTGCCGCTTGACGGTTTGCGCGGCCGGCGTGGTGCTGGCTGCTTCGGCGCAGGCGCAGAATCCATCGGGCCAGCCGGCCGGCATGGTGACCGGGGCTTGGGGCCAGAGCCAGCAGATGCATAAAACCGCCTACCTGGCGCCGAATTCGGCTGAAAAATCCAGTGGCACTTCGCTCACCGCTGCAACCAATACGGTTGCCACCAGCCCCACGGCAGTGGCACTCCCAAGCTTGTCCAGTTTGCCGAGCTTGCCCGCATTGGGGGCTGCCACCGACCCGGTCAGCAAATTTCTGCAAGAGCGGGGCTTGCTCGCTCAAGCCCAAGGAGAATCGAGCCGCTTGATGGAGCAGATGCGCGATGCCGCTTCTGGCCTGGTGGTGTCGGCGATGAACTTCCTCGGCGTGCGCTACACCCGCGGCGGCAACTCGGTCGAAAGCGGCTTTGACTGCAGCGGTTTCACCCGCCACATCTTCGAGATGAGCGTGGGCATGGTGCTGCCGCACCGAGCCGATGAGCAGGCCCGCATGTCCAATCTGCTGACAGTCAAGCGCGAAGAGCTGAAGCCCGGCGATCTGGTGTTCTTCAACACCATGAAGCGCACCTTCTCGCACGTGGGCATCTATGTGGGCGAAGGCAAGTTCATCCACTCACCCCGCGTCGGCGGCGCCGTGCGGGTCGAAGATATGCGCGAAGCCTACTGGGCCAAGCGCTTCACCGGCGCCCGTCGCGCTGACCTGAACGCCTCGGTCGATTCGCCCAAAGCCCAGCGCTGAAACGCCTTATGGCGCACTGAGCGTGCTTTAACGCTCAGTCTCCGCCCGCGCCCGCTGGCCTGGCAAAGCCCTCATCCACCCATGCCTGCGCACTGCGCTCGCTCAGCTTGAAGCCGGCCGACACGCGCACTTGCGCCAAGAGCTCGCCACTCAAGTCCTGGGCACTCAGCAGCGCATAAGGGTTATCTTCATCGGGCACGATGTCCAACATCACCTGCACCCGCCCCTGTTCGCTGTCCACCCGCAGGCTCTTGTGCAACTGGGCATGCAATTGCTGCTCATGCCGGCGCAGCACTTCGGAGGCGGTCTTCACCAGGGTGTGAAAAGCCGGCGCCGACAAAGGCTTGGGGTTCTTCTTGTCGCGGCCCATGGTCCAAGGCCCGACCAGCGCGGGCTCGGCCTCGCCGGCCAAGGTCATGGCCACAGCCCAGCCTTCGTCGTCTTCGTTCTTGATCACCTGGGCGGTCCAGCGCTCGTCGCGCCAGAGCAGATCGCTCTGCACCCAGCTCTCTTCTTCGTTCAGCAGCGCGCCCTCGGCGGCCTTCAAATGCGTGTTCATGGCCGGCACGGTATCACGCGGCCGGCCAAGTCTTGTCAGCAGGGCATCAAACGGGCTTCTTGGCCACCAGGGTCAGGATGTCATAACTGGCCACCAACTCGCCACGCTGGTTCATCACCTGCACATCCCAGGCGACCACACCTTGCGGTGGCTGGTCCGGGCGATTGCCGCGATCAATACGGCGTTTGCAAGTGAGGCGCGCCTGGATGGTGTCGCCAATCGCCACCGGGTTCACGAAGCGCAGGGTGTCGAGGCCGTAATTGGCCAGCACCGGGCCAGGAGCCGGCGACACAAAAAGGCCGGCCGCGGCCGACAGCACGAAGTAGCCGTGGGCGATGCGCTGGCCAAACTGCGTGTCCTTGGCCGCCACCTCGTCGAAGTGCATGTAGAAATAGTCACCCGAGACGCCGCCAAAATTGACGATATCGGCCTCGCTGACGGTGCGGCGATGGGTCAGCAGAGAATCGCCGACCTGGATCTCTTCGAAGTGCTTACGGAAAGGATGGACGGCATCTTCTTGCACCTTGCCACCTCGCTGGTACTCGCCGGTGATGGCGCTCAGCATGGTCGGGCTGCCCTGCACGGCGCAGCGCTGCAGATAGTGTTTGACCGAGCGGATGCCGCCCAACTCTTCGCCACCGCCGGCGCGGCCCGGGCCGCCATGCTTCAGCTGCGGCAGCGGCGAGCCGTGGCCGGTGGACTCCTTGGCCGCATCGCGGTCCAGCACCAGCAGGCGGCCGTGGAAGGCCGCGGCGTGATAAACCGCCTGAGCGGCAATCGCCGGGGTCTTGGTGACCACCGAGCCGACCAGGCTGCCGCGACCCTTGGCGGCCAAGCTCAGCGCCTCGTCCAACTCCTGGTAAGGCATCAAGGTGGACACCGGGCCGAAGGCTTCCAAGTTGTGGACTTGCTCGTTGGCAAAGGCATCGCGGCAAAGCAGCAAGGTCGGTGCGAAGAACGCGCCCTCGCCCACGCCCTCGCCCACCGGCGCAAAGCCGTCCTTGGCGCCGAAAACGACTTCATTGCCGGCACTCAGCAAGGCCACGCGCTCGGCCACATCGGCCTGCTGGGCCTTGGAGGCCAGGGCGCCCATGCGCACGCCGTCCACGGCCGGGTCACCGACCTTGATCTTGGCCAGGCGCGCACGCAGCGCCTCGGCCACTGCATCGATGTGGCGGGTGGGCACGATGGCGCGGCGGATGGCGGTGCATTTCTGGCCGGTCTTGGCCGTCATCTCGCGCGCCACTTCCTTGACGAAGAGCTCGAACTCGGGATCACCCACTTCCACATCGGGCGCCAAGATGGCGCAGTTCAAGCTGTCCGCCTCGCCGTTGAAGGGAATCGAGCGTGCAATCAAGTTTTTGTTGACGCGCAGCATGGCGGCCGTGTCGGCCGAGCCGGTGAAAGTGACCACATCGGTCTCTTCCAGGCGGTCCAGCAAATCACCCGAGCCGCCTACGATGAGCTGCAAGCTGCCGGCGGGCAGCAGGCCGCTTTCATGGATCAGACGCACGCACGCTTCAGCCACGAAGGAGGTGGCGGTGGCCGGCTTGACGATGCAAGGCATGCCCGCCAGGAAGCTGGGCGCGAACTTCTCCAACATGCCCCACATGGGGAAGTTGAAGGCATTGATGTGCACCGCCACGCCGCGCTTGGGCACCAGGATGTGGGAGCCGATGAACTGCCCCTCCTTGCTCAGCGGGATGGCCGGGCCCTCGTGAAAGACATTGCTGGACGGCAGCTCACGCCGGCCGATGCTGGCGTAGGCGAACAAGGTGCCGATGCCGCCCTCGATATCGATCCAGTTGTCGCTGCGCGTGCCGCCGGTGTGGGCGGAGATGGCATACAGGCCCTCCTTGCGCTCGAGCAGATAAGTCGCCAGGGCCTTGAGCCGGGCGGCGCGTTGCTGGAAATCCAGGGCCAGCAGCGCAGGCAAGGCCTGACCCCGCGCAAAGGCCAGGCTCTCGCCGAAGTCAATCTCGTCTGCATGGGTCAGCGCCACCGGCCGGCCATTGACGGCACTGTGCAAGGCGCGGGCCGCCTGGCTACCGATCCAACGGTTGGCAATCAAACTCTGGAGGATAGGGGGGCTGAAGGACATGATGGCAACCTCAAAACAGCGATTTCACAAACTACACGAACAAAGAGCGAGCACCCTTGGGCGCTCGCTCGCTTTCACACTGACACCGGCAATCTTCAGGGCTGATATTTCCAGGTGCCATTTTCGATCTTGACCATCACGCGGGCGCGCTGATCCAAGCCCAGATGGTCGGTCGGCGACATATTGAACACACCGTGCGCGCCCGGCAGTTCCTTGACGGACTCCAAGGCATCACGCAGGGCGGCGCGGAAGGCTGGGGTACCCGGTTGCGCCTTTTTCAGCGCGACCGGCACAGCCGCTTGCAACAAGAGCCCGGCGTCCCAGGCGTGGCCGCCAAAGGTTGACACCGTGCCCTTGCCAAAGGCGGCCTCGTACTTGCTCACATAGTCCTGCGCGCTCTTCTTGACCGGGTGATCGGCCGGCAGCTGAGCCGCCACCAGCACGCCGCCTGAAGGCAGGAAAGTGCCTTCGACATCCTTGCCGCCGACGCGCAGGAAATCATTGTTAGCCACACCATGGGTCTGGTAGTACTTGCCAGCGTAACCACGCTCCTTCAAGGTCTTTTGCGGCAGCACGGCGGGCGTGCCAGAGCCGGCAATCAGCACCGCATCGGGCTTGGCCGCCATCAGCTTGAGCACTTGGCCGGTGACCGAGGTATCGGTGCGCGCATAACGCTCTGAGGCCACTACCTTGATGCCCTTGACGTCGGCGATCTTGCTGAACTCCTGGAACCATCCCTCGCCATAGGCATCGGCAAAACCGATGAAGCCGGCCGTCTTGACGCCCGCGCTGGCCATGTGCTGGGCAATCGCCAGCGCCATCATGATGTCGTTCTGCGGCGTCTTGAAGACCCAGCGCTTTTTCGCATCGACCGGCTCCACGATGCGGGCCGAGGCCGCCATCGCGATCATTGCGGTAGAGCCTTCAACCACCGCATCCAGCATGGCCAAGGAGTTGGGCGTGGTGGTTGATCCGATGATCACATCGACCTTGTGCTCGGTGATCAGCTTGCGTGTGTTGGCCACCGCGGCGGTGGTGTCCGAGGCGTCATCCAACACGATGTAGTTGACCTTGTGGCCGCCCATCGTGGCCGGCATCAGACTCAGGGTGTTTTTCTCCGGGATGCCCAAGGAGGCCGCCGGGCCAGTGGCCGAAACGGTGACGCCCACATTGATGTCGGCCCGCGCCGAGCCCATCAGGCCGAGCTGGCCCAACAAAGCCGCGCTGGCCAACAACGCCGGAAGTGATTGCTTGATCAGCTTTTTCATCTCGCCAGTCTCCTTGTGTTGAATACTCGATTGGGATGCAAACAGACTTGTTTCAGGCCGGCGTCGCCGTCACCGCGCCCAGCCCGCCGAAGAACAGATCGGCCACCATAGGGGCCACCGCCTCATAGGTCAACTCACCATCGGGTTTGAGCCAGGTGAAGGTCCAGTTGATCATGCCAAACAGCAACATGGTCAAGGGCTTGTGCAGCTTGGCGGCGTGCAACTCCGGCCGCACGGCGGCCACCGCATCGGCAAAGGCGGCCACCACACGGCGCTCGATCTCAAGCAGCCGGGCCCGGTCTTCGTCATTCAGAAATTTCACGTCTTCGGTCAGCACCCGGTGCTCGTTCTGTGCCTCCCCATAGGCCTGCACAAAGCGCGCAATCAGGCTGCGCAACAGCCCCTCGGGGCTGAGCCGATTGGCGAGCCCCTGCGCCTGGATCTCCATCACCAGGCTCTCCAGCCATTGCACATGGGTCTCGCAGATTTGCATCAAGAGCTCATGCTTGTCGCGCACATAGTGATAGAGCGTGGGCTTGCTGACCGCACAGGCCTCGGCCACCGCATTCATCGACGTGCCGGGGTAGCCCTGGTTAGCGAACAGCCGCGCCGCTTCGCGCAGGATTTCGCCGCGTTGATTTTCAAAGCCCGGGGCTCGTCCTCTTGCCATCTGCGTCTGAGCCCCGCTTCAGCGTTCGTCAAACGAGATCACCACCCGCGGCGTCAAGGCATGGGCCTGGCAGCTGAGGATGAAGCCGGCGGCCACTTCGGCCTTGTCGAGCGCGAAATTCTTGTCCATGCGCACCTCGCCCTCCAGCAGCTTGCAGCGGCAGGTCGAACACACGCCGCTCTTGCAGGAAAAAGGCACGTCCATGCCGGCACGCGCGGCCGCGTCGAGCAGACTGGCGTCGGTCTTGGCAAATTCGATCTCGCGGCTCAGGCCATCACGAATCACGGTGACCCGCGCACTGTCGGCATCGCCGGCCAAAACCTGGTGTGGCGCCGGCTTGCCGGACTGCATCTCCAGGGTACCGAAGCGTTCCACATGGATGCGATCTTCGGCCACCCCGGCGGCCCGCAGCGCGGCTTCGGCCGCATCGTTCATCTCGAAGGGGCCGCAGATATAGGCCTGATCGATGCTGGCGGCCGGCACCAGTGTCTGCAGAAATTCGCCCAGCTTGGCGGCATCGATGCGGCCCGCCAGCAGCGGCGCATCAACATGCTCGCGCGAGAACACATGGTGCAGCGAAAGCCGCGTCATGTAGCGGTTTTTCAGATCCTCGATCTCCTCCTTGAACATGGTGGAGGCCTGGGCGCGGTTGCCGTAGATCAGCGTAAAGCGAGACTGCGGATCGCGCGCCAGCAAGGTTTTCATGAGGGACAGAATCGGCGTGATGCCCGAACCAGCCGCAATGCCCAGATGATGGGCGCCCTGCACCGCCTGGGCTTGCAGGCCAAAACGCCCTTGCGGCGGATAGCTCTCGATCACCGCACCGGCCTTGAGCTCGCGGTTGACCCAGGTCGAAAAGGCGCCGCCCTCGACCCGGCGCACGCCGACGCGCAACTCGCCATCGTCCGCACCGGCGCAGATCGAGTAAGAGCGGCGCAGATCCTGCCCATCGATGTGGTGGCGCAGGGTCAGGTATTGCCCCGGCGTGAAGCGGAACTCGTTTTGCAAGGCGGCTGGCACATCAAAGGCCACAACCACCGCTTCATCGGTTTCGGCGGTGACCGAGCGAACGGTCAGGGGATGGAAATGCAGACTCATGGTCTTGATCCGTCTCTGTGAATCAAACAATCAGATGGGCTTGAAATGCTCAAACGGCTCGCGGCAGGCCAGGCAGCGGTACAGCGCTTTGCAGGCGGTCGAGCCAAAGGCCGAGAGCTTTTCGGTTTGCAGGCTGCCGCAGCGCGGGCAAGCCAGCTGGGTCAGCGCGGCGCGGTGCACCAAGCGAATCGGTTGCGCGCTGCCGGTCGCGACTGGGCCCGGCGGCGCGATGCCATAGGCGCGCAGTTTTTCGCGCCCCTCGGCAGTGATCCAATCGGTGGTCCAGGCCGGCGCCCGTTGCAAGGTAACGCGCACCTCGCCGAAGGGCGCCAGCGCCGCACGCACATCGTCTTGGATCAGCTCGGTGGCCGGGCAGCCGCTGTAGGTGGGCGTCAGCACCACCTCCAGGCCCTCGATGCCGTCTTCACGCAAACGCAGGTCGCGCACGATGCCCAGCTCGCACAGCGAGATCACCGGTACCTCGGGGTCGGGGATCTGACGCAGGACCTCCCAGGCCGCATCCAAACGCCCGCAGGCGGATGCAGTGGGCGGCGCGCCGCTGAGGGGTAAATTCACCACTTGCCCCCGGGGTAGGCGCGCTGCAGGTATTGCATCTCGGCCAGCAGATGGCCCATATGCTCGCTGTGGATGCCGCGGCGGCCGGCGGACACATAGGCGCTGGGCTTGGGGTGGGCCAGGGTCGCGTCGGCCAGCACCTCGTTCATCTGCGCCTGCCAGTCGGCACGCAACTCGGACCAGGCCGGGCCAAGGCCCTGGGCCACGGCCGTCTCGTCCACCGCGTCGGCGTCAAAGAGTTCGTTGAACAAGGGCCAGAGCTGAGCCAAGGCCTCGCGCATGCGGGCGGCCGATTCGTCGGTGCCATCGCCCAGGCGCACCACCCAGTCGGCGGCATGCTGCTGGTGATAGGCGGATTCCTTCACCGCCTTGGCGGCAATCGCCGCCACCTCGGCATCACTGCTGTGTTGCAGACGGCCCCAAAGCAGCAACATCCACGTGGCCACGGCGAAGTTGCGCAGCTGAGTGAAGGCAAAGTCGCCACGCGGCAGCTCCATCAACACAGGGTTCAGGTACTGGCGCTCATCGCGCAGAAAGGCCAGTTGGTCTTCGTCATGGCCTTGACCGTCCAGTTGCGCGGCGCGTGTCAGCAAGGCCCGCGCCTGGCCAATCAGGTCCAGCGCCATATTGGCCAAGGCCAGGTCTTCTTCGAGGATGGGCCCATGGCCGCACCACTCACCCAGGCGCTGGCCCAGGATCAAGCAGCTGTCGGCAAGGCGCAGCAGATAGTGGACTTGCGGGCTGCTGCCGACTTGAATCGATGCGTGTGTCATACCGGCGCGCTTACATGTGGTTGATGGCATCGGGCAGCTGATAGAAGGTCGGGTGGCGGTACACCTTGTCTTCCATCGGATCGAAGTACATGCCCTTCTCGCCCGGGTCCGAGGCGACGATCTGGTTCGACAGCACCACCCAGATGCTGGAGCCTTCTTGGCGACGGGTGTAGACCTCGCGCGCCATCTGGATCGCCATCTTGGCGTCGGCCGCATGCAGGCTGCCGCAATGCTTGTGATCCAGCCCGGCCTTGCTGCGCACAAAGACTTCCCACAGCGGCCATTCGTTAGACGGGGCGACAGCGGGTGCGCTTGGCTTGTTCTCGCTCATGATCTGCTTGCTTTCTTTGCTGTTCAGGGATGTTGCGGTCAGGCAGCCCGGGTCTGGCGGGCGGCTTGCTTGCGGGCATGGGCCAGCGCGGCCTCGCGCACCCAGGCGCCGTCGTCCCAGGCTTTCACACGGGCGGCCAGGCGCTCGCGGTTGCAGGGGCCGTCGCCGCCAACGACGCGCCAGAATTCGGCCCAGTCGATGGCACCAAAATCATGCTCACCGCGGGCCTCGTTCCACTTCAGGTCCGGGTCGGGCAGCGTGATGCCGAGGATCTGCGCCTGCGGCACGGTGGCGTCAACGAACTTCTGGCGCAGCTGGTCATTCGAGATGCGCTTGATGCCCCAGCGCATCGACTGCTCGGAATTGGGCGAGTCTTTGTCGGCGGGGCCGAACATCATCAGCGAGGGCCACCACCAGCGGTTGACGGCGTCCTGCACCATCGCCTGTTGCTCGGCAGTGCCATCGCGCATCATCACCAGCAGGGACTCATAACCCTGTCGTTGGTGGAAGCTCTCCTCACGGCAGACCCGGATCATGGCGCGGGCATAGGGCGCAAAAGAGCAACGGCACAAGGGCACCTGATTCATGATGGCGGCGCCATCGACCAGCCAGCCAATCACGCCGATATCGGCCCAGTTCAGGGTCGGATAGTTGAAGATCGAGCTGTACTTGGCCTTGCCCGAATGCAGCGCCTCGAGCATCTGGTCGCGCGAGGTGCCCAGGGTCTCGGCGGCCGAATACAGGTAGAGGCCATGGCCGCCCTCGTCCTGCACCTTGGCAAGCAGAATCGCCTTGCGCTTCAAAGTGGGCGCACGGCTGATCCAGTTGCCCTCGGGCAACATGCCGACGATTTCGGAATGCGCGTGCTGGCTGATCTGACGCACCAAGGTTTTGCGGTAATGCTCGGGCATCCAGTCCTTGGCTTCGATGAAGTCGCCGGCATCGATGCGCGCCTCGAAGGCCGCCTCGCGGGCCGCCTCTTCGGGGCTCTTGACTTGAGCGGCCACGTCTTGCGGGCCGACGCTCATGGCTTGGGTGTACATGCTTCTTTTGCTCCTTGGCTGCGGCGCTGTCAGCGCGGCCGCATGTCAATCACGCGGCGGGCCTTGCCCACCAGCGTGCGTTCGATCGATTCCGGCGCACCGACCAGCACCTGGGTCGACACGCCGATCAAGGTCTTGATGCGATGCTGCAGCGTGGCCGCAATGGTCGCCACATCGGCGCCCTGCGCATCGGTTTGCAACTCGCAGCGCACTTGCACCGTATCGAGCGCACCTTCTCTGTTCACCACGATCTGGTATTGGCCAGAGAGTTGCGGCTCTTGCAGCACCAGTTCCTCGATCTGGGTCGGGAACATATTGACGCCGCGGATGATCAGCATGTCATCGCTGCGGCCCACGATCTTGCCCATGCGGCGCATGGCTCTCGAGCTTGGCGGCAGCAGGCGGGTCAGATCGCGGGTGCGGTAACGGATGATGGGCAGCGCCTCTTTGCTCAGCGAGGTGAAGACCAATTCGCCCTCCGCGCCATCGGGCAACACAGCGCCGGTCTCGGGGTCGATGATCTCGGGGTAGAAATGGTCCTCCCAGATCACCGGGCCGTCCTTGCTTTCCACGCATTCATTGGCAACACCTGGCCCCATCACCTCGGACAGGCCATAGATGTCGACCGCGTCCAAGCCTGCCTTGACTTCGATCTCGCGCCGCATCGCCTCGGTCCAGGGCTCGGCACCGAAGATGCCAATGCGCAGGGACGATGCCGCAGCGTCCAAGCCCTGGCGCGCGAATTCTTCGATGACCACCTGCATATAGCTGGGCGTAGCCATGATGATGTCGGGCCTGAAATCATGGATCAGTTGCACCTGTTTCTCGGTCTGCCCGCCCGACATCGGAATCACCGTGCAACCGAGTCGCTCGGCGCCGTAATGCGCGCCGAGACCGCCGGTAAAAAGGCCATAGCCATAGGCAATGTGCACCATATCGCCGGGCCGCCCGCCGGAGGCGCGGATCGAGCGTGCCACCAAATTCGCCCAGGTGTCGATGTCGCGCGCGGTGTAGCCCACCACCGTTGGCTTGCCGGTGGTGCCCGAGGACGCGTGGATACGCACCACCTGCTCGCGCGGCACCGCGAACATGCCGAAAGGATAGTTGTCGCGCAGGTCCTTCTTGCTGGTGAAGGGGAAACGGCTCAGGTCGGCCAGTGAGCGCAAATCATCCGGATGCACACCGGCCGCATCAAAGGCGGCCTTGTAATGCGGCACATTCGCATAGGCATGTTGCAGGCTCCAGCGCAGCCGCTGCAATTGCAGGGCCTGCAACTCGTCGCGACTGGCAGTCTCGATCGCTTCCAAATCACCGGGGGCGGGTATCTTGGCGGGCATGCGGGTCTCTTTGCTGAGGCAAGGTGGATGAAACGGTTCAGTCGCTGGGGCCGTGCAGGGCCACCACCGGCTTGCCCTTGATGCGGTAAGAGCGCCCACGGAACACGGCAATCAACTCATCGGCCTGGTTGGTGATGGTGATGTCATAGACCCCGGTGCGCCCAGCCAAGGAAATTTCCTTGGCGACCGCCTTCAAGCGGTCCCCCATGCGCGAGGGGGCGACGATATCGATCGAGAAGCCGGAGGCCACGGTCAACTCGTTGTAGGAGTTGCAGGCAAAGGCAAAGGTTGAATCGGCCAAGGTGGTCAGCAGGCCGCCATGGCAGATATCGAAGCCATTCAGCATGTCTTCGCGCACCGTCATCGCCACCGTGGCGGAACCGGGGCCGATCGACAACACGTCCATGCCCAGCGCCTTGCTGGCCCGGTCATTCGCCAACATGCCGGCCAGCACGGCCTCGGCGATCTCTTGTGAAGTCATGGTTCGCAGCCTATCTGTCGGTGAACTTGGGGGCGCGCTTTTGCAGGAAGGCGGCGGCACCCTCCTGGTAGTCGTCGGCGAAGCCGAGCCGGCTTTGCAGCACCGCCTCCAACTTCAAGGCCTGCTCAAATTCCAGCAGACCGGCCTGATCAAAGGCCTGGCGCGTTTCGGCCATCGCCTTAACCGGCATCTGGCTGAGTCGCTGGGCCAGGGCCTGCGCCGCGGGCATCAAGTCCTCATCGGCCACGCAGCGGTAAATCAAACCCATGGCCTGCGCCTCGGCCGCCGGCAACTTGTCGCCCAGCAAGGCCAACTGCAACGCCCGTGCGCGGCCCACCAGCCGCGGCAGCAACCAGGTACCGCCACAGTCCGGGATCAACCCAATCTTGGAGAAGGCCTGGATGAAGGACGCCGACTGCCCGGCCAGCACCAGATCACAACCCAGAGCGAAATTTGCCCCGGCGCCTGCCGCCACTCCATTGACGGCGGCAATCACCGGCACCGGCATGCTGCGCAGACGCAAGGCAAGCGGAATGTAATAGCCGTCCAGCAGGTGCCCGATGTCCTTCGGCGACTCGCCCGGCTGCAGCTGTGGGTTGACCAAGGGGTCCGACAAATCCTGGCCGGCGCAAAAGCCACGCCCCGCGCCGGTGATGAGCACGCAGCGCACGCCAGCATCCTCGGCCGCCTCATTCAGCAAGGCGCGCAGTTGCGCCAGCATGCCGGCCGTGAAGGCATTCAAGGCGGCGGGGCGATTGAGCGTCAAGCTGCGCACGGCGCCTTCTTGGTGAACCAGGATCAGGGGGTCTGCTTGCATGAAAAATGCCTCGGCTTCGCAACGCGCTGCGTTCTTGATTGTCGTCAAACACTCTTGACCGACCGGTCGGTAGATCGTAAGGTTGGCCTTGACTTGGCGCAAGTCTGCACACCCTGGTGTTAACCCTTGATCTCGACGCGGGACGTGCCCCCTCCCCTGAGCGCTAACCTCTGTTGCCGCCCTTGCATTCCCGCTCACCCCGACCGGCCCTTGGCCAGAAAGTGACCCTCATGCCCTGCTATGCCATCGACGGCGTGATTCCTGTCGTTCACCCCAGCGCCTATGTACACCCGACCGCGGTGCTGATTGGTGATGTGATCATCGGGCCCGGCTGCTACATCGGTCCGCTGGCCAGCCTGCGCGGCGACTTTGGTCGCATCGTGCTGCAGACGGGCGCCAATGTTCAAGACAGCTGCGTGATCCATGGCTTCCCAGACTCAGAGACGCTGGTGGAGACGAATGGCCATATCGGCCACGGCGCCGTGCTGCATGGCTGCGTCATCCGCCATGACGCGCTGGTGGGCATGAACGCGGTGGTGATGGACGAGGCCGAGGTCGGCGCCTACAGCATCGTGGCCGCTTGCGCCTTTGTGCGCGCCGGACTCAAACTGCCCGAGAAGTCACTCATCGCAGGCTTGCCGGCCAAGGTGATGCGGGAGTTGAGCGAGACCGAAATAGCCTGGAAACTGTCCGGGACACAGACCTATCAAGACCTGACCCTGCGCTGCCATGCCTCGCTGGTCGAGGTGCTGCCGCTGGCCGAGGCCGAGCCTGAACGGCCCACACTGCAGGTCAAAGGGCCGCAGACCCTGGTTGCCAGCAAACGCCAGACTTGAGGCAGCCTGAGGGGCCGCCGCCGCTCGAACCCCAACTCGCCGCGTTCAGGCGCCGATCTTGGGCTTGACCGTGGCAGCCAAGGTGGCCACCAAGGCATGCGGCAGGGTCCAGGGCTGAGCATGAGGCAGCGCGTACTCCGGGCTGGCAGAGCGCGCCGCCGCTGCCGCGGCCACCGCCCAGCGCAAATGCTCGTCGGGCAGCGCGTTGGGCTGCCGCATCAAGCTGGCCAACAACCCGGCCATGCTCGCATCACTGACGTCCAAGTCTGCCTGATCGCCCTCATTGAGCGCCAAGGGCTCCGCACTCCACTCCTGCGCTCCGGCAAAAATTGACGTCCGCCCGGCCTGGGTATTCAAAAGCAGGATGGCGCATGGATTCCAGGCACTGATCTGGGCCAAGCCCAGATGATGGTCGGCACAACGGAACAAGGCACACAGTTCGGCCTCGCTCACCTCGATCACATCGGCCAGGCGGCACATCCGCTCCAACATATCGTCATAACGCGAATCCATCAGGGACCAATAGCCCGGCGCATAGCTGATCTTCTTGCCCTCGGCCTTCAGCCCCTCGGCCAACGCACTCAAGCGCCCAGCTAGCGGTTCGCGCACCAAGCCCAGGCCACCGAAATGCGCCCAGCGCAGCGCCTTGACCCAACCCGCCGGCAAGCCCTCGGGCCGGAAAAACAAATCGGCCGCCTCGCTGCCAATCAGGATGCTGTCCTCGGCGCCCAAGCCCTGTGGCCGGGCCGACTGCGGCTCTTCGATGAAATGCAGCAGCGGCGGCTTGGGCAGTTGCTGCAAAAAACGTAAATCAAGATGCGCCTCGGCGCAGGCTTGCCAGATCTCCCGACCGAAGGCATCACGACTGATAGCACCCGCAAAAGCACTCAACTCACCCAGGCTGGACAGCGCCATCGCCACCTGCCAGGGCGCGCCGGCGCAAGTGCTGCGCCACTGGTCCGCGCCGACGCGACGCAAATCAACGCGCACCTCGCCAAAAGAGACAAAGCGAGGCAGGTCAGGATGCAAAACGTCGGAACTCATGGCGGCATTCAAACCTGCTTGCGCCCAGCACGCAAGTCCCTACTGCAGCACTTTGGGCACGTAAATCATCCTGGCACTTGCCCGAGCGCAGAGGAAGGCCGGGCGGCCAAAGGGCACAATGCGGGCATGGCAGACAAAGTCATCCCCATCGCCGACCTGCGCCGCCTTGAAGCCAACGCCGAGAGCTCACCCCTGTTGCCACAGTCCAAGAGACTCGCACCCAGCGGCCTGCTCACCGACGCGCTGGGCCGGCCGCTGCGGGATTTGCGGATCTCGGTCACCGACCGCTGCAACTTCCGCTGCAGCTACTGCATGCCCAAGCAGGTGTTCGACAAGCACTACGAATTCCTGCCCCACAGTGACCTGCTGAGTTTTGAAGAAATCACTCGGCTGGCGCGCGTTTTTGTTGCCCACGGGGTGCAAAAAATTCGCCTGACCGGTGGCGAGCCACTGTTGCGCCGACACATCGAAGCGCTGATCGAAATGCTCAGCGAGATTCGCACGCCCGAAGGTCAGCCGCTCGACCTGACCCTGACCACCAACGGTTCCCTGCTGGCCCGCAAGGCGCAGAGCCTGCGGGCCGCAGGGCTTCAGCGCGTGACGGTCAGCCTGGACGGACTGGACGACGCGGTATTCCAGCGCATGAACGATGTCGGCTTTCCAGTGGCCGATGTTTTGGCCGGCATCGAGGCGGCTCAAACAGCCGGCCTAGGGCCGATCAAGGTCAATATGGTGGTGAAGCGCGGCAGCAACGAATCGCAGATCCTGCCGATGGCGCGCTACTTCCGCGGCAGCGGCGTGACGCTGCGCTTCATCGAGTACATGGACGTCGGCGCCACCAATGGCTGGCGCATGGACGAGGTGCTGCCGTCTAGCGAGGTGCTGTCACGTTTGCGCGAACAATTTGAGATGCAGGCGCTGTCGGCCTCGGCGCCGGGCGAAACCGCCGAACGCTGGGCCTACGCGGATGGCCAAGGCGAAATCGGCCTGATCTCCAGCGTCACCCAGGCCTTTTGTGGCGATTGCAACCGCGCGCGCCTGTCGACCGAGGGCAAGCTCTACAACTGTTTGTTTGCCCATCGCGGCCATGATTTGCGTGGACTCTTGCGTGGACATGCCGGACAAACAGAACCGGCCGATGATCTCGACCTGGCAGTCGCCGTCGCCCAGGTTTGGGGCGCTCGCGCCGACCGCTATTCGCAGCTGCGCGCCAATGGTCAGGACGCACCAGGCGACGGCTCTCGCCGCGTTGAAATGCACTATATCGGCGGCTGAACCACGCCAAGAACGATGACCGAACTCCGCCCCGACCTCCAGGACTGTCCGATCCGGCTGCTGCGCGCAGCAGATTTGCCGGCCTACAAGACGCTGCGCGACGGCATGCTGACCGGCCACCCGGAAGCCTTCACCTCGGACGCTGCCACCGAACTGAGTCGCGACGCCGAGAGCTACCGCAGCCGCCTCAGTGGCGGCGCTGGTGGTGCCAATTTGTTCACTCTGGTGGCCTGGAGTCATTCCGACAGCCGCCTGGCGCAGATGGTCGGCGCCATCAGTTGCGAGCACGAAGCCCGAGTCAAGGTGCGGCATGTGGCCCATATCGTGGGCATGATGGTCAGCGACCGGATGCAAGGGCAAGGAATAGGCCGGCAGTTGCTGGAGCGTGCGCTGAAGATGCTGCAAGGCGAGCCGGTGCTGGAGTTGGTGACGCTGAGCGTGACCGCCAGCAACACCGCCGCCGTACGACTGTACGAGCGCTGTGGTTTTCAGCGTTATGGCCGCCTCGAAGGGGCCATCAAACTGCCCGACGGCCGCCTGATCGACAAAGACCTGATGAGCCGGCGCTTGCGCTGAAAACCATTCGCCAGCCATGACGCCAACCCATAGAAAAGCTGCCCCGAGCAAGGACGAAACCGCCCTCTTGCCGCCCTTCCCTTGCCTGAGCCTGGCGCAAATCGAGGTGCCCGATTCGCCGGCCCGCTTTGAAGCCGCCGCGGCCGAAATCGCCGCCGCGGCAGTGGTTGGTTTTGACACCGAGTCAAAGCCCACCTTCCACCGCGACGAGCAGAGCCAGGGGCCGCACATCGTGCAGTTCGCACTGCCGGACAAGGCCTTCATTTTTCAGCTGCATCACCGCGCCTGCCTTGAAGTGCTGGTGGAACTGCTGCAGACGGAGCGCTTGCTCAAAGTTGGCTTCGGCCTGGAATCCGATCACGAGCAAATTCAACACAAATTCGGCGTGCAGATGGGTGCCGTGCTCGACCTGAATCGGATCTTCCGCCAAGAGGGTTACCAAAGCTCGACCGGCGCGCGCGCGGCGGTCGGCATCGTGTTCCAGCAGAAGTTCCACAAGTCCAAAAAGATCACCACCTCCAACTGGGCCGAACCGCGCCTGAATGAGCGCCAACTGCTTTATGCCGCCAATGACGCCTATGTGGCGCTGCGGGTGCTGGAGGCGCTGAACCGCCCGCATGCGGAATTGCCGATCACCGGTCTGAATCGAAATAAGACAAAACAGGTCAAGGCCAGCGATCAGGCCTGAGGCCAAAATGCCGCTCATGGACATGAACACAAGCCGCTCACTGAGCGACATTGCCGCGCGCCTGGCCGCTTACGACCCACAGGCGCTGCGGGTTGAATTGGCGCAGGACTTCATCTCGCAAATGCTGCCCCGCCCGCACGAACGCGAACGCCTGCCGCTGCGGGCCGCGCTCGGCCGGGTACTGGCGGACGATGTGGTGTCGCCACTGCAGGTGCCGGCACATGACAACTCGGCCATGGACGGCTACGCGCTGCGGGCCAGCGAACTGAACCCAAACGGCGAAACCCGCCTGAGCTTGGCCGGCACCAGCCTGGCCGGCGGCGCGCCGAGCGGATCACTGCCCCCCGGCCATTGCCAACGCATCATGACCGGCGCCTTGATGCCGGCCGGCCTAGATACCGTGGTGCCGCAAGAATTCACCCGAATGGAAGATGGGCTGATCGTCATCCCGCCAGGCATTTTGCGCGCCGGTGACAACCGCCGCCTGGCCGGTGAAGACCTGGCCCTGGGCAGTGTGGCGCTGGCCGCCGGCCGCCGCCTGACACCGGCCGATATCGGTCTGCTGGCCTCGCTGGGCCTGGCCGACGTGGCCGTTTGGCGGCGCGTGAGGGTGGCCATCATGTCGACCGGCGATGAGTTGCGTGCCGTTGGCGACGCGAGCGAACCCTTGCCCGCCGGCTGCCTGTATGACAGCAACCGCTACACGATCTGGGCCATGCTGGAACGACTGGGCTGTGTCGAGGTGATTGATCTGGGCATCGTGCGCGATCGACCCGAGGCCCTGCGCCAAGCCTTCGAGCGCGCGGCCGATGAAGCCGACGCCATCATCAGCTCCGGCGGCGTCAGTGTCGGCGAAGCCGACTACACCAAGCGGGTGATGGCCGAACTGGGCGAGGTGCTGTTTTGGAAGATTGCCATGCGACCCGGCCGGCCGATGGCGATCGGCAAGATCCGCGGCAGCGCGCGCGAAGCCATTCTGTTCGGCTTGCCTGGCAATCCGGTGGCGGTGATGGTGACCTTTTATGCCTTTGTGCGCGACGCGCTGCTGCGCATGGGCGGGGCAGATCCTGCGCCCTTGCCGATGTTGCGCGCCGCCAGCGTCCAGCCGCTACGCAAAAAAGCCGGCCGCACCGAATACCAACGCGGCGTGCTCAGCCGCGCCGCCGATGGCGGCTGGCAAGTCGAGATCACCGGCAACCAGGGCTCTGGCATCCTGTCCAGCATGAGCCAAGCCAATGGGCTAGTGGTGCTGGGGCATGAACAGGGCGATGTAGCGGCCGGCGACAGTGTCGACGTGCTGCCCTTCGAGGGCTTGATTTAGTCACTCCAGCCGCAACAACAACTTTCGGCGCAGGGTGCTGTATAACCCTCGCCTTCAATTCAAGGAGATGCCATGGGCGCGCAGTGGAAAGCAAAACACAAGGATCTGGCGGCAAACGCCCGGGGACGCATCTTCGGCAAGCTGTCGAAGGACCTGATGGTGGCGGCGCGCAATGGCGCCGATCCCGACATGAACCCACGCCTGCGGCTGGTGGTCGAGCAGGCGAAGAAGGTTTCGATGCCGCGCGACACGATTGAGCGCGCCATCAAGAAAGGCGCCGGCCTCTTGGGCGATCCGGTGCATTTTGAACGCGTCACCTATGAAGGTTTCGCGCCGCACCGGGTGCCGGTGATCGTGGAATGCCTAACCGACAACGTCAACCGCACCGTGTCCGAGATTCGCGTGCTGTTCCGCAAGGGGCAGCTGGGCGCGGCCGGTTCGGTGGCATGGGACTTTGACCATCTGGGCATGATCGAGGCCTCGCCGATGAATGCGCAGTCGGATGCCGAATTGGCCGCCATCGAGGCGGGCGCGCAGGACTTTGAGCCCGGCGAAGACGGCGCCAGCCTGTTCCTGACCGACCCGGCCGATCTGGACTTGGTCTGCCGCGCGCTGCCCAGTTTTGGTTTCACGGTGCTGTCGGCCAAGATTGGCTACAAGTCCAAAACGCCGGTCAGCCTGGGCGACGCCGAAATGGCCGAGGTGGAAGGTTTTCTGGATGCCATCGACGGCCAGGACGATGTGCAGAACGTCTACGTCGGCTTGGCCGGCTGAGCCTTAATCCAGCAAGCCAGCGATCAGGATGGCTTGCTAGCGGCGGTCGCGGCACCGGTCCACTCGACCAGGGCCGCCTCAACCCCTCCCTTGCGTGCCGGCCCTGCCCCACGCTTGGCGGGCGTGCCCAGCGCAATCCAGCCCAACAGCGTTTCACCGGGGCCGCAAAAGGCGGCGACCAGGCCAGGGTCGCGCACCTTGGCACCCGACAGCATCTTGCCGCCGAAGCCCAGCAGGTGCGCGGCATTCAGGAAGTTGGTCAGCGCGCCGCCGACGCAGGCCCACTGCTCATGGGCCGGCACCAAGGGGTGGCCCTGATCGATGCGGGCCACCACCGCCACACTGACCGGCGCACGCAGGGCGCGCTCGGCGTCCAAGGCGGCGGCCGCGGCATCCTTGCCGGCGGCACGTCCGGCCACGACAAACAAGTCCGCCATCGCTTGGCGGGCGTCACCGCTGACCACCAAGAAGCGAAAAGGCAGCAGTTCACCATGATCGGGAGCCCGCAAGGCGGCCTCCACCATCAGCTGCAACTGCGCCCGATCCGGACCCGGCTCGAGCAAATGCTTGGGGCCGACCGAATAGCGATTCAGCAGCGTTTGCAAGACCATCAAATCGGTACTCATATCCCCACCCTCATTGGGCCGTCCTAATGGGCTGGCTCGGCGGCTACTCGTTGGGCCTCCGGCTCGCTGTCAAAGCGATCAAGGCCGCTGTAGCAAATGAAATGGCGACCCTTGGCTCGGCCAATCAAGGTCAGGCCCAGTTGCGTGGCCAGGGCATGGCCCATCTGCGTGATGCCATTGCGCGAAACAATGATGGGCACCCCCATCTGGGCCGACTTCATCACCATCTCACTGGTCAAGCGGCCGGTGGTGTAGAAGCATTGATGGCTGGCCGCCAGCTCCGCCACCAGGCTCGCGTTCATCCACATCCAGCCGGCAATGCTGTCGATGGCATTGTGGCGACCCACATCCTCCATATGCACCAGCATCCGCTCGCCGCTGAACAGCGCGCAGCCGTGCACCGAACCGGCCTTTTTGTAGACGCTGTCAATCTTGCGCACGGTTTCGAGCATGGCGTAAAGCGTCGACTGGCTCAAGCGCGCCTCGTCCGGCGCCGGCAGGGACAGGTTCGCCACATCGGCCATCATGGTGCCGAACACCGTGCCCTGACCGCAACCGGTGGTGACGATGCGTTGCGCCGTCTTGGCCTCGATCTGCGCGATGCCGGCGCGGGTGCGCACCGCCGCGGCACCAACCTCCCAATCGACCGTGATGGACTCGACCTCCTCGACGCTGTCCACCAGGCGCTGATTGCGCAAATAGCCCAACACCAGCAACTCCGGCGCCAGACCCAAGGTCATCAAGGTCACCAACTCGCGCTTGTCGACAAAGACGGTCAAGGGCCGCTCGGCGGGAATGCTCATGCTGCGGCGCTGGCCGAATTCATCCAGCACCACCACCTCTTGGGTCAGCGCAGCCTGGCAGTTCGTCAAACGAGGCAACAAAGAAGAATCGACCGTCATCACTCCGCCTCAGAGGGCACGCGACAAGGCTTCGCCGCGCTGCAGCTTTTGCAGATCATCGAGCGTGTTGGCATTGGCAAAGGCCTGTCCATCGTCAAACAAGACGCGTGCACAGCGGTGCTGGCTGGCCCACGCATTGATCTTGCTTTGGCCGCTTTGCGTGAAACGCACCAGGCTTTCCAGCAGGCTCGCCTTCATCAAGCAGAACACCGGCTGCGGCTGACGACGCGTCTCGCCATCGATCAACTCATGGGTCACCACCATGGCGAGGTCGGCCTGCTCGGCCTCCAAAGCGGCGGCGAGTCGCGCCACCATGTCCTCGGGGAACAAGGGCGAGTCACAGGGCACGGTGACCAGATACGGTGTTTCGCAATGCTCCAGCCCGGCCATGAAACCGGCCAGCGGGCCGGCAAAATCCGGCAGGCTGTCGGGCCAAACGGCGGCGCCAAAAGACTCATAGGCGCTCAGATTGCGATTGGCATTGATGATGCATTCACCCACCTGCGGCGAGAGGCGCATCAGCGCATGCAAAGCCAAGGCCACGCCCTGGTAGTTCTGCAAGCCTTTGTCGACGCCACCCATGCGGCTGCCGCGCCCCCCGGCCAGCACCAATCCGGTAATGTCTGACGCGGCGATCATCTGCAATGCTCCGTCATCTTGGGCCTCATCAATTGGCGTTGGGAAAGAACAGCTGCTCGCCGCCGATTTTGTAGGCCGCAATACTGGCCTGGCCTTCAGGCGACACGACCCAGTCCGAGAACGCCTGTGCCAGCGCGGTCTTGGTATGCGGATGCTTGGCCGGGTTGACCACCATCACGCCGTACTGATTGAACAAACGCTTGTCGCCTTCCACCAGCACAGCGAGTTGCGCACGGTTTTTGAACGACAGCCAGGTGCCTCGATCGCTGAGCGTATAGGCCTCGCTGCTGGCCGCCATATTCAGCGCCTGCCCCATGCCGCAACCACAGGCGCGGTAGTCCAACTTGGCGCCGGCCTTGGCGGCCGGGTCGTCGACACCGGCCTGCTTCCAAAACCGCAATTCGGCGCCATGGGTGCCGCTTCTATCGCCGCGTGATATGAAGACTCCGCCGGCTTCTCGCAGCTTGGTCAGGGCGAGCACCACGTCGCGCCCGCGCAGCTTGGCGGGATCAGCCGAGGGGCCGATCAAGACAAAGTCATTGAACATGACCGGTCTGCGAGCCAGGCCAAAGCCTTCGGCCACAAATTTTTCTTCGGCCGCTTGGTCATGCACAAACACCACATCGGCATCGCCGCGGCGCGCCATGTCCAGCGCTTGGCCGGTGCCCTGGGCGACCACGCGCACCTCAATACCGCTGGCCCGTTTAAACGCCGGCAGCAAATGGGCAAACAGCCCCGACTGCTCGGTGCTGGTGGTCGAGGCCATGACGATGCTGCGCTCTTGCGCCTCGCTCACCTGGATCAAGCTGGAGCTCAGCAGTAGCGCGCAGAAGAGCCGACGGAGTTTCCCTTCCTGACTCAACTTCAACTCAAATCCCATTTCAACTCTCCCTTGAGAAACAGTTCGGTACGCGGATCCAGGTCATGCGCCCCGAAGAAATCCTGGCAGGGCCGGTCGGCCCGAATCTTGCCACGCTCCAAGTAGACGACACGCGTAGCCAAACGCTTGGCCTGGCCCAAATTGTGTGTACTCATGACCAGGGTCATGCCTTCGGCCTTGAAGCCCGCCAGCATCGTTTCGATTTCCGCCTTGGCGGAGGGGTCGAGGTTGGCCGTGGGTTCATCCAAAAACAGAATACGCGGTTGCCGCGCCCAGGCTCGCGCCAAGGCCAGGCGTTGCTGCTGACCACCCGACAAGGCCCGCGCGGGCCGGTCACGCAAATCTGCCAAACCGGCTCGCTGCAAGGCCTGTTCGGCGCGTGCACGCCGCTCCGCGCGGGGCACACCGGCCAGCCACAGCGCGATGATGAGATTGCGCCAGACTGACAGGCGCAACATGAAGGGCCGCTGAAACACCATCACCTGGGCCGCGGCCACTTCAGGCGCCATGTCACGCCGCCCCGACAGGGGTAGCAAGCCATGCAAGGCATTCAACAAGCTGGTCTTGCCCGAGCCATTGGCGCCGATCAGGGCGACGCATTCACCGGCGTGAATTTGCAGCGTGATGTCGCTCAAGGCCTGCAGCGAGCCATAGCGCAAGCCAACATGATCGAGCCGCACCAGCACCCGACCGGCAGTCGAAGTCATCGCCCGCCCTCCGACTGCTGACCTTGGCCGCGCTGCCAGGCCTGTGTCATGGCGATCAAAAGATTGACCACACCGACCAAGCCCAGCAAGACCAGGCCCAAGGCCAGAGCCAGTGGCAGGTCGCCCTTGCTGGTCTCCAGGGCAATGGCGGTGGTGATGACGCGGGTGATGCCCTCAATATTGCCGCCAACAATCATCACCGCGCCGACTTCCGAAATGGCCCGGCCAAAGGCCGTCAGCAAAATAGTCAGCACCGCCAAGCGCTCATGCATCAGCATCAGACAGGCTGCGGTGAAGGGACTGGCCCCCATCGAGCGCAGTTGATCGCCGCCCTCGCGCAGAGCATCGCTGATCAATTGCTGCGACAAGGCCGCCACCACCGGCAAGACCAGCATGGTTTGCGCCAAGATCATGGCCTTCGGCGTGAACAAAATGCCCCAAGTGCCCAAGGGCCCGCTGCGGGACAAGAGCAAGTACACCACCAGACCCACCACCACAGAAGGCAGGGCCAATAGCGTCGACATCAGGCCCTGCAATAACCGACGGCCCGGAAAACTCGCCACCGCCAACCAGGCCCCCAGCGCCAGGCCCAGACCGGCCGCCAAAAGACAGGCCGAACCGCTGACCCACAGGGACAGGCCGACCGTGTGCAGCAGCACCGCATCGGCCTGCACCACCAGTTGCACGGCGGCGCTGAAACTTTCGGCGAAGGCACTCAAGAACGACTCACCCTCGCAAGGCCCAATCGGGTGGCAGATTGAGCAGCAGGTTTTGTGGCTTGAGCTTCAGGCTCATATCGGCCCGCGTCGCCAGTCCGAGGTAAACAGGCTTGGCAAAGCGAGCCGGCGCGTCAAGCCTGAATAAGCTGAGCAAACGCTCCAAATGATCGGCATCCACCGACCTCTCCTCGTACAAATCATTCAGGAGCCTCATGGCCTCGACATCAAGCCCAATATGCCATCGCCAAGCCGGGTCATCCACCTGTTGCAAGGGCTGAATGGTGAGGCTCTCGTTTTCAATCACCTGAAAAAAGTGACTCAGCCACTGCATCAGTACCTGGCTCAAGGCCTTCAAGCCCGAGTGGTTGCGGGTCAGTCTGAAGCTCAGACCATGCGCCAAGTCCTTGGACAACTCATGGGTCAAATCCAAGGCATACAACGCCGACTCGCCCTGACGCCAAAATTCAGCGGCATTGTCCGGGCTCAGCACATCCAACAAACCAGCCGCCGAATTTGTCTGTGTCAGTGTCTGTGCCTGGCGCCGGTCCAAGGCCTCCAGGTCGACGCAGAGCGTGCGCCCTTCGCTGCGGCTGACGCGCTGTTCGCGGTACAGCAATTGACCGGCACGCACCTGGAAGGCGTCCGCCGTGTCGCGCTGCAAATAGCCCACAACAGTGGCCACCAGGCAATCGAGGAACAAAGGCGGCACCGTGACGCGGGCGCTGCGCAGCACGGCCAGGTAATAGGCCTCCAGGCTGCCCGCCGCGACCAAGGCATCGCGGAAAGCCAGAAACATCTGAAAGTTGCCCCGTGCGTCTTCGTCCTCGATGGCCGCCAATTGATCACCCGCTACCGCCAGGGTGGGATTGGCGGACAGCACCCGATGCAGCGCGATCTCGGCCGCACAAGACTCCGGTAGCAAGGCCAACTCGGGCCGGCGCAGGAACAAGGCCAGAAAGGCAGCGTCCGGGCGCAACCAACCCTGCGAATTCAGCGGCAAGGCCGAACTCGCACCCAGTTGCCAGAACAGATGCAAGGGATTGGCGGGCTGAATGGGCGCAGCGCCGACGCCGGCGGACTCAGGGGGCAAGGGGAACAATAGATTCAATCACTGTCACTTCTTGGGCTGCGCCGCGGGAGCCGCTGTTGCGACTGCAGCGGTCGGTGCCGCAGCTGCCGTGGCTGTCGCCGGCGCACTGGCGGCGACCTCCGGCGGCACAAAGGGCCCGGGGTCGGCGCAGGCCGGTGTCTCCACCACAGGCTGCAATTCTTTGCCCGCGGCCTTGGCGCTCTTGCGGTAAGCGTCGGCGGTGCGATTCATGGCCTGGCACAGCTGATAGGCCGATACCTTGTCGGTCCACGCCGTCTTGGCGGCCGTCAACGCCGCCTTGGCCTTGGCTTCATCACTGGGAGCCGGCAACTTGGCGGACGCCGCCGTGGCCGTGATCAAACCCAACAAAAGACTCAGGCCCGAAAGATAAAGAGGACGCAAACGCATGATGAAAATCCTTTGGTGTGCGGCGCTTCAATGCTGAGCGGCGGGCTTGGACGATGCGGGGCTTGCGGCTACCGAAGCCGATCGCTGAGCAGGAATCTTGCCGGCCTTGATGTCGTCATACCAAAGCTCATGGTGCTCGCGTGCCCAGCCTTCGTCGACCATACCGGTTTTCATGGCCTTGTAGGCATCCTTCATGCCGATCGTGCCCATATAGATGTGACCCAGGAACAGCGCCATCATCAGAATGGCAGCCACGGCATGAACCATATGGGCGATCTGCATGTCACCGCGCAAATAGGCCATGCCAGGCACCAACTGGTCCAGCACCAAGCCCGATATCACCACGATGAATCCGAGCAGCAAAACACCGGCCCAGAACAGCACCTTCTCACCGGCATTGAAACGACCGGACGGCACCTCATGCTCGCCAAACAAGCCACCGCCTTTGAGCAGCCAGGTCAGGTCATGGCGGTTCGGCAGGTTGTCGCGGGCGAAGGTGATGAAGACCACCAGCAAGGAGACGGCGAAGAGCGGGCCCGCGAAGTTATGCGCCGTTTTCAGCGCATAAGCCAGCCAGCCAAACAGCGTGCCGCCCAAGACCGGTTGCATAAAAAACTTGCCGAAGGCCATCACCAGGCCCGAAATGGCCAGCACGCTGAAGGCAATCGCATTGGCCCAATGGGCGGCGCGTTCGAAGTAGGTAAAGCGCTCAATCAAGCGGCCGGTATAGGGCTCATGCCCACCCAAAGTCCCCTTGGAGAAGTAGAACAAGGCCAAGGCCAGCGCGGCGATAACAATCAATGAACCGCCGTAGGGAATGATCCATTGGTTGCGCACCTGGCGCCAAGCCTCACCGGCGGTGGTCAGCCGCGATCCGGGGTACTGCACCATCGGCTGGATCAACATGCCTTTTTCGGCGCCCGGCAGATTTGTCACGCCCTGCTGGACGCCCGACTCATGCACAGACCGCCAAAACGGCGCGTTATTGCCGGGCTGCGTCTTGGCGCGCTGCGCATTGCTCTCGTCCGATTGCGGCGCCGCGGGCGCCACAAAACCATTCGGCGCAGCGGATTGAGGGGACGATGCAGCCGGCTCTGGCGCGGCTTGCGCGCAGGCCAAGCCCATGCTCAATCCGAGAAGCAGGGAAACAATGAAACTTCGCATAGTGGCTCCCCGAGGACTCAACGCGAATAATCGTTTTGCGCTTGGTTGCGCTGACGAATCTGGGCCTCCCACGCGGCCTTGTCCCCGGCTTTCCAACCGGGAGCGGCGAAGGCAGGGTTGGCGGCCTCGCTGACACTCCACACGGTGGTGTCGCTGCCGTGATGCTTGCCTTCCAGCTTCTGGCTGCGTTCGCCGCAGCCCTGCAAGGCCATCAAGGCGCCAAGGCAGAGCAAGCCCATGCGCGCGCCGCTCATGACTTCACCTCGCTGGCAGCTGCAGCCTTGGGCGCTTGAGCACCATCGCTGGGCTTACCGTAGGCCGTGCCCCAGCCCCAGACCTCGCTGCCTTTGCCGCGAACCAGCACGCGGTTGCGGAAGATGTCGGCCACCACATCGCCATCACCGCCGAGCAAGGCCTTGGTCGAGCACATCTCGGCGCAGGCCGGCAGCTTGCCTTCAGAGAGGCGATTGCGCCCGTACTTTTCGTACTCGGCCTGGCTGCCATTCGCTTCGGGGCCGCCGGCGCAGAAGGTGCATTTATCCATCTTGCCGCGCAGGCCGAAAGTCCCATTGCTAGGGAACTGCGGCGCGCCAAAGGGGCAGGCATAAGAGCAGTAGCCGCAGCCGATGCAGATGTCCTTGTCGTGCAGGACCACGCCTTCGTCGGTGCGATAAAAGCAGTTGACCGGGCAGACCGCCATGCATGGCGCGTCCGAGCAATGCATGCAAGCCACCGAGATGCTCTTCTCGCCCGCCACACCATCATTCAGTGTGACAACCCGACGGCGGTTCACGCCCCAGGGCACATCGTGCTCAGCCTTGCAAGCCGTGACGCAGCCGTTGCACTCGATGCAACGCTCGGCGTCGCAGATGAATTTCATTCTTGCCATGCTTTTGTCTCCGCTGAACGAACGCTGTCACCTCAAGCGCGGGCGCGCTCAACCTGGCAAACCGTCGTCTTGGTTTCTTGCATCATCGTCACGCTGTCATACCCATAGGTCGTGGCGGTGTTGACCGCTTCGCCGCGCACCACCGGTGCGGCGCCCTCTGGGTAATAGGCCAACATGTCCGCGCCTTGCCAGCGGCCGGAGAAGTGGAACGGCAGCCACACCGTGCCACGATCGACCCGTTCGGTCACCAGAGCCTTGACGGTAATCTTGGCGCCAGTTGGCGTGGTGACCCATACGTCTTCGCCGTTACGGATGCCGCGGTCATTGGCGGTGGCCGGGTTGATCTCGACGAACATATGCTGCTGCAACTCGGCCAGCCAGGGGTTGGAGCGGGTTTCCTCGCCGCCGCCCTCGTACTCGACCAAGCGGCCGGAGCTCATGATCAGCGGGAAGGTCTTGCCGATGTCGGCATTTTTCTCCTGCACGCTCTTGTAGAGCGTGGGCAAGCGCCAGAAGGCCTTCTTGTCGTCATGCGTGGGGTACTTGGCGACCAGGTCCGGGCGGGTGGAATACAAGGGCTCGCGATGCTGCGGGATTGGATCCGGGAAGTTCCAGACCACGGCGCGTGCTTTGGCGTTGCCAAAGGGATGGCAGCCATGACTCATCGCCACGCGCTGGATGCCACCCGACAGATCGGTCTTCCAGTTCTTGCCCTCGGCCAGCTTTTGCTCGGCCTCGGTCAAGTCGTTCCACCAGCCCAGTTTCTTCAGCAGCAGATGGTCAAACTCCGGGTAGCCGGTGGTGATCTCAGCGCCCTTGGAATGTGAGCCGTCTTCGGCCAGCAGGCTGACCCCTTCCCGCTCAACACCGAAGTTAGCGCGAAAATTGCCGCCGCCTTCCATCACATGTTTGGAGGTGTCATACAGATTCGGCGAGCCGGGGTGCTTGAGCTCGGGCGTGCCGTAGCAAGGCCAGGGCAGGCCGAAGTAGTCGCCATCAAGCTTGTAGCCGGTTTCCTTGTCGATACCGCCCTTGGCCTTGAGCGTCTTCACATCGAAGACATTCATATTGCGCATATGCGCTTTCAGGCGCTCCGGGCTTTGGCCGGTGTAGCCAATGGTCCACAAGGCCTTGTTGATCTCGCGCAGGATGGACTCGGTCTCGGGCTCCATCATGCCGCCCTTGCCCGGCACCATCTTGTAGGTCTTGACCAGCTCCTTGTCGAAGCCCAGCTTTTGCGCCAGCTGATACATGATCATGTGATCGGTGCGCGATTCCCACAGCGGCTCGATCACTTTTTCGCGCCACTGGATCGAGCGATTCGAGGCAGTGCAGGAACCGCTGGTCTCAAACTGCGTACAAGCCGGCAGCAGGTAGACGGCGCGGTTCGGGTTCTTGTCTTCATCCTTGCCGGGCATGGCGGCCATCGCCGCCGTGGCTGAAGGAAATGGGTCGACCACCACCAACAGGTCCAGCTTGTCCATGGCCTTTTTCATCTCCAGACCGCGGGTCTGAGAGTTCGGCGCATGGCCCCAAAAGAACAGGCCGCGCAGATTGCTTTCTTGGTCGATCAGCTCGTTCTTTTCGAGCACGCCGTCGATCCAACGCGACACGGTCATGCCGGGCTTGGTCAGCATGCCGGGGGCGTACTGCTTTTTGATCCACTCGAAGTCCAGATCCCAGATCTTGGCAAAGTGCTTCCAAGCGCCTTCGGCCAGGCCGTAATAGCCGGGCAATGAATCTGGATTGGGGCCGACGTCGGTCGCGCCCTGCACATTGTCGTGACCGCGGAAGATATTGGTGCCGCCGCCGCTAACGCCCACATTACCCAGCGCCAGTTGCAAAATGCAAGAGGCGCGCACCACCGCATTGCCGGTGGTGTGCTGGGTCTGACCCATGCACCAGACGATGGTGCTGGGGCGGTTGTCGGCCAGGGTCTTGGCAACCTTGTAGCAGGTCGCTTCATCGACGCCGCAGGCCTCCTCGACCTTGTCCGGCGTCCACTTGGCCATGATCTCGTCGCGGACCTTGCCCATGCCGTAGACGCGGTCGTGGATGTACTTCTTGTCTTCCCAGCCGTTCTTGAAGATGTGATAAACCAAGCCGAAGACGAAGGGGATGTCGGAGCCGGAGCGGATGCGCACATAGTCGTCCGCCTTAGCTGCGGTGCGGGTGAAGCGCGGGTCCACCACAATCATCTTGCAGCCGGTTTCCTTGGCATGCAGCATGTGCAGCATGGACACCGGGTGGGCCTCGGCCGCATTCGAGCCGATGTACATCGCAGCGCGGGCATTGCGCATATCGTTGTACGAGTTGGTCATGGCCCCGTAGCCCCAGGTATTGGCCACACCCGCCACCGTGGTGGAGTGGCAAATCCGGGCCTGGTGGTCGCAGTTATTGCTGCCCCACAGACTCACCCATTTGCGCAGCAAATAGGCTTGCTCGTTGTTGTGCTTACTCGACCCGACCACAAAGACCGAATCGGGGCCGCTTTGCTTTTTCAGCTCCAACATCTTGGCGCTGATCTCGTTCAGCGCCTCATCCCAGCTGATCTTTTGGTACTTGCCGCCCACCAACTTCATCGGTGTGCGCAGGCGATGCTCACCGTGACCATGCTCACGCAGGGCCGCGCCCTTGGCACAGTGCGCGCCGAGGTTGATGGGCGAATCAAACACCGGCTCTTGACGAACCCAGACACCGTTCTCCACCACCGCATCGACCGCACAACCCACCGAGCAATGGCCGCAAATGGTGCGCTTGACTTCGACTTTTTTGCCACCGGCCGCGGCTGGGGCTGCATCGGCGGCATGCGCCTTCTTCTGCACCAGGCTCAGCTGCGAAGCCGCCAAGCCAGCGCCCAAACCCAGACCCGAGCGGCGCAGGAACAGGCGGCGGTCCATCGTAGGAATGGCGCGGCGGTTTTGCGCATCCAAACCGCGCGTCAGGCTGTTGAGCAAGCCAGATTGGGCCGGCGCGACAGCGGCAGAGTTTTTGCGTGTGAGCAACATATCGTCTCCTGCAGGCCGGCTAGCAAACGCCCTGCCGTGTTTTCATGGCTTGAACGGCGAGGCTCGTTTTACGAGCGGGCCGTTTCGTAATAGCGCAAGACATGCGGGCTGAGTTGATAGCCGCCTCTGGCCTCGGGCACAGCGGGCGTGGCGAGCACAGCCACCTCTTCAACCGCCGCTCCCGGCAAGACCTTGACCGCCAAGGCGCCAGCGCCGGCAGCACCCAGTCCCAGGAGCCAGCCGCGACGCGGGCTAGGCTCAGCCTTGGCCGAATCAAGCGGCGGCGTTTGCGAGGTGTCGGTCAATTGCTTTTTGCTCATGGTCATCAACTCCGAAAACGGCGGCCGTTGAAATATAGCGTGGACGGCCTCTCCTTGCATTGCGCTAGACCCGTAGTTCGCACGCGTGCCAGCACATCGAACACCGTCAGCCTGCTGCAAGCAAAAAGTGAGATTCAAACTTCCAGCAGATCGAAACCCTGCGCTTCCACCGCAAAAAAATCGCGCGCGAACACCGCCACCGCCCGATAAAAATCGGCCCGTGGATGCAGGGCCAGCGCATCGCAAAACTGCTCCACCCAAGCGCGCAGATGGGCGTTGAAAAAGCGCTGCTGCCCAGCCAGGTTGCTGACGCCGGCGTCATCCCCGGCGATCAGATAGCGCATCACCTCGCTGAGGGTGGCGATATGGTCTTCGGTCTCCAGCACCGCCGCGGGCCGCTCCAGCCCAAGCACTTCCAAGTCTCGGCGCAGTTCCACCAGCGGCTGCTGATTCAAAAAGCCCGTCAGATAGAAGGAGCCATAGACGCAGATCTCGGGCTTGCCGACGCCGCCAAACAAAGCGACGAACTCGTCATTGATTTCGTCCAAGCTCAAGCGCCGGGCCGCCGCCACCAGTTCCGACCAATGCGTTTCCAGAAACGCGCCCGCGCTGGGCGCCTCGGTCACCGCCACGCGCAGTTGCTCAAACAACTCGCCGCGCAATGGCGCATAGAACAACTCGGCCAACAGGCCATAGACCTCGGCGCGCGCCAACTCTTCGCCCATGCCCAAGTCGGCCGTCAGTTCGACGCCGGCCAGAGTCGTCGCGGTGGATTCTTGCTGGCTCATAAATCGGTAATCCTGACTTCGTTCGGGTTGCTATGCAGATCGACCACCCGGCAATCGGCACACATCTGCAGACGCCGCGCGCCCGCGCCTTGAAACATTGGGTGCGCCCCCAGCTTGGCCATCATCAATTCGATCGCCTTGGGCGTCGCGAAAGGCTTGGCGCAGCGCACGCAGCAAAACGGTTCTACTTCGTTGAGGACCTGCATCTGTTTGCGACTGCGCCCGCCATCGGCGAGCAACAGGCGCGGCAGCAGGCTGATAGCCTGCTCCGGGCAAGTGCTGGCGCACAAGCCACATTGCACGCAATTCTTCTCGATCAGCCGCAGTTGCAGCTTGTCCGGGTTGTCGGCCAAAGCGCCGGCTGGGCAGGCGCTGACGCAACTCAGGCACATGCTGCAGCGGTCGGCGTCCACCCGCAGGCTGCCGAAGGGCGAGCCCACCGAAGGCAGGGCAATTTCATCCGGAACAGCGACCGACTGCGCCATCAAATACTCCAGGCACAACTCCAAGGTGGCGCGCTTATCGGCCAAGACGCGGTAGCTTGCCACTTGATCCGCGCTTCGCGCCACCGCTTGCGCGGGCTTGGCTTGCAGCGCAGCATCCAATTGCTGCGCCGTCTGGGCTTCGATCAGGGTCAGGTGTTGCCCCTTGAAGCCCAGGCCATGCAAGATCGACTTTGCTACGGCCATTTGGGCGCTGACGGCAGCACGGTATTCGGGCGCCTCCTCCTCGGTCATCAAGACCCAGACATTGCTCGCGCCATAGGCCAGCGCCGACAGCCACAACTCGATGCCAAAGGACGCGGTATGCCAAGCATCGATGGGCAGCACGCGGGCCGGCACGCCGTGGATGCCTGCCTGTGCGCGGGCCGCGCGGCCCAGTTCACCGATCAATTGCGCGCCTGCGCCCTGGCTATGAATCAGCAGCGCCGCATCCTTGCCACCGGCGCGCGCAAAGGTGCTCAGCAAGGTCCGAATGCGCTGCCCTTGGGCATCGGCGGCGGGGGTGGCATAGCTGATCGCGCCACTCGGGCAGACGGTCGTGCAGGCACCGCAACCAACGCACAGATGCGGCTCCACGATGATGCCGGCCAAGGCGGCGCCGCCCGGTTTGCCCTTGCGCGAAGCATCGCTGCGGATCGCCTGGGCCGAGCAAACCTCGATACAAGCCGAGCAACCGATCTGCTCATTGCGGCTGTGGGCGCAGAGTTTTTGCTTGTAGTTGAAGAACTTGGGCTTTTCGAATTCCCCCACCGCATCGCGCATCTGCAGCACGGCAGCCATCAGCTTGGCATCGTCCGGCGCATGAAAGTAGCCCTGCGGCGGCTGGTGCAATTCGATCAACGGCGCCTCGCTCAAATCCAGCACCAGGTCGAAGTTTTCGCTCAGCGCCTGCGACTGGCGATCAAAGTCGATCGCGCCGGCGGCAGCGCAAGCCTTGACGCAATCGCGGTGGCTGCCGCATCGACTCAGATCGATCTGGTAGCTGAAATCAATCGCCGACTCCGGACAAGCATCGACGCAGGCATTGCAGCGGGTACACAGATCGAGATCGATCGGGTTGCTGTGCACCCAGCTGACCTCAAACGCCCCTAACCAGCCGCTGATGCGGATGTCTTGCCCGGCAAAGACCGGCCAGCTGCGGTGTTGCGGCAAAGCGCCCGGGCCTTGCACCAACAGGCTCAAGGTCAACTTATCGGCCAGCATTTCGGCGGCACGCTGCACGCGCGCCGGCGCGCCGATGATCAACGCCCTGCCTTGCGACTGGTAGCTGACGGTAGGCACCGGCGCCGCATCGGGCAATTGCGCCATCGCCAACAAGGCCGCGATCTTCGGCGTGGCTTGACGCGCATCTTTGGACCAGCCGCCGGTTTCGCGGATATTGACAAAGCGGATCGGCCGCTCCTGCAGCGAGGCGGCGCCCACGGTCTGCTCATTCAATTGTTGGAACAGCAGGCTCTCCTGCGTGCAGGCCACCAGCAAGCCATCGGCCGAGCCGGCCGATTTGGCTGCGCGCTGGAAATCGCCGGCCTCGCGGCGGCACAGCAAGGTGTGAACCGTCTCCAGCCCTTGGCCGGCTTCAGGGCCCAGAGCCTTCTTCAGTGCCGGGCCGTCCAGCGGCATCGTCTTGTTGCAATCGCAGATCAGGGTCGTGGTCATCGGGCGGGCTCGCGGTGTCGATGGCGGGTGGGCGCGTGGAAGGCGGCGGGTCGAGTTGTTCTGGCGGCAAGTCCTGAGCCGACTGCGGAGCGGTCAGCGCCGAGGCGGCCGTTTTTTCCTCGACCTGATCCTCTGCGTCGAACAGGCGCAAGGCCTTGGACTGATTCATCTGGCGCAATACCGCCAGCGGAATCGGGTCGGGCTTGCCGTAGTCGTCAATATAGGTGTCCAGCCCATCCATCACATTGAAGTGGGGGTCGCTGAAGAATAGCTTTTTCATGGCGGCACGCTGCACACCGCGGTCCACCCCGGCGCTCATGAAACGGCTGTAATCAGAGTCGGCGTTCAAGGTCGCGACGTCGGCCAAGGTCGGCAGCACCGGCTGCTCCGCAACCGGCGCGGGCTGGGCCTGCAGCGATTGCACCGCGGGAGCCGTGACTGCAGCGGCAGGGGCCGGGGCCTGCGGAGCGGGATCGGGCGCAACAGGCGCAGCGGGCGGCGCATCCGGCAGCGGCGCCCCGGTGCGCGCCAGGGCCTTGCGGCGTCCCCAACGCGCCAAGAATCCTGCCGGCGCCTCGTCGTTTGACTCGGCCATCAGCGGCGCTCTCCTGGCGAAATAAAGGACTGCGGGCGACGGCGTTCCTTTTTCACTTCCGGCCTGTAATAGACCTCGACATAGGCTTGCAACCATGTGGCCAGATCGGCCGGCAAGGGCACGTTGTCGACCCGCTCCTGCGCATCCAACCAACGGCCGGCTTCTGTATAGCTCAGGCTGACACGCTCGGCCCAGGCTAAAGAAGGGTCCTCATCGCTGACGCGCCAGACCACGAACCAGACCGGTGCACCCGAATTCAGGTTGAGGTAGTAACCCTCGGCCTCATCGGCATAGAGCGTCAGCTCGAAATTGGGGTGCAGACAGATCTGCAGCTTGCCGTCATCACGCAAGACCCGCGGCGACTCACCAAAGGCCGCCTGATGGGCCACCACATCGGCGACCGAAAAGCGCCAGTCTTCCCATTGATTGGGCTGAGCTTCGCGCTGCATCAGGACCGCCACCTTCACCGAGGGGCGGCCTGAGGGCAGCGGGTCATGAGCCTGCGTTTGCGTCGAGTCGGCAGCGTCGTCCATCGCCGCAGTCTAGCGGTCGCCGAAGCCCTTGGCCGAGGACGAGCTTTAGGCCCGGCGCTAATTTCAGCTCAGCGAAGGGTAAACACCGCCACCGCTTGCTGCAGCGTTTGCGCCTGCTGGCGCAGACTTTCCGCAGCGGCAGCGCTTTGCTCGACCAAAGCGGCGTTTTGCTGGGTGGTTTGGTCCATTTTGCTGACCGCATCGCCGATCTCGGCCACGCCAGCGCTTTGTTCGCTGCTCGCACTGCTGATCTCGCCCATGATGTCGGTCACCCGCTTGATGGAGGCCACGATTTCCTCCATGGTGGCCCCGGCCTCGTCCACCAGACTGGTGCCGCGCTCGACCCGCTCAACGCTGTCGTTGATCAACTGCTTGATCTCCTTGGCAGCCTCGGCGCTGCGTTGAGCCAAGCTGCGCACCTCGCTGGCGACCACGGCAAAGCCGCGCCCCTGCTCGCCGGCGCGAGCCGCCTCAACCGCCGCGTTCAGCGCCAGGATATTGGTCTGAAAAGCGATGCCGTCGATCACGCTGATGATGTCGGCGATGCGGCGTGAGCTGTCATTGATGCCCTTCATGGTGTCCACCACCTGGCTGACCACCGTGCCACCTTTTTCAGCCACGGAACTGGCATTGACCGCCAACTGGTTCGCTTGATGCGCGTTGTCCGCGTTCTGGCGCACCGTGCCGCCCAAGATGTCCATGGACGAGGCGGTTTGTTGCAAAGAGCTGGCTTGTTGTTCGGTGCGGATGCTCAGGTCGTTATTGCCTTGCGCAATCTCGGCACTGGCGTTGACCACGCCATCCGTGCCATGCCGAACCTGGCTGACGGCCTGAGAAAAGCGCTCCACCAAGTCGCCCAGCACACCCATCACGCTGTTCGGGTCGCTGCTGTCGTTCTTCAGTTGCTGCGCCAAATTGCCGCCGGCAATCACCTTGACGGCCTCCACCACCTGGAAGGGCTCCCCGACCAAACGACGGCTGACCCAATGCTTGGCGTACCACAGCAAAGCCAATCCGGTGCCGGCTGTCAGCAGAGCCATCAGCACCACGATCTTGAACCAACGGTCTTGGGCCGCCTGCGCCACCTGCACGGCCGACTCGGTACGCGCATCCAACATGCGCAAGAACTCATCCACCGGCTTCATGATCTTGGCCTTGAACTGGTGATAGTTCTTGTCGTGCATCAGGGCCTGGGCCTTGGCCAAGTCGGGCTCACCTTGCTTGGTGAACTTGCCGCTGCCGTCGTCGTACAAACCCTTGACCAGATTCATGGCCACGGTCTCGGTCTTGACCAAGTCGTCCGAGTTGGCCGCCGCTTCCTTCAGCTTGCCGAACTCGGCGTCGGTGAAACCGGCGGCTTTCATCATGTCCAGCAAGGGCTGGCTGCTACTGCTGCCCTTGCCTGCCGGCGGCGTGATGCCGGCGGCGCGGAAGTCCCAGTAAATCTTTTCATAGCCGCTCGGGCGCGGTTTCTTGCCGTTGCGGATGTCCAGCACCTCGAAGTACTGCTGCTCCCACTGCGGGTCACCGGTCATCACATAGGTGCGCGCCAAGCGGGTCAAGTCATCGGAGCTCTGTCGCAACTCATCCGCCAACATCGAGGAGAGGTAACGCGAGCCCTCGGCCGCTGTGACGGCGTCACCCGCCGCGCTCAATCTTGAAATGGCGACTAGAAGCAGCAGCACGACCGCCCCCATGGCGAGCAAGGCCGCGCTGAACATCTGCTTGACGGTTTTCATCGGTGTGTCCCCTGAGAGGATTCGCGCTGCGAATCCGATTCACCCAGGTCGCCACAGGTCAAGAGGTCAGTTGCACCGACAAATTCACCATCCACACCGCGTTCGGCATCACCAGCAGTCCCGCAGTCCACACGGTTTCGGCGCGTGCATCCCCTCGCGACAAGTCGCGACCACGCAGGCCGGATGGGAGGTCCTGCGCAGAGCCTTCAAGCCCTGCTGTTCGCCTCGCCTTTTTACCGGCACCTGTGGGCTATCGGACGCGGCGCCGCGGGCTTGAATGTGCAAATTCACTTTCACCCGCGATGTGCCGATGGGCAAGCGCCGCCGCTATCAGATGCTCAGGTGCTCAAGTGCTCAAGTGCTTTTGGAGATCGAGATATTGGGGAACTTGGCCGAGTAGTCCTTGGCCTGCGACGCGATCTTGACTGCCACCTTGCGGGCCAAGGCCTTGTAGAGTGCAGCCACCTCGCCGTCGGGATCGGCCACCACGGTGGGCTGGCCGGCATCCGCCTGCACGCGGATCGACATGGCCAGAGGCAAGGCGCCCAGGTAGTCGACACCGTAGGCCTGAGCCATCTTCTGACCGCCATCAACGCCGAAGATGTGTTCGGCGTGCCCGCAGTTCGTACAAATGTGCACGGCCATGTTCTCGACTAGGCCCAAGATCGGCACGCCGACCTTCTCAAACATCTTCAAGCCCTTTTTGGCATCGATCAGGGCGATGTCTTGCGGCGTGGTCACGATCACAGCGCCAGTCACCGGCACCCGCTGCGACAGCGTCAGCTGGATATCACCGGTGCCGGGCGGCATGTCGACGATCAGATAGTCCAGGTCTTGCCAACGGGTTTGGCGCAGCAGTTGCTCCAGCGCTTGGGTGGCCATCGGGCCGCGCCAGATCATGGCCTGGTCGTCTTCCACCAAAAAGCCGATGGACATGATCTGCAAACCATAGCCCAGCATCGGCTCCATCAGCTTGCCGTCTTCACTCTCGGGTCGGCCACTGACACCCAGCATCATCGGTTGGCTGGGGCCATAGATGTCAGCATCCAACACACCAACCCGCGCACCTTCGGCGGCCAGCGCCAGCGCCAGATTGGCGGCCGTGGTGCTCTTACCCACACCGCCCTTGCCGGAGGCCACGGCGATGATGTTCTTCACCCCCGGCAGCAACTGCACACCGCGCTGCACCGCATGGGCAACGATCTTGCTGTGGATGTTGACGCTGACATTGCCCACGCCTTCAACCGTGCGGGCCGCTGCCACCAAATGGCGACGCAGCTCCGCCTGCTGGCTGGCACCGGGGTAAGGCAGTTCAATGTCGAAGGACACATCGGCGCCGTCCAGACGCAGATTCTTCAGCTGCTTGGTGCTGACGAAATCCTGCGCGGTATTCGGGTCGACGACGGTTTGCAGCGCTTGCAGCAGCGTGGATTCTTGGATGGCAGGCATGGGCGTGGTGAAAGTGGGCTGAGGCCAAGCCGACTGGGCGGCTCGCGATTGGCCCGGCAGTCTAGCCCAGCCCCTCAAACCCGCACGCGGCCAAAGCCTAATCCCACGCCAGGCGTGAACGATCAGAGCGGGCAGGCACTCGGGTTTTGGGCCTCCAAGACGGCCCACTGCACTTCCAGCTTCGGGCCATTGCCGCGCCGCGTCCAGGGCAGCGTCAAGGTGCCCGTCGACGCGGCTTGGTCCAACAAGGCCGCAACGCGCGGATCCAGCGGGTTGGCCATATCGCGTCGGTCAATCAACAGCAAGGCACCACAGTCGGCGACCATATGCGGCTTGATCCAGGGCGACTTTTGCGGGTCGGCGTCGATGAACACCATGGGCTGCGTCTTGCTGCGCACCGACACATTGCCGGCCAGCCAGGTTTCGCCGATCACCACCCGCAAGGGCGTGCGGGCATGCTCCTTCCACACCACATCCAACTTGCGAGCCAAACGGGCGGCCGGGAAATTGGATCGCGCGGCATGGCCGACACGGTCGGCACCCCAGGCGCCGCCCACCACCATGCCCAGGGCCAGCAGCAGTTCCATGGCCACGCAAACCCACAGGGCCTTGCGCACCAATTGGTCGGAAGTCTGCGGCAGCCAGTGCAAAGACAGCACCCCGGCCATCACAAAGAAGGTCGCCGCCCAGGCGGAGCCCAGGCGCACACCGGCCACGCCCAGCAGCGAGGTCAAGACGACCGGGCCCAGGGTCATGAACAGCACAAAGGTCCACTCTGAGCTTGGCGCTTCGGCCCGCGGCGCGGCCGAATTCGCCTGTGCCTGCGCCTGCGCCTGCCCCGCTCCGCGCCGCAGCCAAGCCAAGAGCAGGCCCACCCCAATCAACAAGGGCAGCACGCGGCCGAACTGTATCAACAAAAACTTGAACAGACGACCCCAATGGTCGATATCGTCGGCATCGTTTTGCCCATGCACGGCACGGTCGGCATAGCTCAAGCCCGGCGAACCGTCGCGCAGCAGCCACTCGATATGCGGGATCATCAAGATCGCGCAAACCAACAGCGCCAGCGCCACACCCCCCCAGGCACGCCAGCTGTGCATGCGCTTGTCCTGCAACATCCAGACGCCGATAACGGCCAGCCAAATCAGGGCGCTGTACTTGGACAGCAGGCACAGGGCCGCGGCGGCGCCGACCAAGATCCAACGGCCCAGCGGCTCCAGTTGCCCTGTCGCACCTAGCCTCACTTGGCCTTCGGCGCGCACCGCCAACAAGCTCAACCACAAGAGCAGGCCCACCGGCATCAGCTGAATGGTGTTGTGGTTGGCCATGATGCCGTGCACACCGTGATAAATCAGCAAGCTGCTCAGGGCGACCGAAACAAAGGCTCGGGCCGGCGTGGTGACCAGCAAGGCAATGCGCCAGATGAAGAACTGCATCAGCACAACGCTCAGTTGTGCCGCAAAAAAGGTCACCCACATCGAACGACCCAGCAGACTGGTCCAGCCATAGACCCACCAGGTTGGGAACGGCGGATGCTTGTAATAGCCCCACTCGAGCGACTGTTGCCAAACCAGTTGTTCGACATTGTCCCAAGGCGGCGCGCGATGGCTCAGCGAGGCCAGCACAGTCCACAGCACCAGGTGAAATGCCATGAAGCCGAACGTCAGCCAGGCCATATGCTGGGCATTGCTGGCATCCAAGCCGAAGGGCAAGCTCTTGCCTGCCGGACGCAAGGCTAGATCGGGCTGGCTGGCGGGCGACTGCCCACGCGGCAAGTCAAGGCCCGGCAAGGCAGGCCGATCGGTCCACATTGAAAAATCCCTCTTTCGGTCCCTCGGGACCCGATGGGACTGCTCGGGCCCACCGCCGCGCAAGGCCTGAAAGGCCTCGCTTCGACCGGTTGCGACGACCACAAAGGGCTGATGCGCACCGGCTGATTTACTCGGGCGCAATCATAAAGGTACAAATATTTACAAACAATCACCCGTTTGAGCGAGTGGTCGGAGTAGCCGCCACACAGCCTTTTGCGGTTGAAGGCCGGCCTGCAGGCCTTTCAGACGGTCTGTTTGAAGGCCATCACGGCCTGGTTGCGCAAGGTGCGCAACAAAGACAGTTCCTTCTCACCCAGGTCGATTCCGCCTTGCTGAGCCTTGTCGGCATAAATCAGGGCGAAAGGCACGCCCTTCATCAACATCGGCAGCAACAGAAAGCTCGGCGCCCGCACCGGCCCCTGATACCAAACAGGCAGACGCTCGGCGATTTTGGACACGGTGGCGTCGGTGATCAGGGTGTCAGCCCCCTTTTGGCAGACGGCGGCAAACAAGTCTGCATGCCCGTTGGCGGGAACGCGCAGCGGAATCTTGAATATGGGGGTGAGTTGCTCGACGCCCTCCCCCAAGCCAAAGCGTCCGGTCAAACACTCGGACTTCGGGTCGCGCAAACAAAACACCACGCGGCGGAAGCCCAGCGCCCGGAAGATGGTTTCCAAAATCATCCGCAACACTTCATTGAGCTTGAAGGTTTCAACCATTGCGTTGGTGATGTCCTGGATGCCGGCCGCCATCATCTCGACCGCCTGCTCGCGCGTCAGCTGCTGATGGCTCATGCCCAGGGTCGGCTCCTCCACCTGGGTTGCCTGCAATTCATGCGGCGTCAGTGAGTCGCTCAACGACGGTGCCAGCGGCGCCAACAAACGATGCGCCGGGGAGTTTCTCGCCAATCGGATGCCCATCGCATCGGCCACCTGGGCCAAGCGCTGACGCGCCTGATCGGCCGCCACATCGAAATGCTCGGCCGTCACGCCCAGCACCCGGGCATAGCGCTGCGCCATCGCGTGCACGCGGGCATGAGCCTCGGCCGGGTCGGTATGCAGGATCACGTCGGCCACCGCATTGGCAGCATGGGCCAGCCAGCGCTGGCGCTCGACCGGATGATCGATCTGGCGCATCGGCGGGTCGCCATGCGGCTTGCGCATGCTTTGCTGCAAGCTGTCGGGCAAGCCCCAATGGCGCGCCACGCCCAGCCCCAACTGCTCATAGCTCATCCCCAAGACCTGGGTGGAGGCCACGCCCTCGCTAACCGGGGCTTTGGGCACCAAGGCAGGTGACACTGCGCTGCCGTCCCGCTCCGGCCGGGTGATGCGCCGGACCTGCTGCGCTTCCTCGGGGAAGTAGAACTCACACAGCGCCCGCCCCAGGTGATGCATCATGGCGCACAGAAAGGCCTCCTCGCTCTCGCGCGGGTTCAGGCACAACTCGCGTGCCAAGGAGGCCGCCATCAGCGAGCGCAGGAATTCTTCGCGCAGTTGCTGGGCATGGGCCTTGTTCTCCATGCGCTCCAGCAAGATCAGCGACAAAGCCAGATTGCGAATGCCGGCGAAGCCGACCAGCGCCACCGCCCGCGAGACGGTGCTGATGCTGCCGCCGCCTGCATGGCTGTACTGCACGGTGTTGACCAGGCGCAGCAGCTTTTGGGTCAGGGCAACGTCTTTCAGAATCTCATTGGACAGACTGGCCAAGCTGCCCGACTCGGACGCGGTCAGGTTCTGGATGCGATTGATCGCATCGGACATGGCCGGGAAATCACTTTTATGGCGCATGCGCCGCAGCAAGAACTCCAGCGCCACTCCGTCCCCGGCGCCGTCGCCCTCCTCGTGCTGCTCAGGATGAAGCCATTCCGCCAGGGCATTTTGAAAGGCATGGGCGCTCGGCCAACGCTGCGCGGGATCGCGCGCCAAGCCCCGCTGAACGATGGCACGCAGCGCATCATCGACATCCTGCCCGAGCCCGGCCGGCAACAGCAAATCTTGCGTCATCACACGCCGCACCGCCACCCAGGGGTCGGGGTCGTAGTTGAGGCGCTGGCCGCTGAGCAACTCCGCCAGCACCACGGCGGCTGCGAACACATCCATCTGCGCGCTCGGCGGCGCGCCACTGGCGGCTTCGGGCGAGATATAGCCGGGCGTACCCACCACCGGCTGACGCTCGGAGGCCGCAGTTGCCCCCGGTGCGGCCAAACGCGCCGCGATGCCAAAGTCCATCACCCGGGCATGACCGCGCGCGTCAAGCAAGATATTGCTGGGTTTCAAGTCGCGATGCACGACGCCCGCCGTATGCGCCGCCTGCAGTCCATCGAGCACACCGAGAAACAACTCGACCGCCGCTCGCGCATCAATGGGCGCATTGCGGCCGCCCCGCATCCGATCCGCCAGCGTGCCGCCGGGCACATACTCAAACACCAGATAAAACTGCCCAGCTTGGCTATCGGCCTCGAACACCGGCACGATATTCGGATGGGTCATTCGGCTGACCGCTCGGGCTTCATGCAACCATTGATCCAGACTCAACGGATCGGCGCCGGGTTTCAGCACCTTCAAGGCCACATCGCGATCCAATCTGGGGTCATGGGCCAGCCAGACCTGCGCCTGCGCGCCCTCCCCGAGACTGCTCAACAAACGGAAACGCCCAACTTCTGGCAGGGCGGATGCCATCGGCGAACTGGAAAGGGAAGGCAGATCGTCTGGATGCATCGGGGCCTGGATATGCACTGCGGGTTTGGATGGGATCGCCAGCCGTCAAGCCCTGAGGGCCATCAGCTGGGGCGCTCGCCGGACTTGGCAGCCAAGCGCGCGCGCAAGGATGAGGGCTTGGGCTCCTGCACATCGAGCGCGCCATGGGCAGACAGCTGCGCAAACGCGGAGTCGGCCGTGTCGGCACCAGCTCCTGCTTGCTCGGGGTTCATGGCCGCTTGTACCTCGCGCAAGCCGATGCCCAGCGTGCGCGCATAGCGACGGGTGGCCAGCTCGATGCCGGCTTGGCGCGGCTTGCCCTCCGGCAGCAGCAAGGCGTCCACCAGCTCATTGGCCAGGCTGGAGGTCAGTCGCAATAGATCGGCCTCGCTATCCGCGGCACGCAGCGCCGCATTGGGCGGCTGGCGGCGAATCATGTGCAGCAGCTCGTCGCCCAGGCTCCAATGGCGCGCCACCGCGGCCCCAAGTGACTCCAAATCGCATCCCATCACCGCAAAGGCCGCCGCTTGCTCGCTCATCGCCTGCGGGTGCGGCTGGTCGGCGGTCGGCTCGGGCGGTTGCATCAGTTGCCGGATCTGCTGGGCGTCATCAGGGAAGTGATATTGCAAGAGCAAGCGCCCGAGGTTTTGCATCACCGTGATCAGGTACACCACCTCGGCGTCATAGCCGGCCGGGCGCAAGGCTTGCGCAATCTGGCCGGCACGATGCACTCGCTTCATCAGGCTCTGCAGCATGGCGGCCTGCATTTCATTGAGCGGGCCGGGCCAAGGTTTCAAGGAACGTGCCGCCTGCTGAACCCCTTCCAGGCCCAGCATGGCGATGGCGCGCTGCATATTCAACACCGTGCCATCCACCGGAGCACCGCTCTGCTTCAGCGAGTTATTGACCCGCCGCAACAGTTCCAGGCTCAGGGCCATGTCCTGCAGCACCATGCCCGACAAGGCGCTGGTGTGCTGCCGCTCCATGGCCGAAGACTGGCCGACACGCTGCAAAGCGGTAGACGTACTGGGCAGATGGCCCATGCGCTGCAGCTTGTCCATCAGCAAGGCGATCGGGCCATCCTCGGCATGCGCGGCGGCGGTGCGCCAACCATCCAGCGCGCGCAAAAAGCTGCGGGCGATGTGGTAACGCTGGCGCGCCTGCCGGTCGGTGGCGCGGTTGCAAATGGCACGCAGCGGCTCTGGGATCGGATGCGGTGTTTCCCAACCCATGCGCACCAACTCGTGGCCGATCGGCTGCATCTGTTGGATCGCGGCCTGCAAATCGCTTTGCTCCAGCACCGGTCGGCCGCTGAGGATGCGGTGCAGCATCAGGCCCACGCTCAGAATATCTTCGGCAGCCGATTCCCGCGCCGCCCGACGCGCCACCGAGTTGTAGTCCACATTGGCCGGAAAGACCTCCTGCGCCACTTCCAGGCCAACAACCCTCACCTGATTGCTCGGGCTGATGATCAATGTCGAGCACTGTACGTCGCGATGCGCATGGCCGGCCTCGTGGGCAAAGGCCAAGCCCTCCAGGTATTGGCAGACCCAATCGGCGGCGTCCACCGGCAAGGGTGCCGCTTGGCGCGCCAGCCGCTCATCCAATGTTTCGCCCAAAGCACGGTCGTATGCGATGTAGGGCCATTGCTCAACTTGGGCGATCTCCACCACATGGGCCAGATTGGGGTGCTGCACGCGAGCGCCGGCATTCGCCATACGGAGCCAATGCTCGGTGGCCGAGGCACTGTTCGGCGCCACACGGGGCATGCAGAGCATCAACTCCTGGCCAAGCCGCGGATCAAAAACCAACCACATCATGCTGCGCATGCTCTTGTTGAGCAGCGAGCGCAGCTCGAAACGGCCGAATCGACGCATGGGCGCTGCCGGCGCGGCGGCCTTGGCTGCGCTGGCGGGAGGTCGGGCGGCGGAAGAGGAAGAGGCGTCGGACACGGGCAATACTGGCCTCGTGGGCCAGGGTCTGGGTTTGTCCCTATTTGACCCAATCAGGCTGCGACGCGATAGGGGGAGCTAACTGTGTTTCACCCGGTATATCGCTTCCGGAGCGGCAAATTTTCGAAGAAACAAGCCAAGGAGCCCGCGCTCAACCCTGCATCTGCGCCCACACCATATGGCACCGACCTGACACGCCCTCCGGGCAGATGTCAGTCTCACCGCAAGGTGTGGGCTCAGTTCTGTAGCTGCGCCCACACCTTGTCCAGCCGCTTGACGCTGACCGGCTGCGGCGTGCGCAACTCCTGCGCAAACAAGCTGACCCGCAGCTCTTCCAACTGCCAGCGGAAGTCATTCAAGCGGCCATCCTGCTGCCCCTTCAACTCGATGACGCGGCGCAGATAGCGCTGCTCCAAAGGTCGCAACTCGGCCAAAAGCTTGGCATCGCGGGCCGGGTCGGCGCGCAGCTTGTCCAAGCGTCCGCTGATGGCCTTCAAGTAACGCGGTAGGTGCTGCAACTGCGACCATGGCGTTTCGGTGACAAAACGCTTGCCGATCAGGCGTTGCAGCTGGGCGGTGATGTCCTCGTTGACTTCCTTGCTGGCGCGGGCATCTTTGAGCTTGCGACTGGCCGCCGCAAATTCCAGCAACACGACGCCGGTCTGACGCGCCACTTCCTGGGCGATCAGGTTCAGGCGGGTGCGCCCTTCCTCGATGCGCGCCTTGAAGGCGAACTCATCTTTGGGCAGCGGCTCGGCCAAAAAGGCCCGCTCCAGCGCCACGCCGATGATCTGTTCGCGCAACTCTTCGGCCGTTCCCAAGCTCATGAACAGCACCGACATCTTTTGCAGATCGGGGATGTTCTTTTCCAAGAACTTCAGCGGCTCTTTCAGCTGCAAGGCCACCAGGCGGCGAAGGCCGAGTCGGTGCTTGGCCGCGGCCACATCGGGCTCATCAAACACCTCGATCTCGACATGGGCGCTGCGGTCGATCAGGGCCGGGAAGCCGATCAGCGTCTGCGCACCACGGCTCACCTCCATCAGCTCGGGCAACTCGCCAAAGGTCCAACCGGTATAGGTTTTGGCCTGTTCCTGCGCTGGCTTCTTGGGCTGCACCTCGGCGCGAATGCCGCCCTTGGCGACTGGCGCTGGCGCTTCGGCCTTGCCGGCAGCAGCTGAGGGAGCCGAAGCCGGCAGCTTGAGCGCTGCCAAGGCCTGAAACGCCGAGCGCGCCTGACCTCCCAACTCGGCCTTCAAGGCGGCCAGATTGCGCCCCATGCCCAGTTGCCGGCCATGCTCATCGACGACCAAGAAGTTCATGAACAAATGCGGCTGCAACTGCTCCAGCTTGAAGTCATTGCGCTGAATCGCCAGTTGCGTGCGCTCCTTGACCGCCTTCAGCAAGACCTCGATCAAGGCGCCCTGGCCAAAAGGATGCGTGGCCGCAAACTCGGCCACAAAGTCGGGCAGCGGCACCAGGCGCGAGCGCGGGCGCTGATGCAGGCTCTTCACAAAGGCCAGCACCTTGGCCTCCAGCATGCCGGGCACCAGCCACTCGCAGCGATCCTCGTTCACCTGGTTCAGCGCATAAATGGGCACGCTGACGGTCAGGCCGTCGCGGGCATCGCCCGGTTCATGCAGATACGTGGCCAGGCAATCGACGCCGCCCAGGCGGATGGTCTTGGGAAAGGCACTGCTGGTGATGCCGGCCGCCTCGTGACGCATCAACTCCTCGACGCTGAGCTGCAAGAGCTTGGGCTCGGTCTTGGACGCATGGCGGTACCAGCGCTCCAAGGTAGCGCCGGAATAGACATCGGCCGGCAAATGCTCGTCGTAATAGGCGTAGATCAGCTCGTCATCGACCAAGACGTCTTGGCGGCGAGATTTGTGCTCTAACTCTTCAACCTTGCGGATCTGGCGTTGGTTGTGCGCCAGGAATGGCAGCCGAGACTCCCACTCGCCGTTGACCAGGGCCTCGCGGATGAAGATGGCGCGCGCCGCCGCTGCATCCACATTGCCGAAATTGACGCGTCGGTTGTTGTAGATGACGATGCCATAGAGCGTGGCGCGCTCCAGCGCGATCACCTCGGCGGCTTTTTTCTCCCAATGCGGTTCCAGCAACTGGGTCTTGATCAAGTGCCCGGCAATGCCCGGCAACCATTGCGGTTCGATCGCGGCAATGCCGCGACCGAACAGGCGCGTGGTGTCCACCAACTCCGCCGCCACGATCCAGCGACCCGGTTTTTTGCTCAGATGCGCACCGGGGTGGCGCCAGAATTTGATGCCGCGCGCGCCCAGGTACCACTCATCCTCGTCGCTCTTGCAGCCCAAATTACCCAAGAGGCCGGCCAACATCGAGAGATGCACCTGCTCATAAGTCGCCGGGCTGCCGTTGATACGCCAGCCATGTTCGGCCACCACGGTGTGCAGCTGCGAATACACATCGCGCCACTCACGCACTCGGCGCGGGCTGACGAAGTTCTCGCGCAATAACTGCTCATAGCGACGGTTGCTGAGCTTGTGCTCGCCATGGCCGCCTTTGGCTTCTTCGATCCACTTCCACAGCTTCAGATAACCGAGGAATTCGGACTTCTCGTCGTCGAATTTCTTGTGCTTTTCGTCGGCCGCTTGTTGCTGCTCCATCGGCCGGTCGCGCACGTCTTGGCCGCTGAGCGCACTGGCGATGACCAAAATCTCGGCCAAGGCTTCGCGGCTGCGCGCTTCCAGAATCATGCGACCGACCCGTGGGTCGAGCGGCAGCTTGCCGAGTTCGCAGCCCATGGCGGTGAGCTCATTGGCCTCGTCCACCGCACCCAACTCGGTGAGCAGTTGGTAGCCGTCGGCAATCGCCTTGCGCGGAGGTGGCTCCAAGAAGGGGAAATCATCCACCTGGCCCAGGCCCAAGGTCTTCATGCGAAGAATCACACCGGCCAGCGAGCTGCGCAAGATTTCAGGGTCGGTGAAGCGCGGCCGGGCGAGGTAGTCTTTTTCCTCGTAGAGCCGGATGCAAATGCCATTGCTGACCCGCCCGCAACGGCCGGCGCGCTGATTGGCCGAGCTCTGGCTGACCGGCTCGATCTGCAACTGCTCGACCTTGTTGCGATAGCTGTAGCGTTTGACCCGGGCCATGCCGGGGTCGATCACATAACGGATGCCTGGAACCGTCAGCGAGGTTTCGGCCACATTGGTGGCCAAGACGATGCGGCGCTGGCCGTGCGGCTCAAACACCCGGTCTTGCTCTTGCTGCGACAAGCGCGCAAACAGCGGCAGCACCTCGACGCCGGGTGGGTGATGCTTGCGCAGGGCCTCGGCAGCCTCGCGAATCTCGCGCTCACCCGGCAGGAAAACGAGCACGTCGCCGCCACCCTCGCGCCAGAGCTCGTCCACCGCGTCGCAGATGGCGTTGTTCAGGTCGTACTCGCGACTCTCCTCAAAAGGACGGTAGCGCTGCTCAACTGGGAAGGTGCGGCCCGACACCATCAAGACCGGCGCCGGCCCCTTGATCGACTCAAAGTGCTTGGCGAAGCGATCGGCATCGATGGTGGCCGAGGTGACGATGATCTTCAGGTCGGGCCGGCGCGGCAGGATCTGGCGCAGGTAGCCGAGCAGAAAGTCGATGTTCAAGGAGCGCTCGTGCGCCTCGTCGATGATGATGGTGTCGTAGGCTTTCAGCAGCGGGTCGGTCTGCGTCTCGGCCAGCAAGATGCCGTCCGTCATCAGCTTGACGCTGGCGCCCGGCTGCAGCCGGTCTTGGAAGCGCACCTTGTAGCCGACGATTTCGCCGATAGGCGTCTTCAACTCGTCGGCAATGCGCTTGGCCACGCTGCTGGCAGCAATGCGCCGCGGCTGGGTGTGGCCGATCAACTTGCCCGTATTGGCCCGGCCGCGTCCCAGCGCCAGCGCGATCTTGGGCAACTGGGTGGTCTTGCCGGAGCCGGTTTCGCCGCAAACGATGATGACCTGATGCTCGGCCAGCGCCTGCGCAATGTCCTCGCGCCGGCTGGAAACCGGCAAGGACTCGGGGAAAGTGATGGGCGGCAGTGGATTGGCCGGCACGGGCGGGCGCCGCGCCTCCGTCACACCGGCTGGCCGGGGTGGCTTGGGAGACCGCTGAGCTTGCACAGATTGCTGAGGCCGCTGCGCCTTGGGAGCTTCAGCGGGCCGGGATGGGGGAGTGGTCGAATCATTCACGAGGCGCGGATTATCCGCGCCCGCTGAACTTTCAGGCGCACAGGCCGTTTCAGACCGGTCGGCGCCTGCGCTGAGTACCGCTGCGGGCGCGCCGCAAACATGTCCCCACGCGCTCGGGCCACTGATGGCCTGCGGCACAATTGCGGCCATGAGTCTTGTCTTCCCCCATACCTTTGTGCCCTGGTTCAGGTCCGTGGCGCCTTATATCCACGCCTACCGCGGCGAAACCTTTGTGGTCGGCATGCCGGGTGAGTTGGTGGCGGCAGGCAAGCTGAATGCTTTTGTGCAGGATCTGTCGATCTTGCACGCCATGGGCATCAAGATCGTGCTGGTGCATGGTTTCAGGCCCCAAGTGAACGAACAACTGGCTGCCAAGGGTCAAACGCCGCAGTACAGCCACGGCATGCGCATCACCGATGCCATCGCGCTGGACTGCGCCCAAGAAGCCGCCGGCCAACTGCGCTTCGAGATTGAGGCGGCCTTCTCGCAGGGGCTGCCGAATACGCCAATGGCCAACGCCACCGTGCGGGTGGTGTCCGGCAACTTCCTGACCGCCCGGCCGGTCGGCATTGTGGACGGCAAAGATTTCCAGCACAGCGGCCTGGTTCGGCGTGTCGACGCGGCCGCCATTCAGCGCGCCATTGACAGCGGCGCGGTGGTGCTGCTTTCGCCTTTTGGCTTCTCGCCCACCGGTGAGGCCTTCAATTTGTCCATGGAAGACGTGGCCACCAGCGCAGCCATTGCTTTGCAGGCCGACAAATTGCTGTTCGTCTGCGAAGTGGCCGGCGTGCGCGAAGACCCAAAAGACCCGGACAGCCCGGTCGACACTGAATTGGCCCTGGCCGACGCGGTGCGCCTCTTGGCCCAGAACAAAAAGCCCGCCGAGGCGATGCAAACGGTGGATGTGGACTTTTACTTGCAGTACTGCGTGAAGGCCTGCCAGGCCGGCGTGGAGCGCTCACACATCGTGCCCTTTGCGGTCGATGGCGCCCTGCTACAGGAGGTCTACACCCACGACGGCATCGGCACCATGGTGGTGGACGAAAAGCTGGAGAGCCTGCGCGAGGCCGATGCCGACGATATCGGCGGCATCATTGCCCTGATCGAACCGCTGGAGCGCGACGGCACCCTTGTCAAACGCGACCGCACCGAGATCGAGCGCGACATCGACCTCTACACCGTCATCGAGCACGACGGCGTGATCTTTGGCTGCGCCGCGCTCTACCCCTATGTGGAAGCGCGCACCGCAGAGATGGCAGCCTTGACTGTGTCGCCCGATGTGCAAGGCCAGGGCGACGGCGACCGCATCCTGAAACGGATCGAGCAGCGCGCCAAATCGCAGGGCTTGAACAGCATCTTTGTGCTGACCACCCGCACCATGCACTGGTTCATCAAGCGTGGCTTCCAAACGGTGGACCCCGAATGGCTGCCCGAAGAGCGCAAGCGCAAGTACAACTGGGACCGGCGCTCGCAAGTGCTGGTCAAAAAACTGAGCTGATTTCAGCCATTTCACTGCGCCACACCATTCTTGTTGCGGCGCCTTCTCTCACATTCATTCAAGAGGTTTTGCCATGGCTCGCAGCGTTCAATGTAGCTATCTGAAAAAAGAAGGCGAAGGCCTGGATTTCGCGCCCTATCCGGGCGAACTGGGTAAACGCATTTATCAAAACATTTGCAAAGAAGCCTGGGCGGCTTGGATGAAACACCAGACCATGCTGGTGAACGAAAACCGCCTCAACTTGGCCGACCTGCGCGCCCGTCAATATCTGGCTCGCCAAATGGAACAGTTTTTCTTCGGCGAAGGCGCCGAAGCGGTGGCGGGCTACGTGCCGCCGGCCGCCTGATCGCGTCGAACCGCTAGAAAGCGGCAAGCGCGCCTCTCGCTGCGGACTGCTCGCTTCAGAGCAAAGTCGCCTCAGCCGCAGCTGGGCGCCAACTCAGCGCCACCACCCCAAGGCCTCTCGGCACCCCGAGGGGCCTTGTCACATTGAGCCCACAAATCCGGGGAACTTTGCGCCCGATCAAGCGCAATTCACCTCACCTCAAACAAGAATAATTCTTGTTACGCTAGACTTCCGGCTTCACCCTACAGTTTTTGGCCGGGAGTCCTATGCGAGTTTCCTTCTTCTCCTCATCGATTCTGAGTGCCGCCCTCTTGAGCGGCTGGTTGGCACCCGCCGTGGCCCAAGAGCAGGTACTGAATCTGTATTCGGCCCGCCATTACCAAACCGATGAAGCGCTGTACGCCAACTTCACCAAATCCACCGGTATTCGAATCAACCGTGTCGATACCGATGATGCCGGTCTGCTGGCACGTTTGAAAAGCGAAGGCTCGGCAAGCCCAGCCGATGTAATTCTGCTGGTCGATGCAGCGCGCCTTTGGCAAGCCGAAGAAGAGGGTTTGTTTCAAGCCGTTAAATCCAGCCGCTTGGAAGAGCGCATTCCCGCCCAGTTGCGCGCCAAGGCGAGCGACAAAGGCAGCGCCTGGTTTGGTTTGTCGACGCGCGCCCGCGTGATTGTTTACAACAAACAAACCGTCAAAAAAGAAGACGCGCAGAACTATCAAGATCTCGGCCACCCGAAGAATAAGGGCCGCGTCTGCACCCGCTCGGGTTCCCACCCATACAACCTTTCGCTATTCGGTGCGGTGTATGAACATATGGGCGCGGAAGCGACCGAAGCTTGGCTGAAAGGCATGGTGGCCAATATGGCCCGGCCACCCAAGGGCGGCGATACCGATCAGATCAAAGCCGTCGCCAGTGGCGAATGCGGCTTGGCCATCACCAACACCTATTACTTGGCGCGCATGATGCGATCCGAAAAACCCGATGACCGCGAAGCCATGGAAAAGATTGCCGTGGTTTTCCCCAATCAACAATCCTGGGGCACGCACATCAATATTGCCGGTGGCGCGGTGGCACGCCACGCCAAGAACCGCGACAACGCGATCAAGTTTTTGGAGTATCTGAGCAGCAACGAGGCGCAGGCCTATTTTGCCAATGGCAACAATGAATGGCCGGCCGTCAGCGGCGTGCGCCTGAGCAACACGGCCCTCGAAGCCTTCGGCAATTTCAAGAGTGAAACCATCCCGATCGCCACGGTCGGCGCGAATCAGCCACTGGTGCAGAAAATGCTCGACCGGGTCGGCTATAAGTAAGTCGACACAAGGCCGAGTTCAGCCTTTCGGGAAGCCATTGGGATATGCCAAGGTGTTGCGAATTTTCAGTTTCAGATCGCAACACATCAAATATTCTTCTGTGCCTATAATATAAACGTTCCCATTTGGCTGAACTCTAAACCTCGCGAGGATTTACACATGGCATCGCTGAAAGACCTTTTGGCCCAACGGGCTGCGCTTGACGAACAAATCTCCCAAACCAAAGACCGCGAGCGCTCTGAAGCGATCGCCAAGGTCAAGTCTTTGATGGCTGACTATGGTTTGACCGCGGCTGACTTGAGCACACGAGCACCCAAGGCGGCCAAGACTTCGAAAGTGGCTGCTAAATATCGCAACCAAGCGACCGGGGAAACCTGGAGCGGCCGTGGACTGCAACCTAAATGGTTGAAGGCTGCCATTTCTTCGGGTGCTGCGCTGGCTGATTTCCACGTCTGAGCGTTCAGCCCTCAGGGATTCACAATAAAAAGACCATGTATTGAAAAAGCTGCCTGAAACAGGCAGCTTTTTTTTCGCCCGGCCGGCGGCTTGCCTTTCGCCAGGCTCAATTTGGGCCACACATTTATCGCGCCGACCACCTGAATGCAGGGGCAGCAAGCGCCCCGTTATCAACGCGCCGCTGCTAGCATCGGCCCCGCGTATTTTTGCCGGCCACTCCGTTGAATTTAGAAATACGGCCTGACTGACAGCGAATCGCTCCCCCATTACCTATACCTCGATACGTTTTGTACGATTTGGCCTCCGAGCGGTTTCCCGCCGCATCCCCGGTTTCAAATTCAGGCTGGTTCGAACCAACCTGGGTGCGGGTATTGCTGGTCCTGATCGCTTGTTTAGGCGCCGGTAGTTTGGGCTTGATGACCCTGGTCAAGCCGCCGCAGCTGAGTTTGTTTTGGCCCGCGGCGGGCATTGCACTGGCGGCCCTGGTCTGCTGGGGACCACAAATGGCCTTCGCCATCGTGCCGGCCGCGCTGGGTTTGGCCTTGGCCCAAGGCGCTTCCGCCGAATTGGCTCTGTTGCTGGCCGTCAGCGCCTATGCAGGTCCGGCGTTGGCGAGCCTACTGATACGCAAACCAGACCGCCAGGCGCAACGGTTGGAGTCCGGTGCCTGGCTGCGTTTTTTGTTACTCGGTGTGCTGTCGGGGCCCTTGCTGAGCGCCCTGCTGGGCACAGCATCGCTGTACTTGCTGCATCAACTGCCCGCCTCTGATGCCCTCGCAAGTTTCCAGTGCTGGTGGGGCGCCGACGCCATCGGCGTGCTGGTGATGGCACCGCTGCTGCTTGGCCTGCCGCTGAATGACAAGGCGCTCCCAGCGCAGGTGGACCCATTCACCTGGCGTCTCGCTGACGCGTGGCGAACCGCGGCAACTGTGGCCTTGCTGGGCGCCGGCATCAGCGCTATCGCTTGGGTCTTTTTACAAGCCCGTCCGCCCCACGGCCAAGCCAGCGCTTGGCTGTTGATGCCCTACGCCCTGTTGTGCGGACTGACCCTGATCTCGCCGGCGCTGATCAGTGGCCTGGTGGCCATGTTGCTGACCCTGGCCGCTGCGTGGTCCGCTGCCCATGGGTCGGGGCCTTTTGTCGGCATGGAGATGCCCGCCCGCTTGGCCTTGTTATGGAGCCTGGCCGCCAGTGCCGCCGCATTGCCGCTGCTAGCCCATCAACGGAACAGCGCATTGCACAAGGAAAAGCTGCGTTGGCGCGCCACATTGGAAGCACTCGGCCAAGGCGCTTCCGAATGGGTGTGTAGCACCGACGGTTGTCGACAGGTGTATGCCTGTCCAGCTTGGCTGCAGCACATCGGCGAAGCGCCAGATGCGCTGATTCGCCCGCTCGACTGGCTGTCCATCGCGCACCCATTGGACAAAGAGCAGGCCAGCCTGTGCATCGAAACTCAGTTAGCCGGCACGGGGCCAGACAGCGTCAGACAAACTCTGAGGCTGCCTGATCCCGCGGGCGATTGGCTCTGCTTCGAGATTCACAGCCAGGTGCAGGAGCGAGACGCCCAAGGGCGGGCCAAGCGCCTGATCTGCACCTTGTTTGACGTCAGCTGGAAGCAGCAAGCCGAAGAGCGCCAGCGCATGAGCGTGAGCCTGTTCCAGCACTTGCAAGAAGGCTTGCTGGTCACTGACACAGACTTCCGCGTGCTGGACGCGAACCCAAGTTATTGCCAGATGATGGGGTCGTCACGCGAACAACTGGTGGGCCACAACCTGCCGGCCTTGGCACCCGATTGCCTGCACCGCTCCGGCCACGCCCCCGAGCAACTCCAACAAGCGCTGCGTCAGGATGAAGCCTGGCAAGGCCGCGTCCAGACCGTTCGGGAGGATGGCTCTCGCTGCCATTTGCAGCTGACGATTGCCAACATTCCCGAACCACTTGGGCCGCTGCGTTATCACGTGATCACGGTCAGCGATCTGACGCAAACGCTGCAACAGCAAGAGTTGCTGGCGCGCCATGCGAGCACCGACGCCTTGACGGGCTTGCCCAATCAGTCAGCCTTTATGCATGCACTGCGCCAAGGCCTGCAACTTGCCGAGAGCGAGGGCTTCCGCCTCAGCGTCTGCCGGGTCGATCTGGACCAATTCAAGCAGCTGAACCAGCAGTACGGCAGCGCCGTTGGCGACGCCTTGCTGCAACAACTCGCACAACGTTTGCAAGCGGCTCTGCGCAGCGCGCAGCAATGGTCCGACCTTGTGGCGCGCTTGAACGGCGACGAATTTGCCTTGCTACTGCGCAGTAGCAGCCCCGAAGAGGCGCATATGGCGCTGGACCGCTTGCAAAAAGTGTTGGCCCAACCGTTTAACTTGGTGCCACCCCGACGGCCCGGCAGCATGCTCGCTGATGGCGACCTGGTCCTGAATCTCACCGCCAGCATCGGCGCCACGGTATTCCCGCAAGACAATGCCGATGCCGAGACCTTGATGCGCCATGCCGGCCACGCGCTCTACCGGGTCAAACACGCCGGACGCAACGGCTTCCAGCTGTTTGACACCGCCAAGCACCTGCGCGACGAGGCCAGCCTGCTGGCAATCGCCCGGGTGCAGCAAGCCCTTGATGCCGGCGAGCTGCGGCTGTTCTACCAACCGAAGATCGACATGTCGACCGGCCAGGTGTTGGGCATGGAGGCCTTGCTGCGCTGGCAACATCCGGACCGCGGCCTGTTGGCGCCGCTGCACTTCCTGCCACTGATTGAGTCCACCGGTTTGGCCGTGCAGGTTGGCGATTGGGTGATTGAGCAAGCTCTGAAGCAAAGCGCCAGCTGGCTCAGGGCCGGCCTGCAACTGCAGATCAGCGTCAACGTGACCGCCCGGCAGCTGCAAGCGCCAGACTTCACCCAGCGCCTGCAGGAACTCATCCTGCGCCACCGAGAACCTGTTGCCCAGCACCTCTGCCTGGAAGTGCTCGAGTCGGCGGCGCTGGCCGATGTTCGCACCACGGATCAATTGATTCAGAGCTGCCGCAACTTCGGCGTCAGCTTTGCGCTGGACGACTTCGGCACCGGCTATTCGACCCTGACCTATCTGAAACGCCTGCCGGTCAATGCCCTGAAGATTGACCGCTCCTTTGTGCAAAACATGCTGATCGACGAGCAGGACAGCGCCTTGGTGGAGGGCGTGATCGGGCTGGCCCGCACCTTTGAATGTGCCGTCGTGGCCGAGGGGGTTGAGTCGGCGGCTCACGCCCGAGCCTTGCTGCGACTGGGTTGCCAGCAGGGCCAGGGCAATGGCATTGCCCCCGCCATGCCCGCCCCAGACGTCTTATCTTGGATCGAATTTTTCGGCCAATCTCCTTGGCGCGAACAAATGATCCCACCCTCGTCACAGCCGGTCAAAAGATAGAGCCAGCGCTTGCTTTAGACTCGCCCCGGTGATTCCACCCGGCTTTATCCAAGATTTACTGTCCCGCACCGACATCGTCGAGGTGGTGGGGCGCCATGTCGAGCTGAAAAAAGCCGGCATCAACCACAAGGGCCTCTGCCCCTTTCACGGCGAAAAGTCGCCCAGCTTCATCGTCAGCCCGACGCGCCAGACCTATCACTGCTTTGGCTGCGGCGTACACGGCAATGCGGTGGGCTTTCTGATGGAGCACAGCGGCCTGGGCTTTGTCGAAGCGGTGCAGGACCTGGCCCAGCAGGCCGGCATGCAAGTGCCCGAGGACGAGCGCTCGGCAGAAGAGCGCGAGCGCGCCGTGCAGCAGAAAAAGCGCCAGGCCACGCTCAATGATGTGCTGCTCAAGGCCAGCGACCATTACCGCGCTCAGCTGAAGAAGTCGCAGCGCGCCGTCAGCTACTTGAAAAAACGCGGGCTGACCGGCCAGATTGCCGCTCAGTTCGCCCTGGGCTATTCGCCGGAAGGCTGGCGCACCTTGGCCAGCGCCTTCCCGTCGTATGAGGATCCGCTGTTGGTGGAGTCCGGCATGGTGATCGTCTCGGGCGAGGAAGGCGAAGAGCAAAAGCGCTATGACCGCTTCCGCGACCGAATCATGTTCCCGATCCGCAACGTCACCGGTGAAACCATCGGCTTCGGTGGACGCATTTTGGACAAGGGCGAGCCCAAGTATCTGAACTCCCCCGAAACCCCGGTCTTCAGCAAGGGCCGCGAGTTGTATGGCCTGTTTGAGGGCCGCGCCGGCATTCGCCAACGTGGCTACGCACTGGTGGTCGAAGGCTATATGGATGTGGTGGCCCTGGCACAAAGCGGCTTTGGCAACGCCGTGGCCACCTTGGGCACCGCCTGCACGGCCGAGCATGTGCACAAGCTGTTCCGTTTCACCGAATCTGTGGTCTTCAGCTTTGACGGCGATGCCGCGGGACGCCGCGCCGCCGGCCGCGCGCTGGAGGCCGCCCTGCCCCATGCCACCGACACCCGTTCGGTCAAGTTCCTCTTCCTGCCCGCTGAGCATGACCCTGACTCCTATGTGCGGGAGTTTGGGCCCGAGGCGTTTGAACGCTGCGTCCAAGACGCTGTGCCCCTGTCGCGCCAGTTGATGGAGGCGAGTGCGGAGGGCTGCGATCTAGGCAGCGTCGAGGGACGCGCCCGCATGCTATCGAACGCTCGACCCTTATGGCAGGCGCTGCCCCAGGGCCTGCTCAAACGCGCCTTGCTGAGCGAGTTGGCCAAGCAGGCCCAGCTTGGCGATCAAGACTTGATCAGCGCTTGGCAAGTGGGCGGCCACGAAGCTTCGCAGCGCAAGACGCCGAGCCGTCGGCCCGCCCATGATGAAGACTTCGGCCATGAGCCACCGCCGGACTTCGAGCACCTGGACTACGGCTCGCCCGCTGACTACGACACAATGGCTTCAGGCGAAGCGCCAGCCCAGCCCACTGAGCGAAAGGCCTGGAAGCCCAAGAAAGAATGGGTTCCCGCCAAAGACTGGAAAGGCAAGGCCGGCAACTGGAAGCGCCGCGGCGAGGCCGAGGACGAAACCATGGGCACACCGCGCAGCGCACCCAAGGTCCAAGCCGACCATGCGCTGCGCATGCTGCTGCTCAACAGCGTCTGGTGGGAGGCGTTGAGCCCAGACGACCAGCACATGTTGCATGAATTGCCTGGCTTGCACGGCGAGCTGACCCATTGGCTGGAGCGCTATTTGCTGAACCACGGCGCCGGCGCCTGGTCGGTGCTGGAAGTAGCGTTGGCCGAGGATGGCATGCTGGAAAAGGCGCAAGGGCTGGTGGGTGGCTTACACAGCGAAGAAGAGTCGTCGCTCGAAGACTTGCAAAACGTCATCAAGAAGCTCTGGATTGAAGAGTTGGTCGCTGAGACCAAGCGCATTGCGGCCGCCAACCCGCAAGGCCCGGATTTAGAGCGTTTCAAGCAGTTGCAAGCCCAAATTCAAGCACTCAGAGCCGCATTGACGGTCGCGCCAGCCTAATTTTTCAAATCTTTTTACTGCATCGCTCCTCAATTAGGCGATAATTAAGGGTTTTCGCGCGCGTCAAGAGTGACGGCAAATATTGCCGGACCCGGCCACCCAGCGACACTGGGCACCCCAAAGCGGGTATCAAGGCCACCTGTATCCGCCAAGTTTGCAGACTCAAACGTTCACGCTAACTTGGACGCGCCGCGCTTGGAACGGGTTGTTTTTCAGCCATGCTCCGGGCGTATGAATGCCACCTGGGCCGAGCTTCGCCTTGAAAAGCGCAGTAAACGGCCCCAGGTGGCTGCTGCATTGCTCGCTTGATCCGTTCAAGAAATATTTTTCGAATCCCTCACCGGCCCGCCGCCCAACTTTCACCCGAGGATCTGCATGACTGCCAAGAAGACCGCGCCCACCGCCACCGCCGAGACTGAAGAGCTCAAGAAGCCCGCTGCCAAGGCCGTGAAAGCCGTGAAAGCCGTCAAGGCCCCCAAGGCTGCTGCCGAGGCAGACGCCGGCGGCGAAGACAAGCCCAAGCGCGGCCGCAAGCCGAAGGCAGCTACCGAATCCAAGAAGCCCGCTGGCAAGGCCAAGGCTGAGGTGGAGGAAGAAGACTTCTCCGACCTCGAGGCCGACCTTGAAGGCGAACCGGAGGCTGACGCTGAGGTGACCGAAGCCGCCGAAGACAAGCCCAAGGCCAAGCCGCTGCGCATGAAGGTCTCGCGGGCCAAGGAACGCGCGCTGATGCGCGAATTCGGTCTGGAAGAAACAGCGCTGACGGAAGAAGAAGCCGCCAAGCGCCGCAATGAGCTGAAGACCCTGATCAAGATGGGTAAGACGCGCGGTTTCCTGACGCACCAGGAAATCAACGACCACTTGCCCGAAAAGCTGGTCAACGAGGAAATCCTCGAGGCCATTATTTCCATGTTGAACGACATGGGCATCGCGGTCTACGAGCAGGCACCTGACGCCGCCACCCTGCTGATCCAGGGCAGCGCCACCGCCACTTCGACGGAAGAAGAAGCCGAAGAAGCCGCCGAAGCCGCCCTGTCCACCGTGGATTCGGAATTCGGTCGCACGACCGACCCGGTGCGCATGTATATGCGCGAAATGGGCACGGTCGAACTGCTGACCCGCGAAGGCGAAATCGAAATCGCCAAGCGCATCGAAGGCGGCTTGCAAGCCATGATGCTGGCCATCTCGGCCTCGCCCACCACCATCGCCCACATCATCGACCTGGCCGACAAGATCCGCGCCGGCGAGAAGACCATCTCGGAAGTGGTGGACGGCTTCGTCGCCGCCGATGAGGCCGACGACTATGTGGCCGAAGAAGACTTCGACGAATTCGACGAAGAAGACGACGACGACGGCAATGGCGGCTCCAAAGCCCTGACCAAGAAGCTGGAAGAGCTGAAGAACGCCGCGCTGGTCAAGCTGGACTCGTTGGCCGTCAACTTCGACAAGATGCGCAAGGCCTTTGAGAAGGACGGCTACAAGTCGGCCACTTACAACAAGGCCCAGCAAGCCATCAGCGCCGAGCTGATGACCATCCGCTTCACCGTCAAGACGATTGAAAAGCTCTGCGATCTGCTGCGCTCACAAGTGGACGATGTGCGCCGCTACGAGCGCGAGCTGCGCAAGATCGTGGTGGACAAATGCGGCATGCCGCAGGAGTACTTCATCAAGACCTTCCCGCCCAATGCGCTGAACCGCGCCTGGGCCGAGAAGGAAGTCGCCGCCGGCAAGCCTTACTCCAATGTGCTGGCGCGCAACTTGCCGCCGGTGCAAGAGCTGCAGCAAAAGCTGATCGACATCCAGAGCAAGGCCGTCGTGCCGATTGATGACCTCAAGGACATCAACAAGAAGATGAACGAGGGCGAAAAGGCCTCGCGCGACGCCAAGAAGGAAATGATCGAGGCCAACTTGCGTCTCGTGATCTCCATCGCCAAGAAGTACACCAACCGTGGCCTGCAGTTCCTGGACTTGATCCAGGAAGGCAATATCGGCCTGATGAAGGCGGTGGACAAGTTCGAATACCGTCGCGGCTATAAGTTCTCGACCTACGCCACTTGGTGGATTCGTCAGGCCATCACCCGTTCGATCGCCGATCAGGCCCGCACCATCCGTATCCCGGTGCACATGATCGAAACGATCAACAAGATGAACCGCATCTCGCGCCAGCATTTGCAGGAATTCGGCTTCGAGCCCGATGCGCCGACCCTGGCCGAGAAGATGGAGATCCCCGAGGACAAGATCCGCAAGATCATGAAGATCGCCAAAGAGCCGATCTCCATGGAAACGCCAATCGGTGATGATGACGACAGCCACTTGGGCGACTTCATCGAGGACACCAACAACACCGCGCCGATCGAAGCAGCGATGCAAGCCGGCCTGCGCGATGTGGTGAAGGACATCCTCGACAGCCTGACTCCGCGCGAAGCCAAGGTGCTGCGCATGCGCTTCGGTATCGAAATGAGCACGGACCACACGCTGGAAGAAGTCGGCAAGCAATTCGACGTCACCCGCGAGCGCATCCGCCAAATCGAAGCCAAGGCCATCCGCAAGCTCAAGCACCCGAGCCGTTCAGACAAGCTGCGCACGTATCTGGACAATCTCTGATTGGACGAATAGGCGACCTCTGATCAAGGCTTGCACGCCAAGCTAAACACCCGAAAGGGGCTGGGGCAATCCAGCCCCTTTTTTCATTTGCTGGCCCGACTTGACCCCACAGCGCAAGACCATCCCAAGCCGCGGCTACACTGCCAACAATTTCACAGCCCAAGCCTTTGCCGTTTGCCATGACCCAAATCCGGGAACGCACTGTTTTGTTTGCCGATCTTCGTGGCAGCACAGCGCTTTTCGAAACGCTTGGCAATGCTGAGGCCACCTCGGTGGTCACGCATACCGTGGGGCTGATTGGACAAGCCGTCGACGAATGTGGCGGCAAGTTGATCAAGACCCTGGGCGACGGCTTGATGGCGGTGTTTGAGACGCCCCGCGACGGCGTCAACTCCGCCGTGTTGATGCATGAGATGCTGGAGCGTGTTGTCGCTCGCGGCAAGCAGCACGGCGCCTCGCCGGGCCTGCGCGCCTTGCGCATGCAAGTGGCGCTGGCCCGCGGTGAAGTCGTGGAAATGAATGGCGACTGCTTCGGCGATGCCGTCAATGTGGCCGCCCGTTTGCTCAACCATGCCGGTGACAACGAAACGCTGATCACGGCGGAAGTTCTGGCCGGCTTGCCCAGCAGCAAGAAGCTGCGATTTCGCAGCCTGGACCTGATCGCTATTCGCGGCCGCGCCGAGCCGGTGCATGTGCATGTGCTGGACCAACCGATGCAAGGCGATGTGGTCGCCACCCAATTCGGCGAAGTGCAGCAAGCGATTGAACCGGATGGCATCCGCCTGGTTTGGCTGGACCTGGACCGGGTCTTTGACATCCACAGCATGCCCATCATCCTGGGCCGCAGTGTGCAGGCGACCTATTGCATCACCGATGCACGCGTGTCGCGCTCACATGCGCGCATCGACTGGCACGGCGGCAGTTTTTCAGTCACTGACCTCAGCTACAACGGCACCTATGTGCGCTTCGGCAATAGTGGCGACATCATCAGTTTGAAGCGCGGCAGCTGCACTTTGCATGGCCGCGGCGTCATCGGCCTGGGTAGTCCGCCGGTGGACGCCACCTCGCCAACGGTCAGCTTCGAAGTACTGCATTTTGCGGACACCGAACCGCTCGGTTTTGGCCACACCAGAACCCGCAGCGGCTGATCCGCCCAAAAACAAGAATAGACATCGACGCATGAGCACCCGCCCCGAAGCGCCCTACACCCACGGTAGCCCCAACAAGACCGCCCTGCTCTATTGCAATCTCGGGACGCCCGACGCCCCAACGGCGCCCGCGCTGCGCCGCTACTTGGCGCAATTTCTCAGCGACCCGCGCGTGGTTGAAATCCCGCGCATCGTCTGGAAGGCCATCCTGCACGGCATCATCTTGCGAGTGCGCCCGGCCAAGTCGGCCGCCAAATACGCCAGTGTCTGGACCTCCGAGGGCTCGCCCCTGAAGGTCTGGACCGAAAAGCAATCGAAACTCTTGCAAGGCTATTTGGGCGAACGCGGACACGCTGTGACGGTGCGTTATGCCATGCGCTATGGCTCGCCCTCGATTGCCGACACCTTGAACGCTTTGCGCGCCGAAGGTGCCACCCGCATCCTGGTGCTGCCGGCTTACCCGCAATACTCCGGCGCCACGACGGCCAGCGTGGTGGACGATGTGGCGCACTGGGCACTGAAGACTCGTCATCTGCCCGAGCTGCGCTTCATCAACCGTTACCACGATGACCCGCAGTACATCGCAGCACTCGCCGACAGCGTGCGCGCCCACTGGGCCGAACATGGCCGGCCCGAGCGACTGGTGATGAGCTTTCACGGCATGCCGGCGCGCACCCTGGCCTTGGGCGACCCCTACCACTGCGAATGTCTGAAGACCGGCCGCCTGCTCGCCGAAGCGCTGGGCCTGCAAAAGACCGACTATGTCGTCACCTTCCAAAGCCGCTTTGGCAAAGCCAAATGGCTGGAGCCCTACACCGAGCCGACGCTGAAGAAGCTGGCCAGCGAAGGCGTCAAAAACGTGGCCGTGATCTGCCCCGGCTTCAGCGCCGACTGCCTGGAAACGCTGGAAGAAATCAGCATGGAAGCGCGCGAAGCGTTCCTGCACGCCGGTGGCAGCCACTTCAGCTACATCCCCTGCCTGAACGACAGTCCAGCCGGCATGCGCGCCTTGACCGCGCTGGCAGAGCGTCATCTACAAGGCTGGCCAACGCAAAGCGTGGCGCGGACTACTGCCGAACTGCAGAGCCAGCGCGAACGCGCTTTGGCCCTCGGCGCCAGCAACTAAGGGAGTGGCTCTGCTGCGCAGAGCCACTCCCAGTTCAGTCAGCTTCAGTGGGCGGCGTTGCGTTGCGCCGCCAAGCGCACCTCGCGCCAGCGCACCACCCAAGGCCAGGCGCGCGGCAAGATCAGCACCAAGGCGACGATCACCAGCAGGCCCACCGACATCGGGCGCTGCAGGAAGACGCCCCAGTGCCCCTCGCCAATCGACAGCGCATTGCGGAACTGAGCCTCAGCAATCGGTCCCAGAATCATGCCCACCACCACCGGCGCGGTCGGGAAGTCAAAGCGCCGCATCACCACGCCCACGAGGCCGATCAAGAGCATCAAGAACAGATCGAAGGAGCTCTGGCGCATGCCGTAGACCCCGACGGTCGCAAAGATCAGAATGCCGGCGTACAACTGCGGCTTGGGGATCTTCAAAAGCTTCACCCACAGGCCCACCATCGGCAGATTCAGCACCAAGAGCATCACATTGCCGATGTACAGCGAGGCGATCAGCGCCCACACCAAAGTCGACGAGGTTTGGAACAGTTGCGGCCCGGCCTGGATGCCGTAGTTCTGCAAAGCGCTCAGCAAAATAGCCGCCGTCACCGAGGTCGGGATGCCCAGCGTCAACAGCGGCACCAGGGTGGCGGTGACTGCAGCGTTATTGGCGGCCTCGGGCCCCGCCACGCCTTCAATGGCGCCGACCGTACCGAACTCCTGTGGGTGCTTGGACAACTTACGCTCAGCGGCGTAACTCAGGAAAGTCGGGATCTCCGAGCCGCCAGCGGGAATGGTGCCGAAGGGGAAGCCAATCACCGTGCCGCGCAGCCAAGCGGGCCAAGAACGACGCCATTCGCTGCGTGTCATGTGCACCGAGCTCATCTTGTTGATCTCTTGCGTGCTGCGGCCCTCGTACATCACGTTGTACAAGGTCTCTCCCACGGCGAACAGGCCAACGGCCACCAGCACCACTTCGATGCCGTCCATGAACTCGGGGATGCCGCCGGTGTAGCGCACCTGGGCGGTGATCTGATCCAGCCCCACCAAGCCCATCGCCAAGCCGATGAAGAGCGCCGTCATGCCGCGCAAGGTACTCTTGCCGAGCACGGCGCTGACGGTGGTGAAGGCCAGCAGCATCAGGCAGAAATATTCCGGGGGGCCTAAGGTCACGGCGAAGTCGGCCATCACCGGGGCAAACAGCGTGACCAGCACGGTAGCGATGGTGCCTGCCACAAAGGAGCCGATCGCCGAGGTGGCCAAGGCCGCACCGGCACGGCCACTCTTGGCCATCTTGAAGCCTTCCAGCGCCGTCACCATGGTGCCGGTTTCACCGGGAGTGTTCAGCAAGATCGAGGTGGTCGAGCCGCCATACATGGCGCCGTAGTAAATGCCAGCGAAGAAAATCATCGAAGCGGTCGGTTCGACCTGCGAGGTGATGGGCAGCAACATCGCTACCGTCACCGCCGGGCCCAGCCCTGGCAATACACCGATACCGGTGCCGATCACGCAGCCCAAAAAGGCCCAGAGCAAATTGATCGGAGTGCCGGCCGTGGCAAAGCCACCCAGCAACTGGTTCCAAAGTTCCATGGTGTGTCTTTCAGAGCCAGCCGGAGCTGGTCAAACCAGGCAGATTGATGGCCAGCAGCTTGGTGAAAAGCCAGAACACCGGCGCAGCGATGATCAGGCCGGTCAGCCCGTCCAACAGGCATTGACGCAGATTGCCGCCGGGGCGGCCTTCGGCCATGCGCAGGCCGCGCACCGCAAGCGTGAAGCACAGGGAGCAGGCCAGCACAAAGCCGATCACCGTGATCAGCGCAGCGTTGAGCACCACGCCCGCGATCACGAAAGCCGCCGCGCGCCAGTCGGCGTCCACGGCTCCCGAAGGCACTTCCATCTCGCGGTAGCCGCCGGTGCGCGCCTCCCAGACCAACCAAGCGCCACAAACCATCAGCACCACGCTGACCAGCCAAGGCATGGCATTGGGGCCAATGCCTGCATAGCCGGCATCGGATGAGATGAACGTGGCGCCATAAGCCATCAGCGCGCCGACGACCAAGGCGCCAGCACCCACCAGCGACTGGTGGCGCTGTGCGGAAGAAGTCACCGTCATCTCAAATCATCCCGGACTTGACCATGATGGCGCGCAGCATTGCGAACTCTTGGTCCACAAACTCTGCAAAAGCCTTGCCGGTCATCAAGGCCGGCGTCCAGTTGTTCTTCTCCAGAGCCTCGATCCAGCTCTTGTTCTTGAACACGGCCGTGATCAAGCCAGTCAGGGCTTTTTGCTGTTCAGGGCTGATGCCCGGAGGGGCATAGACGCCGCGCCAGTTGCCGATCACCACATCGATACCCATCTCACGCAGCGTGGGCACATTGACCCCCTTCAAGCGCTGCTCGGACGTCACCGCAATCGCGCGCATCTTGCCGCTCTCGATGTACTGCGCAAACTCGGAGTAACCACTGCCGCCAACGGTGACATTGCCGCCCAAGATGGCCGCTGTGGCCTCACCGCCGCCACGGAAAGGTACGTAGTTGATCTTGGCCGCATCCACGCCGGTGGCGCGCGCAATCATGGCGGCCGCAATGTGCTCGGTCGAACCGCGCGAGCCACCGCCCCACTTGACGCTGCCGGGGTCTTTCTTCATCTGCTCGACCACATCTTGCATGGTCTTCAAAGGCGAGCTGGCCGGCAGCACAAAGACGTTGTATTCAGTGGTCAGGCGCGCAATCGGCGTGGCCTGGCTCAGATTGACCGGCGGCTTGCCGGTGATGATGCCGCCCAACATCACCGCGCCCATCACCATCAAGGCGTTCGGGTCACCCTTGGCGGCGTTGACGAACTGCGCCAGGCCGATGGCGCCGGCGGCACCGCCCTTGTTCTCGAACTGCACTGAGGACGCCAGACCGGCGTCTTGCAAAGCCTTGCCCAAGGCACGGCCGGTGGTGTCCCAGCCGCCACCGGGGTTGGCCGGGATCATCATCTTCAAATTGGCGGCAGCTTGGGCCGACAATGGCAAGGCGCCCACAGCAGCGAGAGCAGCGAGGGACTTCAAAAAGGTATCGCGACGCATCAGCTTGTCTCCGGTTTTATTGATCTGCCCCGCTATCGTCGCCGTCAAGCCTGTCAGTTCGCTGTCCAAAACCCTAGGACAAACCCGCCCATCATTCGCCCATGAAACTGCTGTTGATCGAAGACGACCCCGCCATGCAACTGAGCCTCACACGCAGTTTCGAGCGCCGTGGCCTGCAGGTGGTGACCTGCGCCGACGGAGCTTTGGCCCTGCAGCGCTGGCAGTCCAGCCTGCCGGATGTGGTGCTCTTGGACTTGAGCCTGCCCCATGTGGATGGACTCGACGTCTTGGCGCAGGCCCGCAAAGCCGGTTTGAGCACACCGGTGCTGATCTTGACCGCCCGCGGCACCGTGGGCGACCGCATCTTGGGCCTGAATGTCGGCGCCGACGACTATCTGCCCAAGCCTTTTGACTTGGACGAGCTGATGGCGCGCGTTCAAGCCCTGGGTCGACGCGCTGGCGGCAACGTTGGTACGCTTGCTTCGTCCTCGGCCGCACCGATGTTTTGCGGCATGCGGGTAGACGCCGACAGTGGCGCCGTCTACCACCAAGAGCAGTTGCTGGAGTTGACTCCCCGCGAAGGTGCTTTGCTGCGCGCCTTGCTGGCCCGCCCAGGGCACGCCATGGCCAAAGAGCGGCTCTTTGATCTGGTTTTTCCCGGCGAGAGTGAGGTCCAGCTGGAAGCCATCGAGGTGGTGGCCTACCGGCTGCGCAAACGCATCGCGCCCACCGGGGCTCAGCTGGTCAGCCTGCGCGGCCTGGGCTATTTGCTGAAAGCGCCCGCGTGAGCCCTTCCTTGCCCCGCGCCAGTTCGTTACGCCGGCAGCTGATGGTCGGCATCTTGTTGCCAGTGATGCTCTTGATTGGCTTCAACACCGTCAGCCTGTATCGCCAAGCGCTGCAAGCGGCCGACACCGCTTATGACCGCACCTTGCTGGCCACGGCCAAGTCGATTGGCGAATTGCTGGAAGTCAGCGCCGGCAGCAAAGACGGAAGTGACGGAGGCAAACCGCAGTTGCTGGCCAAGCTCAGCTACTCGGCTTTGGAACCTTTTGAAGCCGACAACCGCAGCCGCATTTATTACCGCGTCAGCGGCTTTGCCGGTGAGATGGTGTCGGGCTTTGAGGACCTGCCCGCCTGGCAGGGCAAGCTGCCCGACCAAGGCCCTTATGCCGCTTTGGTGACCTTTTTTGATGCGGAGTTTCGCGGCGAGCCGGTGCGCATGGCGGTGCTTTTGCAGCCGGTGGCGGGCGCCAGCGGCCAGGGCATGGCGACCATCCAAGTGGCCGAGACTCTGGAACTACGCCGCACCCTGGCACGCCAGATCTTGATCGAAACCGTCTGGCGCCAGGCCTTGTTGGTCTTGGTGATTGGCGTCGTCGTGGTCGTGGTGGTGCAAAGAGCCACCGCGCCGGTGCGGCGCTTGAGCCGGCAGTTGCGAGAGCGCACCGAGGATGACTTGTCCCCCGTGCAAGCCCCCGATGCCCCACGCGAATGGCAGCCGCTGGTGGAAGCCACCAATCAGGTGGTGGCGCGGCTGTCTCATCTGCTCGAATCGCAAAAGCGCTTTGTGCGCGACGCCTCGCACCAGCTGAAGACACCGTTGGCAGTCTTGAAGCTGCAAGTGCAATCGGCGCGGCTTGGCGATGTGGATGCGATGCAAGGCTTGGCGGAGATTGACCAAACCGTCGGCCGGGCCACCCAAGTCGCCAATCAAATGCTGGCCCTGGCCAAGGTGGAGCAGCTTCACCAAGAGTTGGAGCCCCTGCCGACCCAGGACTGGGCGGCATTGACGCGCGACGTGGCGCTCGATCTGGCGCCCTTGATTGCCGACCATCAACTGGATTTCGACATTGAAACCGAAACCGCCTGGGTCGACAGCCATGCCTGGGCCTTGCGCGAGCTGACCCGGAATCTATTGCACAACGCAATCTCCCACAGCCCCAGCGGCGGCAGCCTGCGCATCACACTCAGCAAAACAGACGCCTGGGCGCGGCTGCTGATTGCCGACACCGGCCCCGGCATCTCGGCCGCGCAGCAAGCCCGGCTGTTTCTGCCTTTTGCCACTGGGCCGGGCAGTCAGGGCTCGGGCCTGGGTTTGGCCATTTGCCAAGGCATTGTGCAATCGCTGGGCGGAAAAATTGCCCTTGAAAACCGGGTCCATGGGGCTCAGATGGAGGGCTTGAACGCCATCGTCGACCTGCCCTTGAGCGCCACTGGACCGGGGCGTGACCCCGAACTTGGCGTGCCGTAAGTCGAATCCAGGAAAACCTCGCCCGATGAAATCCGCCAAGTCCGCGAACGCCAAGTCTCAATCCGACACGCAAGACGCAGGCCTGCGCCTGGATAAATGGCTCTGGGCCGCGCGGTTCTACAAGACCCGCTCGCTGGCAGCCGAAGATATTGGTCACGGCCGGGTGCAGGTCAACGGCCAAGTCGCCAAGGCTTCGCGGGAGCTGAAGCTGGGTGACTTGCTAAAGTTTCGCCAAGGCGAGGTGCCACGCGAAGTTTGGGTGCGAGGTTTGAGCCATATTCGTGGCCCGGCCCCGCAGGCGCAAGCGCTGTATGAAGAAACGCCGGAGAACCTTGCGCTGCGCGAAAAGCTCAGCGAAGCCCGCCGCTTGGCGCCCGAGCCGGCCCACAGCCTGGCGCAAGGCCGCCCGACCAAGCAAGACCGACGCCGCTTGTCGGACTGGAATCGCTGGTCAGCCGCCGCCGATGCAGAGTAATTCACGGATTTCCGCATCAATCCTTCCAAAAAGCCCTCTTGAAATCCCAGGTGTGGCGCTCATATGGGCGCCATTGCTTCTTTTTGCATCATGACCCAATCCAATACCCCACCCCAAGAGCCAAACATCCCCGACGAGGTCGCAGCCGCACCAGCGGTCGACAAATTGGCCGAAACGGAAGCCCGTTTGGCGGAAATGTCGGACGCCTACCTGCGCGCCAAGGCCGAAGTTGAGAACATCCGCCGCCGCTCGGAAGAAGAAATGGCCAAGGCCCGCAAATTTGCGGTGGAGTCTTTTGCCGAATCGATGCTGCCAGTGATGGACAGCATGGAAGCCGCGATTGCGCTGCCGGACGCCAAGGTTGAAACCGTTTTGGAAGGCGTGCACGCCACCAAGCGCCAACTGGCCTCCGCGCTGGAGCGCAACAAGGTGTTGGAGATCAACCCGGCTACCGGCACCAAGTTCGACCCGCACCAGCACCAAGCCATCTCGGTGGTGCCCGCCGAGCAAGAGCCCAACACCGTGGTGATGGTGCTGCAAAAAGGCTATTCCATCGCCGAGCGCGTGCTTCGCCCGGCCTTGGTGACGGTCACCGCGCCGAAATAATTTTGCTGCTGGGGCTTGAAAGCCTCGAAGTTATCCACAGCTTATAAGCATCAGTTTTTGAACGACCGCGGCGGCCAAGCAAGCGCAGAGCCCCGCCGGTCACAGACAAATCTTCAGGAGAAAGAATATGGGAAAGATCATCGGTATTGACTTGGGCACCACCAACTCGTGCGTGGCCGTCATGGAAGGTAACTCGACGCGCGTGATTGAGAACGCCGAAGGCGCTCGCACCACCCCGTCCATCATTGCTTACCAAGAAGATGGCGAGATCCTGGTCGGCGCCTCGGCCAAGCGCCAGGCCGTCACCAACCCCAAGAACACCATCTACGCCGTCAAGCGTCTGATCGGCCGTAAGTTCAGCGAGAAAGAAGTGCAAAAGGACATCGACCTGATGCCCTACACCATCGCTGCTGCCGACAACGGTGACGCTTGGGTAGATGTGCGCGGCAAGAAGCTGGCCCCTCCGCAAGTCTCGGCCGAAATCCTGCGCAAGATGAAGAAAACCGCCGAGGACTACCTCGGTGAAGAAGTGACGGAAGCCGTGATCACGGTGCCGGCCTATTTCAACGACGCCCAGCGCCAAGCCACCAAGGACGCCGGCCGCATCGCCGGCCTGGACGTCAAGCGCATCATCAACGAGCCTACCGCTGCGGCCCTGGCCTTCGGCCTGGACAAGCATGGCAAGGGCGACCGCAAGATCGCGGTGTATGACTTGGGTGGCGGCACGTTTGACGTCTCCATCATTGAAATCGCTGACGTGGACGGCGAAATGCAGTTCGAAGTGCTGTCGACCAACGGCGACACCTTCCTGGGCGGTGAAGACTTCGACCAGCGCATCATTGACTACATCGTGGCCGAGTTCAAGAAGGAACAAGGCGTGGACCTGACCAAGGACGTGCTGGCGCTGCAGCGCCTGAAGGAAGCCGCAGAAAAGGCCAAGATCGAGCTGTCGAACTCGGCCCAGACCGACGTCAACCTGCCTTACATCACCGCTGACGCGACCGGCCCCAAGCACTTGAACGTCAAGCTGACCCGCGCCAAGCTGGAGTCGCTGGTGGACGAACTGATCGAGCGCACCATCGCCCCTTGCCGCACCGCGATCAAGGACGCTGGCGTGGCCGTCAGCGCCATCGATGACGTGATCTTGGTCGGCGGTATGACCCGCATGCCCAAGGTGCAAGACAAGGTCAAGGAGTTCTTCGGCAAGGAGCCACGTCGCGACGTGAACCCTGACGAAGCCGTGGCCGTGGGCGCTGCGATTCAAGGCCAGGTGCTGGGCGGCGAGCGCAAGGACGTGCTGCTGCTGGACGTGACCCCGCTGTCGCTGGGCATCGAAACCCTGGGTGGCGTGATGACCAAGATGATCGCCAAGAACACGACCATCCCGACCAAGTTCAGCCAGACCTTCTCCACCGCCGACGACAACCAGCCGGCCGTGACCATCAAGGTCTACCAAGGCGAGCGTGAGCTGGCCTCCGGCAACAAGAGCCTGGGCGAGTTCAATCTGGAAGGCATCCCGCCGGCACCGCGCGGCACGCCGCAGATCGAAGTGTCCTTCGACATCGACGCCAACGGCATCCTGCACGTCGGCGCCAAGGACAAGGGCACCGGCAAGGAAAACAAGATCACCATCAAGGCCAATTCCGGTCTGTCTGAGGCCGAGATCGAGAAGATGGTCAAGGACGCCGAAGCCAACGCCGGCGAGGACAAGAAGAAGGTCGAACTGGTGCAAGCCCGCAACCAGGCTGACGGCATGATCCACTCGGTGCGCAAGAGCCTGGGTGAGCATGGCGACAAGCTCGAAGCCGGCGAGAAGGAGAAGATCGAAGCCGCCTTGAAGGATGCCGAAGAAGCCATCAAGGGCGACGACAAGGCCGACATCGAAGCCAAGACCGAAGCGCTGATGACCGCCAGCCAGAAGCTGGGCGAGAAGGTGTATGCCGAGTCGCAAGCCGCCCAAGCCGCAGCCGGTGCTGCAGCAGGCGCCGCCGAGCAGCCGCAAGCCGCTCAAGCGTCGGCCAAGCCTGCGGACGACAACGTCGTCGACGCCGAGTTCAAGGAAGTCAAGGACAGCAAGTAAGTCCTTCAGGCGCGCCGGATTGAAGTAAAGATCCGGCCGCGTTTCGCCGCCGCGCCGCAGCCAAGAGGTTTTGTGAAGCCTCCCACGCTCGACGCGGCGCTGTTGTTTTGACAAGCACGGACCCCGCCCATGGCAAAGCGTGACTATTACGAAGTTCTCGGCCTGGCCAAAAGCGCCAACGAGGACGAGATCAAAAAGGCCTACCGCAAGCTGGCCATGAAGTACCACCCGGACCGCAACCAGGGCGAGGGTGCGAAGAAGGCCGAAGAGCAGTTCAAGGAGGTCAAAGAGGCCTACGAAATGCTGTCCGACGCGCAAAAGCGCGCGGCCTATGACCAATACGGCCATGCCGGTGTCGACCCGAATATGGGCGGCCGCGGCGGCCCAGGCGCGGAAGGTTTCGGCGGCTTCGCAGAGGCCTTTGGCGACATCTTTGGCGATATCTTCAATGGCGGAGCTGGCGGCGCAGGACGCCGTGGCGGCGGCCAGCAGGTCTACCGTGGCAGCGACCTGTCCTATGCGATGGAGATCACGCTGGAAGAAGCCGCGCGCGGCAAGGAGTCGCAGATCCGCATTCCCAGTTGGGAAGGTTGCGAAACCTGCGGCGGCTCAGGCGCCAAACCCGGCACCAGCGCCAAGACCTGCGGCTCTTGCAATGGCTCGGGCACGGTGCATATGCGCCAGGGCTTCTTCTCAGTGCAGCAAACCTGCCCGCACTGCCACGGCACCGGCAAGATCATTCCCGACCCCTGCACCGCCTGTAACGGCCAAGGCAAGGTCAAGAAGAGCAAGACGCTGGAAGTCAAGATCCCGGCCGGCATCAACGAAGGCATGCGCATCCGCTCGGCCGGCAATGGTGAGCCCGGCGTCAACGGCGGCCCAGCGGGCGACCTCTACATCGAGATCCGCATCAAGCAACACGAGATCTTCGAGCGCGACGGCGACGATCTGCACTGCACCATGCCGGTGGGCCTGACCACGGCCACCCTGGGCGGCACGATTGAAGTGCCGACGCTGGGCGGTAAGGCCGAGATCGAATTGCCCGAGGGCACCCAGCACGGCAAGACTTTCCGCCTGCGCGGCAAGGGCATCAAGGGGGTGCGCAGCAGCTACCCCGGCGATTTGTACTGCCACATCAGCGTGGAAACGCCGGTCAAGCTCACCGAGCACCAGCGCAAGCTGATGAAGGAGCTGGACAAGTCCTTCCGTGACGGCGGCGAGCGCCACTCGCCCAATGCCAAGAGCTGGACCGATCGGGTCAAGGACATCTTCAAGTAAGCGAAGTCCACTCAGTCGCTCGCTCCCTCAAAAGGCGCCACAAACCTCCGGGTTTTGGCGCCTTTTTTCACGTTTTTTCGGCATGAATCAAACACTTGCCATGCACAAGTTAAAGCTTTGTCGCACCATGGCCGATAAGCGGGTGTAGAACAGCCCTCAGCCCCTTGTACCCCGGCGAGAAATGACAGGACCCAGTTTGGAGTGGCGATGGCGACGATGATGGACAGTGAGATCCAGCAAGCCTGCGCGCTCGTCATTGACAGCAATGCCACCTCGCGCAGCTTGATGGCAGCGCAACTGCGCGACCTTGGCGTGGCTCATGTCCGCCAGGCCACGCGGATCAACGATGCCCGGGTGATCTTGGAGCACAAGGCCTACGACATCGTGCTGTGCGACTACCACTTCGACGGTACCGAGATGTCTGGCCAAGACCTGCTGGACGAGTTGCGCCGGGAACAACTGCTGCCCTACTCCACCGTCTTCGTCATGGTTACCGGTGAGGCGTCCTACGCCAAGGTGGCCGAGGCCGCCGAGGCCGCCCTCGACGCCTATCTCGTCAAGCCCTACACCACCACCTCGCTGGCCGACCGCCTAGCCAGCGCAAGGCACCGCAAGCGGGTGCTAAAGGACATTTTTGAAGCCATCGAACGGCAGGACTTCGAAACCGCCGCAGGGCATTGCCTGAAGCGATTTGAAGCACGCGCCCAGTTTTGGCTTTACGCGGCGCGCATCGGCGCCGAGTTGCTGCTGCGCTTGAACCGATTCGAAGACGCCCGCAAACTCTACGACGCCATCATCGAAGCCAAAACCGTGCCCTGGGCTCGCTTGGGCGTGGCACGCACTGAGCTAGGTGCCGGCAATGTGACCGCCGCCCGCCGCACGCTGGAGACCTTGATCGGCGAGATCCCCGACCACGCCGACTCCTACGACGTGATGGGTCGCGTGCAAATGGAACAAGGTGAGATTGAAGCCGCCTTGGCCACCTATCGGACCGCCGTCAACCTGACGCCGGGTTGCTTGTTGCGCGCGCAACGCGCAGGCAGCCTGGCCTTTTACGCCGGCCAGCGCGCGGAGGCGCTGAAGATGCTGGAGAGGGCGATGGCGCAAGGCCTGCGCTCCAAGCTTTTTGACATGCTGAGCCTGATCTTGATCGCCTTAATGCGCTTCGACAACAAGGACAGCAAGGGCCTGAAGTACGCCCAAGACGCCATGATGAACGAGTTGGATCGCCACCCCAACTCCAAGCGCTTGCAGCGCTTCGACAAAGTGCTGCAGGGCCTGCGCTATATGGCAGACAAACGGGTCGCCGATGGCTTGGAGCTGACCCGTGAGTTCAGCCGCCAGGCGATGGATCAGGAAGACTTTGACTTCGAGGCGGCCAGCCTTTTGCTGGCGGTCTGGGTGCGGCTGGCGGCCATGATCGAGCTGGAAGAGATGGGCCAGATGGTCAGTCAAATCGGCCTGCGCTTTTGCACCACCAAGTCCAGCACCGAGGTACTGATTGCCATGAGTGAAGGCAACGAGGCGGTGGCGGAAGAGTTACGTAACTGCCATGCGCGCATCTTCGGAATCGCCGAAACGGCGATGCGCCACTCGATGCGAGGCACGGCGCGCACCGGCGTTGAACTGCTGATTCAACAGGGTGGAGCCACCCGCAACGCCAAGCTGATCGATATGGCCAGCCTGGTGCTCAAGCGGCACACCGACAAAATTGACGACGCCGAGCAGTTGACGGAGCAAATCACCCAGCTGCAAAACCGCTACATCTTGCCGCTTGGGGCGACCATCAACCGCAACCGGGCGGCGGGCGGCATGGCCTTGCGTGTCTGACGCACGCCCACACGGTACGCGGCCTTTTCAGAACAACTCAATCTGGCGCGACAGCGCTGACTGCGCCGGCTGTTCCTGGGCGCCCGAAGCAGCGGGCCGCTGAAAACGCCCCAGATCCAAATCCATTCGCTCACGCGAAAGGCCCAGCCTTGCGCAGGCCTTGAGCATGCGCTGGCGGTTCAATTCGGCCCACAAACCCTCACCCTTCATGCGCGTATTGAAGCGCGCATCATTGTCTCGACCGCCGCGCATATCGCGAAGCCTGGCCATGATGCGGGAGGCCCGCTCGGGCACATGCTTTTGTAGCCAGTCTTGAAACAAGGGGTTGACCTCCCAGGGCAGGCGCAAGGGAATGCTGAAAGCGGCACGCGCGCCGGCCGCTGCGGCGGCCTCCAGGATTTGCTCCAACTCTGGCTCATTCAAAAACGGGATCAGGGGCGAAACACTCACCCCCACCGGGATGCCCGCGTCGGCCAGCGCCTTGATCGTTTGCAAACGCCGCAGAGGGGAAGCGGCACGCGGCTCCAATCGACGCGCCAACTCCGCATCCAGCGTGGTGACCGACACATAGACGGCCACCAGGCTCTGTGCGGCCATGGGCGCCAACAAATCCAGATCGCGCAGAATGCCGGCCGACTTGGTCACGATGGAAAAGGGGTGAGCATGTGCGCTCAGCACCTCGATCAAAGCGCGGGTGATGGCCAGCTTGCGCTCGACAGGCTGATAGGCATCGGTGGCGGTGCCCAGACATAGCAATTGCGGCTGGTAACGTGGATTCGCAAAGGCGGCACGCAAACGCTCGGCCGCATTCACCTTGACAATGATGCGGGTCTCGAAGTCGAGCCCCGGCGACAGATTGAGGTAGCTATGGGTCGGCCTGGCAAAGCAATAAATGCACCCGTGCTCACAACCGCGATAAGGGTTGATAGACAGATCAAAGTTGATGTCCGGCGATTGATTGCTGCTGAGAATGCGGCCGGCCTGCTCTTCGATGATTTGAGTACTGGGCGGGCAGTACTCCTGCTGCGCCTCTTGCTCCAAAGAGCCCCAACCGTCGTCGTACTGCTCGCGCTGCTCAGCCTGGAAGCGGTGTGCAATCGCCCAAGCGCTACCCCGTCCCTTCAGCGTCGCCGCGTCAACATACAGCGGCTGCGCTTGGCTTGGATTGCGGTTGGTGCTCGGCTTGAATGACATACTGTTAATGTATACAGTATTCATCTCCATTGCCAGGGCGCATCGCTGAATTGACGAGGCGATGCCGGCGGGTCAGCGGCTAAAGAGCTAAACCGCTAGGGCGCTAAAGTGCTTAAAGCAGCCCCGCCTCATGCAGAAAACGTGAGGGCTTGGCTGGATCGAAGGCCAAGGTCAGACGCTGCCGCGCCCGGGTCATCGCGACATACAGGAGATTGCGATTCTCGGCTGCGCTCACTTCGCCGACGAACTCGCCACGAGACAGATGCGGAATCAGCACATGATCGAATTCCAGGCCCTTGGCGGCTTCGATGCTGGACAGGGTGACGCGCTGATTGGCCTGCATGCGCGACTGCCCCTCCTGCAACTTTTGCAGCAGCCGGAAGCCCGCATCCAAGCCCTCGTCTTCGCCGGCCACCACCTGCACCAACTGCGCAATGTTGTCGCGCACCTGATGAATATCGGCCTGCCGCACCAACACAGCGCCGGCGAGCCCCACCGGATCCAACGCTTTCAGAAAACCTTCCGAAAAACTGTGCAGGTCTTGTGACTTGAACAGCGCCATTGCGGCGCGCAGCCTGGGCAAGGCCACGCCGGAGGCGTTGCGCAAGACCTGACCCTCGATGAAGTCCCGCATGCCATCCGGGTGCGCGCAAGCCTCCTCGATGGCCCGCCGCTGTGCAGTCACAGCGTCGAGGTGTCGTAACTCGGTGCTGTCGATCAAGGCACCGGCAAACTGCATCATCGCGGCCAAAGTCTCGGCGCGCAGCACTTTGGACGCGAAGCCGCTGAAGTCATCGAAACAGAAGGCGTAGAGCCCGCGCACCAGCAGCACTTCAGGCCGACGCAGGAAGGGCTGAAAGCCCTCCACCCGATAGCCCACACCCCGTTTGAGCAGCTCGCTTTCGATCAAGATCGAATGAGCGGGTTGCCGCAGCAAGATGCGCAACTCATGCAGCTCTTTTTGCTGCAAATGGTCGCGGGCCGTTTCCGCCACCAAGCGGGCCATGATGCGGTGTGACTCGCAGCTCAGTTTGCGGATTTCGGTTTCACGCTGCTGAAAAGCGGCGTAAGGCTTGCCGCCGGCCAGCGCGCCTGCGGCTTGCGCCAACTGGGGCCCAAAGCGATGGCTGGCCGTCAAAGGCAGGCGAATTGGCTGGCCCACTTCCTGGGTGAAGCTGGCATGCATAAAGGCCGCCTCGGCGCCGGCCTGCGAGTGAATCACCTGATCGCGGTCCCCTACGCCGACAAAAGCCGCGCGCCGGTTCTGATCCAGCAAGCCCTTCAACACGGTGAACATGGCCCGGTTGGTGTCGTGCATTTCATCGACGACGACCAGGGCCAGGCCCAGTGCCAGGCACCCGCTGTCGAGCTCTCCCTCTTCCGCGCTGAGCGCGCGCGCCAGATCGTAGGTGGCATCGCCTTCAAATCGAAAGGCCGGTCGATCGGGGTGGCCGCCGCGGCGAATGAACTCATAGGCGCTGCGCACCCGCAGCGTCAGGTAATCAAAGCCCAAGTCCTCGGCCAAGTCCGGGCTCATCGGCGCCTCGGCCGTCAACTGCTCGATCAGCATGCGGCCTTTGAGCACGGCAAAAGACTGCAGCAGCCCCTCGACCATGGCTGTCGGTGCAGCGCCAATCAACAGCTCATCGGGATAGCGCTCTTGGGGCAAGGTCTGGGCCCGCTCGATCGCCCGCAGCACATAGGGCTTGACCTGCTCTTCCGAGCGCAATTGCAAGACGCCATCGCCCTCTATAGCCCCCAGCAGCCACGCACTGAAGGACTCAAAGGTGTGGATGCGGATCTCTTGAAGCTGCTCTACATAGACGCCGACAAAGCGCAGCTGCTGACGCAAAGCCTGCACGGCAGGCTCGGTATAGGTCAGCGCCAGAATCATGGCCGGCTGTGCGCCGCGCTGCAGCGCCTGCGCGATGCGCAAGGCCAGGGTCGTGGTCTTGGCGGCGCCGGCATTGGCCTCGATCAACACATGCCGAGCCCGCGTCGTCTGGATGGTGACTTGCTCGTCCGTCGGGCGGAAGCTGCTCGGGGCAAAAATCGGATCGGACATCGGCAGTCTCAAGTAACTGAGGCGAGAAAAACCAGCAATCAGTACTCGTCGCCACCAGGGCCAACATAGCCCGGCGCCAGGTTCTCAAACTTGGTGTGCATGCGCTGGAAGGCCAGCTTGACCGTGCCGACCGGGCCGTTACGCTGCTTGGCGATGATGATCTCGGCAACACCCGGCTCCTTGCACTCTTCCTTGGTGTAGTACTCGTCGCGGTAGATGAACATGATGATGTCGGCATCCTGCTCAATGGCGCCGGACTCCCGCAAGTCGGACATCATCGGCCGCTTGTCCGGCCGTGTTTCCACCGAACGGTTCAGCTGCGACAGCGCAATCACCGGGCACTTCAACTCTTTGGCCAGCGCCTTCAAGCCGCGCGAGATTTCACCAATCACGGTCGCACGGTTTTCTTCATTCCCACCATTGCCGCTCATCAGCTGCAGGTAGTCGATGATGATGAGACCCAACTGGCCGCTGATACGGGCCTGGCGACGGGCGCGAGCGCGCACCTCACTGGGCGAAAGGCCGGGGCTCTCATCGATATAAATGGCCGCCTTGCCGAGCTTGTCGACCGCTTCGGACAAACGGCCCCATTCATCATCTGCCAAGCGGCCCAGACGCAAGCGGCTCTGGTCGATGCGACCGACCGAGCCCACCATACGCAGCGCCAACTGAGCCGCGCCCATTTCCATCGAGTAGATGACGACCGGCAGGCCTTCGTTGATGGCCACGTTCTCACCGATATTGACCACAAACGCGGTTTTGCCCATGGAGGGGCGCGCGGCCAAGATGATCAAGTCGCCGGGCTGTAGACCGGCGGTCATATTGTCCAGATCGTAAAAGCCGGTACGCACGCCGGTGACGTCTTCGGCGCCGTTCTCGGCCAACTCATTGACGCGGTCGATCAACGCCACCACCAGGTTGTCCATGCTGTGGAACCCCTGGCCGCCGCGGTTGCCTTCTTCGTTGATGCGGAAGATCTTGCCTTCGGCCTCGTCAACGATTTCCTTCACCGCCTTGCCCTGCGGGTTCATCGCAGCGCTGGCGATCTCATCACTGGCCGTCACCAGCTTGCGCAGCACGGCGCGCTCGCGCACGATCTCGGCATAACGGCGCAGATTGGCGGCACTGGGCACGCTCTGCGCCAAGGCATTCAAATAGGCCAGTCCACCGCATTCCTCGGCCTTGCCCAGAGATGTGAGCTCTTCGAAGACGGTCACCACGTCGGCCGGCTTGCCGGCATTGATCAGCTTGCCCACCGCCACGAAGATCAGCTTGTGCTCGAAGCGATAGAAGTCCGATTCGGTCAACAAGTCGCCGGCACGGTCCCAGGCCGAGTTGTCGATCAAGAGCCCGCCCAGCACGCTTTGCTCGGCCTCGATCGAATGCGGCGGTACGCGCAGACGCGCCACCTCATCGTCGCGACGGTCAGCGCCGATGGAAGAGCCCGGGAGAGGCGTGGAGGAGAAAGTTGCGCTCATGGATGGTGTTGCCCTGGACGGGTTCGCTGGCAGGAGCTGTGGACAAGTCTGTGGAAAGGCGGGGGATGCCTCTGTATAACATCATCCCCAGAAACGCAAAAAGCCGACGGCTTTGACAGCGTCGGCTTTTCTATTGGCTGACCCTTGCAGGTCAGTTCAATGCGCAGCGCTTAGTCGTTCTCGCGAACCACTTGCACGCTGATTTCCACGACCACATCGGTGTGGGGGGCAACGTTCACGGAGAACTCGCCAACCGCCTTCAAGGGGCCCAGAGGCATACGCACTTGGGTCTTGGTGATGGCGAAGCCCAGCTTGCTCAGGGCGTCAGCCACGTCAGCGTTGGTGACGGAACCGAACAGGCGGCCGTCCACGCCAGCCTTTTGGCTGATGCGCACGGTCTTGCCAGTCAGGCTCTCGCCCAGAGTTTGAGCAGCAGCCAGCTTTTCAGCGGCAGCCTTTTCCAACTCAGCACGGCGGGCTTCGAATTCCTTGATAGCCGCTTCGGTGGCACGACGTGCCTGGCGAGTCGGGATCAGGAAGTTGCGGGCATAACCGTTCTTAACCGTGACGACATCGCCCAGGTTGCCGAGGTTGGCCACTTTTTCAAGCAGAATAATTTGCATGGTTGGCTACTCCTCAGACCTTGTGCTGATCGCTGTACGGCAGCATGGCCAGGAAGCGAGCACGCTTGATCGCCACAGTCAGCTGACGCTGGAAGAATGCGCGCGTGCCGGTCAGGCGAGCGGGCGTGATCTTGCCGTTTTCGCCGACGAAATCGCGCAGCGTGTCGATGTCCTTGTAGTCGATCTGCTCAACACCGGTAACGGTGAAGCGGCAGAAACGCTTGCGACGGAACAGCAATGATTGGGTATTGCGCTTGGGCTTCTTGTCTTTAGAGAAGCGACCTTTTCCACGTGGTGGTGCCATCGTGTGACCTCTTTAATTTAATCCGGATTCGAACAATTCGGCGTCTGGCTGGTATTGATCGAGGTGATGTGGAAAACCGTTCCACGCCCCGCTTTTTGAGCGCTGAGGAAGCCTGAGAAACAAGCCGATCCGCCAACACCCAAGGCCTGCAGGCGCTTGCCGATTTCACCAATCGCCACCGCTTTGATTTCCATGGAAACCTTGCGGGGTCTGCCGGCTTCTTGCACCTGGGACTCATGTTTCAAGCAACAGTCCAGGGCCATCAATCCGGCCGGTGTGTATCTGACAAGTCCCAACTCCTGCAGACTCGCTTGCAAGATCAGTTGATTCACCGAAGAACCCACCAATGCTTGCCTGCGAATGACTCGGAGCAGGCCTTACTTTTCTTCAATACCGATTCAAACACCAGGCTTTAGCCAACTCAGCTTTGAAAGCTGAATTAGGCTGCCGCGACCTGAGGCGCCTTGCGAGCGTCTTCGCGATCCACAGACTTCATCATCACCGAAGGGGTGGTTTCAGCCTTGGACTTCAGCACAGTCAGGTGACGCAACACGGCGTCATTGAAGCGGAAGCCGGTCTCGAGCTCAACCAGGGTTTCCTTGCTGCACTCGATGTTCACGCACAGATAGTGGGCCTTGGCCAGCTTCTGGATCAGGTAAGCCATTTGACGGCGACCCCAATCTTCGACGCGGTGCACAGTGCCGCCACCGGTGGTGATCAGGCTCTTGTAACGCTCCAGCATGGCCGGAACTTGTTCGCTTTGATCCGGATGGATCAGCAGAACGATTTCATAGTGACGCATAAATACTCCTTGTGGATTCCAGCGAGCCGAGCCGTCTCCATTGAACAGCCCAGCCAACCGCTGAGGAAGCCGTGCCACAGCGTCTACACGTGGTCACGGCAAGGGGGAACCCGCGATTCTAGCGCAAGTTCCGATTTCCTCCTAGACCCGGGCCGGAAACTTTCAAGAACAGCCTGAATCAAGCCTTTGCCGCGGCGGAAGGGCTGCGCAGTCGGCCGAGCATCGCGGCCTCGGCCGGTGCTGGCGGCGGGGTCAGCCAACTGACCACGATCAGCGCCAAAAAGCCAGCCGGAACACCAAACACGCCGGCCGAGCTTGATTGAATGCCCCACCAAAGCTGAGCCTCGCCTGGGATACCAAAGGCCGCACGCAAAGACGGGTTGGCGGTCACCAAATAAAAGATGCTCACAGCCAGACCGGTCAACATGCCAGCGACCGCACCCCAACGATTGGCCCGCCGCCAAAACACCCCCAACAGCAAGGCCGGGAAAAAGGCCGCCCCCGCCACCGAGAAGGCAGCAGCCACCAGATAAAGAATGTCTGCCGGCCGGTGCGCCGCCACGGCCGCCGCCGCCAAGGCCGTGGCCAGCAACAAGGCCTTGGACAGGGTCACCCGACGGGTCATCGAAGCCCGCGGGCTCAGCAACCGGTAATACACATCATGTGAAAGTGCGGCCGATATCGTCAGCAGCAAACCATCGGCCGTGGACAAGGCCGCAGCCAAGCCACCGGCCGCCACCATTCCCGACACCACATAGGGCAGGCCCGCCAACTCAGGCGTGACCAGCATGATGATGTCGCTGCTGATGCGCAACTCGCCCAGTTGCAGCACGCCGTCACCATTCACATCGCTGATGGACAGCAGGCCCGGATCGAGCCGCGCCCATTGCGAAATCCAACTGGGCAACTGCTCGATCGGCGTGCCCACCAATTGCGTAAACACCTCGTACTTGACCATCACCGCCAAGGCCGGCGCGGTGAAGTACAGCAAGGCGATGAAGAACAAGGACCAGCCGACCGATTCGCGCGCCTCACCAACCGTGGGCGTGGTGTAGTAGCGGGTCAGCAAATGCGGCAGGCCGGCGGTACCCACCATCAGGCAGAACACCAGGGCGATGAAATTCCGCCGCGACTCATCAAACTGCCTGCGCTGGGCCGGCGTGCCGTCAGGGTCACCGGCGAATTGCTGCGCATGTGGCGGCATCCCTGCCAAGGGCTGCGCCCGCGCCTCGTTGGCGATTTGGGCCCTGCGCCATTGCTCGCCCGCTTCCGCCGGCGTGCGCGGCAAACTCGCTTGGCGCTTTTCGGCCGTCTGAATCTCTGCCAAAGGCGCGTCATCGGCCTTCAGCGCCGCAACCTGCCGGGCCGCCTGGCCTCGCTCAAGTGCAAGCGATTCGGGCACATCGCGGAGCTTGGCCTCAAACACCGCGGCGCGCTGTTGAAACACCTCCCGAACCTGCAACTCCAGCGGATCCTTGATCAACTGCTGCTCACGCTCGCTCAGCTTGGCCAACTGATGACCATAGACCAACTGCGGCAAGGGCATGCCGGTCTGCTTCATGCTCAACCAAGCCACCGGGACCAAATAGGCAATCACCAGAACGATGTACTGCGCCACTTGAGTCCAGGTCACCGCCCGCATGCCCCCCAGGAATGAACACACCAAGACGCCGCCGAGACCGACGAACACGCCGATCTCAAAACCCAGGCCAGTCAGCCTCGCGGTGATCAGCCCCACTCCATAGATCTGCGCCACCACATAGATGAAGGACACCAGCACAGCGGCGAAGGCCCCGATCAAACGCGGCGCCATGCCGCCATAGCGCGCGCCCAGAAAATCCGGGATCGTGAACTGGCCGGACTTGCGCAGAAACGGCGCCAAACACAGCGCCACCAACACAAAGCCACCGGTCCAGCCCAGCACAAAGGCAAGGCCACCATAGCCACTGAGGTAAAGCGTGCCCGCCAACCCGAGGAAGGACGCGGCGCTCATCCAGTCCGCGCCGGCCGCCATGCCGTTGAACATGGCGGGTACGCGGCGGCCGGCCACGTAGTACTCCTCGGCATCGGTGGTACGGCACAACAGGCCAATGGCCGCGTAGATGCTGACCGTGGCGGCCATGAATGAGAAGCCGATCCAGTTCTTGGCCAAGCCCCACTGCTCCAGGGCCGCCAGCAACAAAACGAACAGCACAAAGCCCAAGGTGTACCAGGCGTAAATTCGTTGAAGACGGCTGTTCAGAGTGGTGCCACGGCGGGCGCCACTGGATGCTTGCGGTGACGGGGTCATATCGATGGACAAAGGCCAGCCCAGCATCATGCGAGGCGAGCTGCTCGCTGTCGATAGCAAGGAACCCGCATCCGCACCGGCCATAAAAAAACGGCCCTGACGGGCCGTTTGGGGTTCAGGCGCTTGGCGCCTATGTTGGCGCCAGACTCAACGCTTGGCGAGACGCTGCCATGTTGCGATCACCGAATCAGGATTCAGCGAAATCGACACAATGCCCTCACCCGCCAACCATTCGGCGAAATCCGGATGATCGCTGGGGCCTTGGCCGCAGATACCGATGTACTTGCCGGTGGCGCGGCAAGCCGTGATGGCGCGCGAGATCAAGGCCTTGACGGCCGGGTCGCGCTCATCGAAGTCGCCCGCCAACTGCTCCAGGCCCGAATCCCGATCCAGACCCAGGGTCAGCTGAGTCAGGTCGTTGGAGCCGATCGACATGCCGTCGAAATGCTCCAGGAACTGGTCGGCCAAGATCGCGTTGCTGGGCACTTCGCACATCATGATGACGCGCAAACCGTCTTGTCCACCGGCGGCCGCGCGCTTCAAGCCGCGCTCGGCCAGCATGGCGACGACACGTTCGGCCTGGCGCACGGTACGCACGAAGGGCACCATGATCTCGACGTTGGTCAGGCCCATGTCGTTGCGCACGCGCTTCAGAGCCTCGCACTCCATGGCAAAGGCATCCGAGAACTCACCGCTGATGTAACGCGAAGCGCCACGGAAACCCAGCATCGGGTTCTCTTCATCGGGCTCATAGCGCGAGCCACCGATCAGCTTGCGGTACTCATTGCTCTTGAAGTCCGACAGACGCACGATCACCGGACGCGGGAAGAATGCCGCGGCGATCGTCGCCACGCCTTCCACCAGCTTGTCCACATAGAAGGCACGCGGCGAGGCATGGCCACGCGCCACCGACTCGACCGCCTTCTTCAGATCCGCATCGATATTCGGATAGTCGAGGATGGCCTTGGGGTGGACGCCGATATTGTTGTTGATGATGAACTCGAGGCGAGCCAATCCAACGCCGGCACCCGGCATCTGCGCAAAGTTGAAAGCCAACTGCGGATTGCCGACGTTCATCATGATCTTGATCGGGCAGTACGGCAATTCGCCTTGATGCACCTCGCTGATCTCGGTTTCGAGCAAGCCGTCGTAGATGAAGCCGGTGTCGCCTTCGGAGCAGACCACGGTGACCAGTTGGCCATCCTTCAGCTTCTCAGTGGCATCACCACAACCGACCACCGCCGGAATACCCAGCTCGCGTGCAATGATGGCCGCGTGGCAGGTACGGCCGCCGCGGTTGGTGACGATGGCCGAGGCCCGCTTCATCACCGGCTCCCAGTTCGGGTCGGTCATGTCGGTCACCAGCACATCGCCGGGCTGAACGCGGTCCATCTCGCTGATGTGGGAAACCAAGCGCACCGGGCCGGTACCGATCTTTTGGCCGATGGCGCGGCCTTCGGCCAGCACGGCACTGTGGCCCTTGAGCTTGTAGCTGTGTTCGACCTGGCCTTCGGCCTGGCTCTTCACCGTCTCCGGGCGGGCCTGCAGGATATAGATCTGACCATCGACACCGTCACGACCCCATTCGATGTCCATGGCGCGGCCATAGTGCTTCTCGATGATCAGGGCATAACGCGCCAATTCGATGACTTCGGCATCGGCCAGCGAATAGCGGTTGCGCGCCTCCGGCGCGGTATCCACGGTCTTGACCAGGCGGCCCGAGGCCGCCTTTTCTTCCGGCGTGGCGAATTCCATGCGGATCAGCTTGGAACCCAAGTTACGTCGGATGATGGGCAGGCGCCCCTTCTCCAGCGCCGGCTTGTGCACATAGAACTCGTCGGGATTGACGGCGCCCTGCACCACCGTTTCGCCCAGGCCGTAGCTGGAGGTGATGAAGACCACATCCTTGAAGCCGGACTCGGTGTCGATGGTAAACATGACGCCGGCCGAGCCCAGGTCGGAGCGTACCATGCGCTGCACGCCGGCGCTCAGCGCCACATCGGCGTGGGCAAAGCCCTTGTGCACGCGGTAGCTGATGGCTCGGTCGTTGTAGAGGGAGGCGAACACCTCCTTCATCTTGTGCAGCACTTCTTCAATGCCGATCACATTCAGGAAGGTTTCTTGCTGGCCGGCGAAGGACGCGTCGGGCAAGTCTTCGGCCGTGGCCGAGGAACGCACGGCGAAGGACACGCCCGGGTTGTCGGCGGTCAGTTGTGCGAATGAGTTGCGAATCTGCGCTTCCAAATCGGCCGGGAAAGGCTGCGCCTCCAGCCAGCCGCGGATTTCAGCACCGGCCTCGGCCAAAGCGCGCACATCGTCGGTGTTTAGGGTGGCCAGGCGCGCTTCGATGCGCTTGTCCAGGCCCTCGTGCTTGAGGAACTCGCGGAAAGCATGCGCTGTGGTGGCAAAACCACCCGGCACGCGAACGCCAGAACTTGAAAGCTCCGAGATCATTTCGCCGAGGCTGGCGTTCTTACCGCCAACGACCTCGACGTCGCTCATCCTCAGATTCTCAAAGGGAACGACCAGGGCGGTCGGCTCAAAGCGTGTGGACATGGGAATACTCCGTGATGTTGAAAATTCCTGAGTCCCGCCGCAGCACCTGGAGTCTCGGCTCGTGCGCTGCCCGTGTCGTCCACACAGTCACTCAGCCCAAGAATTCTGCATTCTTGTTCTAGCCCGGGCTTGAGTGTTTGAAAACTGCGCATGACGGCTGGCGGTTGATTGCGAGGGATTCTACGGGTTACATCGCCGTATGATGAACAAAGACTCTAGAGCGACTCAACCATGCCCCATCGCACCGTGTACTTTGTCTCGGACGGCACCGGGATCACCGCCGAAACCTTCGGTAACTCGATCCTGGCCCAATTCCCCAACAAGCCGCGCCATGTGCGCCGCCCTTTCGTTGATACGCCCGAGAAGGCTTATGCCGTGGTGCGCGAGATCAACGAGACCGGCGAGCGCGAAGGCAAGCGTGCCATCGTCTTCGCCACTTTGGTGGATCGTGATGTGCTGAAGATCGTGCGCGACCATTGCCAGGCGCGGGTTCTCGATATGTTCGGCACCTTCATCGAGCCACTGGAAGAAGAGTTCGAGGTCAAGTCCAACCACCGGGTCGGGCGCTTTTCGGATGTGGCGCGCAGCCAGGAGTACCACGACCGCATTGAGGCGATCAATTTCTCACTTGCCCATGACGACGGTCAGTCGGCCAAGAATTTGGACGTGGCCGATGTGATCTTGGTCGGCGTGTCGCGCAGCGGCAAGACGCCCACCTCACTCTACTTAGCGCTGCAACACGGCATCAAGGCGGCCAACTATCCGCTGATCCCCGAGGACTTTGAGCGCGGGCGCTTGCCTGACACGCTAGCGCCCCACAAACGCAAATGCTTCGGCTTGACCATTGACCCGGAACGCCTCAGCCAGATTCGCAACGAGCGCCGACCCGGCAGCAAATACGCCGATCTGATGAACTGCCGTTACGAGGTCAACGAGGCCGAAATGATGATGAAGCGCGACGGCATTTCTTGGCTGTCATCCACGCACAAGTCAATCGAAGAGATCGCCACCACCATCCTGCGCGACCTGCGACCGGATCGTTTGATTTACTGAGTGACGGCTCAGGGCGGCAGCAGGCGCTGCCGCGCCGACTCATAAAGGCAAATCGCCGCGGCGCTGCCCACATTGAGCGACTCCTCACCGCCCGGCTGAGGAATTCCCACCGTCAAGGCACAGCGCTGCATCAGATCGGCTTGCACGCCCTGCCCCTCGTGCCCCATCACCCAAGCACAGGGGCTGGGCAGGAGGAGCTGGTGCAGCTGCGCCTCGGCGTAGGAGCTGGTCGCCACCATCGGCACCTGCAAAGCGGCCAGATCGGCCGGCGCCAGGCCTTCGATCAAGCGCAGGCCAAAGTGCGCGCCCATGCCGGCCCGCAAGACTTTGGGTGACCATAGCGCCGCCGTGCCCTTCAAGGCCAAGACCTGACGAAAGCCCATGGCCGCCGCGCTGCGCAAAATGGTGCCCACATTGCCGGCGTCTTGCAGGCGATCGAGCACTACCGAGTCCACCATGGGGCTGAGCTGCTGCTCGGCGTCATGCGGGACCTCGAAGCCGATCTGCGCCGGCGACTCCAGGCCGCTGATGCTCTTGAACAATTCTGTCGGCACGACCAATTGGCGCGGCGCCGCATCGGCCAGCGCTCGCAGCGCTGGGTCGGCAGCGGCCGCCTCGGTCAGCACCGCCAAGGTAACCGGGTAGCCACGCTGCAGACAGGCGCGCACTAAGTGATCGCCTTCTAGCCAGATCGAGCCCAGCTTGCGATAAGCGCCGCCGTCCTGGCTCAGCTTGCGCAGCCGCTGCAAGGCCGGATTGTCACGCGAGGTGATGTGCATGACCTGGCTCATAGTTTCTCCAACAAAATCTCACGCACCGGGCCAAAAGTACGTCGGTGCCAGGCGGTCACACCATGCTGACGCAAGGCGGCCAGATGCTCGGCCGTGGGGTAGCCCTTGTGCCCGGCAAATCCGTATTCAGGGTGAGCCTCGTGCATGGTCAGGCACTGCCGATCGCGCGTCACCTTGGCCAAGATGGAGGCCGCCGAGATCGCCTGCACCTTGGCATCACCCTTGACGATGGCCTCGGCCGGAATCTTCAAGACCGGCAAGCGATTACCGTCCACCAGCACCAGATTCGGCTTCAGGCGCAGCCCTTCCACCGCACGACGCATCGCCAGCATGGTGGCCTGCAAAATATTCAAAGCATCGATCTCTTCAACGCTGGCCTCGGCGATGCAGCAACACAAGGCCTTGGCGCGGATTTCGTCGAACAGACGCTCGCGCTTCTTCTCGGTCAAGACCTTGGAGTCGGCCAGACCGGCAATGGGATTGACGTCATCCAGAATCACCGCTGCGGCCACCACTGGGCCTGCCAAGGGCCCTCGCCCGGCTTCATCCACGCCCGCCACCAGCCCGCTGACATTCCAGGCCAGGCCGAGTTGCTCAGGCGCGGCCAATGACTTGCGCGATCGCATCGGTAGCCTTCTGGGCAGTGTCACAGCGCAGCAGATGGTGTTGTTGCTCGAAGACCTGCTGCACGCGCGCATAGCGCGCGCCATCATCTAACCAAGCCAAACCTTCGCGTGCCAGTGCCTCGGGCGTGCACGCGTCTTGGATCAACTCAGGCACCAAAAACTCGCGCGCCAACACATTCGGCAAGCCCACCCAAGGCTGGTAATTGCGTCCCTTCATGCGCCACCAATTGAGCGCATGCATGCGGTAGGCAATCACCATCGGGCGCTTGAACAGCGCCGCCTCCAGGGTGGCGGTGCCACTGGCGACCAGCGTCACATCGCAAGCCGCCAAGGCCTCGTGAGAGCGGCCGTCCAGCAAGTGCAGACCCAAGTCTGGCGCATGTCGGGCCACCAAGGGCGCGATCAATTCACGCAGACCCGGCGCCATCGGCATCACGAAGCGCAGGTCCGGCCTGGCCTTGGCCATCAAGACGGCGGCCTTCAACAAAGGCTCGGCGATATAGCCGATCTCGCTGCGGCGGCTGCCGGGCAAGAGCGCCACCACCACGTCCGACTCAGCCAGCCCAATCGCACTGCGAGCCTGGGCTTTGGGCGGCGTCAAGGGGATGGCATCGGCCAAGGGATGGCCGCAGTAGCTGGCGCCAATGCCATGCGCACGCAGCAACTCCGGCTCAAAGGGGAACAGGCACAAGACATGATCGGCAGAACGTTTGATCTTTTCGACCCGCTCGGCCCGCCAGGCCCAGATCGAGGGACAGACGAAATGCACCGTCTTGATGCCGCCCTCGCGCAGTCGCTGCTCGAGGCCAAAATTGAAGTCAGGAGCGTCGATGCCAATGAAAGCGTCCGGCTTGTCTTGCAGCAGACGGTTACCCAATTGCTTGCGGATCGACAGCAACTCACGGATATTCAGCAAGGCATCGACATAACCAAACACCGACAACTTCTCGCTCGGCCACCAAGGCGCAAAGCCCTGGCTCATCATCTTGGGGCCGCCAATCCCCTGTGCGCGCAACTCCGGCCAGCGCGACTGCATACCGCCCAGCAAGAGGCTGGCCAACAGATCACCGGAGGCCTCGCCGGCCACCATGCCAAAGCGCGGCGCGGTCATGGTCATCGCTGCGGTATTCAAGTCAGCGCACGATGCCGCGCGAGGCGGCGGCCAGGAAGGTCAACATCAAATCAATGTCGGCATTCGCCTCGGCCTCGGCATTCCCGCCGCGCAACTCAGCCATGGCGTCTTGCGCCTGCTGCAAGGTCAGCGCCGAGCGGTACAACAGCTTGTGCATCTGCTTGATCACGCCGATTCGCTCGGCCGAAAAGCCACGCCGACGCAAGCCCACCTGATTGACTGCACGCGCCGTCAGCGGGTTGCCATCCACGGTCATATAGGGTGGCACGTCCTGGGCCACATGGGCCTGGAAACCAATCATGGCATGCGAGCCGACACGCATGCGCTGCAGCATGCCCGTCAAACCACCGACGGTCACCCAATCGCCAATCTCCACATGGCCAGCCAAGGTCACCCCATTGGCCAGCACATTGTGATTGCCCAGCAGCACATCATGCGCCAAGTGCACATAGGCCATGATCCAGTTGTCGTCGCCCAGCTCGGTCACACCCTTGTCCTGCACCGTCCCCGTATTGAAGGTGCAGTACTCGCGGATGGTGTTGCGGTCACCGATCACGAGACGGGTCGGCTCGCCCGCGTACTTCATGTCCTGCGGTGCGGCGCCGATCGAGTTGAACTGGAAAATCTTGTTGTCCCGACCGATGGTGGTGTGGCCCTCGATCACGCAATGCGAACCGATACTGGTGCCGGCGCCAATACGCACATGCGGGCCAATCAGGCTGAAGGCGCCCACGCTGACCGAGCCGTCAAGCTCGGCCGCAGGGTCGACGATCGCGCTGGGGTGAATCATCGTCATGCTGTAGGCCTAGGAGTCGATGGATCAACCGTCGATGCGGCGCATAGTGCACAGCAGTTGTGCCTCGGCGGCCAACTGGTCACCAACCATCACCTTGCCTGAGAACTTGAAGATGCCGGCCTTGGCGCGGTCCAGGGTCACGTCCAACAAGATCTGGTCGCCGGGCTCCACGGGCCGCTTGAAACGGGCGTTATCAATGCCGGCGAAATAGACCACGGTGCTGTCGTCCAAGACGATGTCCGAGCTTTCCAGCGCCAACAAGGTCGCCGCCTGCGCCATCGCTTCCAGCATCAACACGCCCGGCATCACCGGACGATGCGGGAAATGGCCGAGAAAAAACGGCTCGTTGATGCTGACATTTTTCAAGGCCAGGATGCGTTTGCCTTTTTCAATCTCAAGCACCCGATCCACCAAGAGGATGGGATAGCGGTGGGGCAACTTCTTGAGAATCTGGTGAATGTCCATCATGATGAATTCTTCTTTTCTAGCGACTTTTCAAGCGCTTTTTCAACGGCCTGCACACGCTGGCGCAAGGCATGCAGGTTTCGCAGGGTGGCAGCGTTCTTTTCCCAACTCGCATTGTCGTCGAAGGGAAAAACGCCGCTGTACAGGCCCGGCTTATGAATGCTGCGACTGATCAGAGTCGCGGCCGACACATTGACATGATCGGCAATCGTCAAATGCCCAACGATATTGGCAGCTCCGGCAATCGTGCAATGCGCACCGATTCGCGTACTGCCTGCAATCGCCGTGCAACCGGCAATCGCCGTATGCCGACCGATATGCACGTTATGGGCAATCTGAATCAGGTTATCGAGTTTGACACCGTCTTCGAGCACCGTGTCATCCAGCGCACCGCGGTCGATACAGGTGTTGGCACCAATTTCGACATCATCGCCAATACGCACTGCACCGAGTTGCTCGATTTTTTCCCAGCGCCCGGCGCTCGGGGCAAAACCGAAGCCATCGGCGCCGATCACGACGCCGCTATGAACGATGCAGCGTTCACCGATGCGGCAATCAAAACCGAGCGTGACACGCGCAGCCAGTCGCGTACCGGCCCCGACGCTGGCGCCACGGCCGACCACGCAATGCGCGCCGATGCGGGCGCCATCACCGATGCTGGCGTCGGCTTCGATCACCGCCAAGGCGCCAACATCGACCCCCTGCCCCAGGCGAGCGCTCGGATCGATCACCGCACTCGGATGGATGCGAGCCTCGGCCACCGGTCGAACGCGCGCCGCCCACCACTGGGTCAGCCGTGCAAAGTAAAGATAGGGGTCGGGCGTGACGATCGCTGCTCCGCGTGCAGCGGCCGCTTCGGCAAATGCCGGAGCCACGATCACACAGGCCGCCGCAGTCGTGGCCAGTTGCGCTTGGTAACGCGGGTTGGCCAGAAAGCTCAAAGTCGCCGGCGTGGCCCCTTCCAACGGGCCTATCCGCTCGATCGCTAACTGCCCTACAGTTTCGGCTGCACCATGAAGATCGCCGCCCAAGGCGGCGATAACTTCAGCCAGTGTGACGGCAACCACCGATCACTTCTGGGCGTTCAGCGTGTCGATCACTTTCTTGGTGATGTCGACGCGGGCGCTGACATTCAACGCGTCCTGCACGATCAGGTCGTATTTTTCGGCTTCGAAGATCTGCTTGATGACGCGATTGGCACGCTCAACCACCGCGCCCAGCTCTTCGTTCTTGCGCTGGTTCAGGTCTTCTTGCCACTCGCGGCGCTTGCGCTGCAGGTCACGGTCCACTTCGACCAGATCACGCTGACGGCGATTACGTTCGGCTTCGGCCAAGGTCGGTGCATCCTTTTCCAGCTTTTCGGCCGACTGGCGCAGCTTGTTTTCCTGATCCTTCAGGTCCTTCTCGCGCTTGCCAAACTCGGCCTCCAACTTCAGCTGAGCCGTCTTGGCCAGATTGGCCTCACGCAGCACCCGCTCACTGTTGACATAGCCGATCTTGATATCTTGCGCCTGCACGCCCAGTGCCGACACAGACATGAGGGCGGCCAAGGCCACCGAATTCAACAGCTTGCTCTTCATCAGAATGCGTTCCCGATCTGGAATTGGAATGGTTCTATTCTATCTGTGGGTTTCTTGCGCAAGGGCTTGCCGTAGCTGAGGCGCAGCGGGCCCATCGGCGAGATCCAACTCAGACCGATACCCACCGAGGAGCGCACCGTGTCAAAGTCGACCTTTTCATTCGGGCCCCACACATTGCCCGCATCAATGAAAGTGTAAATCCGGAAAGTCTTGTCATTGCCACTGCCGGGCACCGGCAGGTACAACTCGGCATTCAAGTTGACACGACGATTGCCACCGATACGGGTACCGGTCACGTCAACCGGGCCCAGCGAGCCGGCCTCAAACACGCGCACCGAACCCAAGCCGCCGGCATAGAAGTTCTTGAAGATGGGATAGGGCTTGTTGCCCAAGCCCACGCCCCAGCCCAACTCACCGTTCACGCCGACCGTGATCTTGTTGGTGACCGGAATGAACTGCTGGTATTGCATATTCAGTCGCGCATACCGGGCATCACCCAAGCCGCTGGTCTCCATATTGACGCGCTGGTACTTACCGGCGGTCGGGGAAATCACGCTGTCGCGGTTGTCTCGCTGCCAGCCAATGGTGAAGGGATAGGACACGCTGTCCTGTCCAAACAAGCGGCCGTACAACAGGTAGCTGTTCGGCAAACCGGCCGAGGTGGTCATCTTGGTGCGCTCATAGCCGAGGCCAAAGAACACCGTGTCGAGTTCCGAGAAGGGCACGCCGAATCGAATCGAGCCACCCTGGGTCACCAACTCAAACTGCTCGCCCAAATTGTTATACGGCTTTTGCGTCCGGTAGAACACATCGAGGGCACGCGACACGCCGTCGACGGTGAAGTACGGGTCCACCGTGCTCAGCACCAGCGTGCGGCCGGTCGAGGCGGTGGAGACTTCCACGCCCAGATAGTTGCCCGAACCAAAAACGTTGTCTTGCCGAATCGCGCCGGTAAAGGAGAGCTTTTGCTGGCTGGAGTAGCCTGCGCCGACCTGGATATTGCCGGTCGGGCGCTCCACCACATTCAGCACCACATCGACTTGATCCTGTGCGCCGGGAACCTCGCTGGTGTCGATGGTGACTTCCTTGAAGTAACCCAGACGTTCGACGCGATCACGCGATGCCTTGATCTTCTGGCCGTCGTACCAGGCCGATTCGAACTGGCGGAACTCGCGTCGGATCACTTCGTCACGGGTACGTGTATTGCCGGACACGATCACCTTGCGCACATAGACGCGGCGTTGCGGCTCACCGGTGAAGGTCACCACAACCTGGCCAGTGGCACGATCGATTTCGGGACGCGAATCGACACGCGCAAAGGCATAGCCAAAGGTACCGTACAGATCGGAGAAGCCGCGCGTGGTTTGGGCCACCGCTTCGCCTTGATAGGGCTGGCCGGGCTTCAACACGATCAAGCGTTTAAAGTCCTCATCTCGACCCAGGAACTCGCCTTCCAGCTTGACGCCAGTGACCGTGTATTGCTGGCCTTCATTGACGGTGATGGCGATATTGATGCTTTGCTTATCGGGCGAGATCGTCACTTGCGTCGAAGTAACGGCAAACTCCAGATAACCCCGATTCAGGTAGTAAGAGCGCAGCGTTTCCAGATCGGCATTCAGCTTGGCGCGTGAATAGCGGTCGGTCTTGGTGTACCAGGTCAGCCAGCCACTGCTGGTTTGCTCCAACAGGCCGACCAGGGTGCTTTCTGAAAACACCGAACTGCCCTGGATGCGGATTTCACCGATCTTGGCGGGCTCACCTTCACTGACCGTGAAGCTGACGTTGACGCGGTTGCGCTCCAGCGGCGTGATCGTGGTGGTGACCTCGGCGCCGTAAAGGCTGCGCGTCAGGTACTGGCGTTTCAATTCTTGCTCGGCGCGGTCGGCCAAAGCCTTGTCGAAGGGCTTGCCTTCGCCAATGCCGACTTCCTTCAGCGACTTGGTCAAGGCCTCGGTGTCGAACTCCTTCAAGCCAACGAAGCTGACGTTGGCAATGATGGGCCGCTCTTCGATCATCACGACCACGGCGCCGCCGTCGACGCTGATGCGCACATCCTTGAACAGGCCGGTGGCGAACAGCGCGCGAATCGCTGCGGCACCCTTGTCATCGTTGTAGTTGTCGCCGATACGGAATGGCAGCGACGCAAAGACGGTGCCGGGGTCCGTGCGCTTCAGGCCCTCGACGCGGATGTCTTTCAACACAAAGGGATCCACCGCCCAGGCGGCGCCTGACTGCAGGGCGGCCACCAGGGCCAAGGTCAGGGCTGTGGGGCGCATACGCGCGCCCATTCTTAGAGATGAGGACATGCAGATAGAGTCAATGCAGGCCCGTCAAGCGGGCCACGTCGTTGGAAAGGGCGAGGACCATCATCAGCATCAGGATCAACGCACCTGCGCGCTGCAGCTGCGTTTGCCACCACTCCGATACGGGGCGGCCGCTCAAACCCTCGAAAAGATAATACATCAGGTGCCCGCCATCGAGCATCGGCAGCGGCAGCAGATTGAGTACACCCAGGCTCACACTGACCAGCGCGAGAAAGCTCAGGTACTGCGACAGGCCCGAGCGGGCCGACTGTCCGGCATAGTCGGCAATGGTCAGCGGGCCGCTCAAATTCTTCAGCGACGCTTCGCCCACCAGCATGCGGCCAAAGACCTTCAGCGTCATGCTGGACACATCCCAGGTGCGCTGCGCCCCGCCCAACAGCCCTTCAAAAAAGCCCCGGCTGACTTTGACCATTTCCGGCGCACCGCCCACCATGGCTTCAATACGGCCGATTGGCTTGCCGCCCTCATCCACCCGCTTAGGCGTAACCTCAATCTCAAGCGCACGACCGGCACGCTCGATCCGCCAAACCGAAGCCTGAGCCTGCCCATCGCGCAAGGACTGACGAATCAACTCACGCAAGCCGGAGGCGTCTGCAACCGCAAGCCCATCAACCGCCAAGACCCGGTCACCGGCCTGCAGTCCAGCCAAATCGGCCGCGCCTCCCGGAGAGACCTTGCCAAGCACGGCCTCGCCCAAGGGTGAAAAGCCCAGCTTGCGCACGGTAGACGCATCAAACTCATGCGCGCCCATGCGGTCGGTTTCAAGCATCAAGCTGCGATGACCCTGGCCATTGCGCCCACCCACATCCAGATGCAAGGGCTCGCCCTTCGCAATAGCTTCGGACGCACGCGACAGCAGTTCCGAATAGGACTGAATCTCCCGCCAGCTCTGACCATCTGCGGATGTTGCTCGTACCAAATCACCAGCCTGCAGGCCAGCGCGGGCAGCCAAGGACTGCGCCGTGGGCGTGCCCAGCACCGCCTTCGGCTCCTGCGTCCCCACCCACATCGCGGCGGCAAACAAAAGCACCGCGAGCAAAAGATTGGCCAAAGGCCCAGCGGCTACGACGGCGACACGTTGACGCAGTGGACGATTGTTAAAAGCTTGATCGCGCAACTCAGGGGCAACCGGCCCTTCGCGCTCGTCCAGCATCCGCACATAGCCACCCAGTGGCAAGGCACACAGCGTGAACTCGGTGGCGTCCGGCCCATTTTGGCGACGCCAAATCACCTTGCCAAAGCCGACCGAGAAGCGCAGCACTTTCACGCCGCAGGCTCGGGCTACTCGGTAATGGCCGTACTCGTGCACGGCCACCAAGACACCCAGGGTCAGCAGGAAAGCCAGCAGCGTGGTCATGCAGCCATTCCGGCAATCAAGTCACGGGCATAACGCCGGGCACGAGCGTCGAGACCCAAGAGTCCTTCGACGCTGCTGCATTCGCCGCGCTCAGGCTGCAGATTGATCAAGCTTTGGCTGTTGACGCGGTGGATTTGATCAAAGCGCAAGCGGCGCGCGAGGAAAGCCTCGACCGCTTCTTCATTGGCCGCGTTCAGCACTGCGGTGGCCCCCTCAGGCCCCCGCAAAGCCTGCCACGACAGATACAGGCCCGGGAACCGTGCTTCGTCGGCTTCTTCAAAAGCGAGCGACGGGCCGGTCAAGAGATCAAGCCGGCTGGCTCCTGCCTCGATGCGCTCGGGGAAAGACAGGCCGTAAGCAATCGGCACCCGCATATCGGGCGTGCCCAACTGGGCTAGCACCGAGTTGTCACGGCACACCACCATCGAATGGATGATGCTTTGCGGATGAATGATGACCTTGATTTGCTCCGGCGTCAGATTGAACAACCAGCGCGCCTCGATCACCTCCAAGGCCTTGTTCATCATGGTGGCTGAATCCACCGAGATCTTGCGGCCCATCACCCAGTTCGGATGCGCACAGGCTTGCTCGGGCGTGACCTCGGCCAACGTGGCGGGGTCACGTTGTCTGAAGGGGCCGCCAGACGCCGTCAACACGATGTGATCGATGCGCTGCGCCCAGGTCTTGCGGTCCTCGGGCAGGCATTGAAAGATGGCCGAATGCTCGCTGTCGATGGGCAGCAAGGTCGCACCGCCCTGCTCCACCGCCTGCATGAACAAGGCGCCACCGACGACGATGGCTTCTTTGTTTGCCAGCAGCAGTCGCTTGCCAGCGCGCGCAGCGGCTAGGCAGGGCGCCAGACCAGCGGCGCCGACGATGGCGGCCATCACCATATCGACGTCTTCGTGGGCCGACACTGCCGAGAGGCTGTCCATGCCGTTCAAGACCTCAGTCTTGCTGCCCTGCTCGCGCAGCAAGGTGCGCAGCTGCTGGGCCAGCGCTGCATCCGGCAGCACGGCAAAGCGTGGTTTCCAAGTCAAGCATTGCGCCAGCAAGGCATCCACTCGACTCATCGCCGTGAGGGCGAAGACCTCGTAACGCTCCGGGTGGCGGGACAACACGTCCAGCGTGTTGACGCCGATGGAGCCGGTGGAGCCCAGCACCGTGATGCGCTGAGGACGGGAGTAACTAGTCATTGGAGAGGGCTCAGAGAACTCAAGGCCATGGCCAGCGGAAAGACCGGCAACAAGGCATCCACACGGTCCAAGACACCACCATGGCCGGGCAGCAATTGACTGCTGTCCTTGGCGCCAGCGGCGCGCTTGATCAGGGATTCAAACAAATCGCCAACGACGCTCATGCTGGCCAAAAAGACCAAGGCCAACAGGCCCCATGGCAGGGCGTTGCGCTGCAGCAGAATTTGGTACAGGCTGGGCGAATCCACCGCGAACTGAACATCGATGTAGTAGGTCCAGAAGAAAGCCAGCGCAATCACACCGAGCATGCCGGACCACACGCCTTCCCAGCTCTTACCTGGACTGATGGATTTGGCCAATTTGCGACGGCCGAAAGCACGGCCACCAAAGTAGGCGGCAGTGTCAGCCACCCAGACCAGGCAAAAAATCGACAGCAAGAAATTGATGCCGGTGCTTTTGGCTTCCACCATGGCCAGCCAGGCGGCGATCAAGGCCACCATGCCCAGCACCATGCGCGCCGTCTTGGTGGCGTGAGGCCATTGCTCAGGCCCGCCGCGCAGCGCATAGCTACCACCCAGCACCCAGAGCAGCGAGGCCATGAACCAGCACCAAGGCGGCGCAGCATCCCAGCCGACGAGCAGATGCAAGCCCCAGGCCAAAGCACCGGTGACTGCGCCAAAGACCAAGGCCGATGGACCCACCACGCCGTTCAGCCGCGACCACTCCCATCCCGCGGCAGCAATCATCAACAGGGTCAAGAGGGCAAATGGCAAAGCCGTGCCCGCCAACAAGGTAGGCAACAATGCCAAGAGCAAGAGCACTGCGGTGATGACGCGCGTTTTCAGCATGGTTCGTGCTCAGGTCTCGGCCGCAGCCGGCGCCTCTTTGACACCACCAAAACGACGGTCACGCTCGCGGAAAGCCTCAATCGCCGCGTCCAACTGCGCCTCGCCAAAATCAGGCCAGAGACAGTCAGAAAACACGAACTCGGTGTAGGCCACCTGCCAGAGCAAGAAGTTGCTGATGCGAACCTCGCCGCCGGTGCGGATGAAAAGATCCGGATCCGGCGCGTAGTTCATGGCCATGAACTCGGACAGCTTGGCTTCGGTCAAGTCTTGCGGCTGCACGCCCGCCTGTATGGCGGACTTGCAGGCCTGCACGATGTCCCAACGGCCGCCGTAATTGAAGGCCACCGACAAGGTCAGCTTGCTGTTGTGCGCCGTGGCGGACTCGGCTTCGTTCCAGGCATTGCGCAGCTTGGCCGAAACGGCTTCGCGGTCGCCAATGATGCGGATGCGCACGCCCATGGAGCCCATGCGCGCGAGGTAGCGAGAGACCGCCGCCAGCACCAAGCCCATCAGGCCCGACACCTCATCACTCGGACGCTTCCAGTTCTCGGACGAGAAGGCGTAAACCGTCAGGTGCTCGATATCGCGATCGATGCAGGCCTGCACCACCTTGACCAAGGTGTCCACGCCCTGCTTGTGGCCGAAGAAGCGCGGCAAGAAGCGTTTCTTGGCCCACCGACCATTGCCATCCATGACGATGGCCACATGGCGCGGCACGATTTTGTTGCTGTCATTGCTCACTGCGTCTTGTCTCTCGTGCTCGGCGCGTCAGCGCTTAAACGGCCAGAATTTCGGCTTCTTTGGCGGAGATCAGACGGTCGATCTCGGCAATGGTACGGTCGGTCAGCTTTTGCGCTTCGTCGAGGCTGCGGCGCTCGTCGTCTTCGCTGATCAGCTTGTCCTTGGTCAACTTCTTGGCCTGCTCGTTCGCTTCGCGACGCAGATTGCGCACCGCAACCTTGGCGTCTTCACCGGCATTGCGCACCACCTTGGTCAGGTCACGGCGACGCTCTTCGTTCAGCGGAGGCATTGGCACGCGAATCAACTCACCTTGCGAGGCCGGGTTCAGGCCCAGATCCGACTCGCGGATTGCCTTTTCGATCTTGGCGCCCATGCCTTTTTCCCAAGGCTGCACGCTGATGGTGCGGGCATCCAGCAAGGTCACGTTGGCGACCTGGGAGATCGGCACCATGGAGCCGTAGTAGTCGACGCTGACCTGATCAAGAATGCCCGGGTGAGCGCGCCCAGTGCGGATCTTGTGCAATTCGTTTTTCAGGGCCTCAACCGATTTCGCCATCTTGGTTTCGGCGTTCTGCTTGATGTCTGCAATGCTCATGTTTCTAAACCTTGATAACCTGATTCACCTTAACGCATGAGGCCACTCAAACGTGGACCAGCGTTCCTTCATCTTCGCCCATCACCACGCGCTTGAGGGCTCCTGGCTTGAGGATGCTGAACACGCGGATCGGCAGTTTCTGGTCACGGCACAGCGCAAAGGCGGTGGCGTCCAAGACCTGCAAATTCTTGGTGATCGCTTCATCGAAGCTGATGCGCGAGTAACGCGTGGCGCTAGGGTCTTTCTTGGGGTCGGCGGTGTACACACCATCGACCTTGGTGGCCTTCAAAACGATCTCAGCACCGATTTCGGCGCCGCGCAGAGCGGCCGCGGTATCGGTCGTGAAGAAGGGGTTGCCGGTGCCGGCTGCGAACACCACGACCTTACCTTCTTCCAGATACTGCAAGGCCTTGGGGCGCACATAGGGCTCCACCACTTGCTCGATGCCGATGGCCGACATCACCCGGGCCACAATGCCCTCCTGGCGCATGGTGTCGGCCAGGGCGAGCGAATTCATCACCGTGGCCAGCATGCCCATATAGTCAGCGGTGGCCCGGTCCATGCCGACCGAACCACCGGCAACGCCGCGGAAAATATTTCCGCCGCCGATCACGACAGCCACCTCAACGCCTGTTTGCGTCACTTCCCGGATTTCTTGGACCATGCGCACGATGGTGGCGCGATTGATACCGAAGGCGTCGTCACCCATCAGGGCTTCGCCGGAGAGCTTGAGCAGAATGCGTTTATGGGCGGGCATAGGGACCTCTTGATGCTGTGTTGCTGCGGTGTTTTGACCTGTGCCGCTGAGGGGCCCGCCTCGTGAGCAGACCATCAGCAGCGGCACAAGTGTAAAGGGCGCCATCGGCGCCCTTTTTTGCTTCAGGGCTTATTGGCCCTTGGCGGCGGCCACTTGCGCGGCCACTTCGGCTGCGAAGTCATCCACCTTCTTCTCGATGCCTTCACCGACCACGTACAGCGTGAAGCTCTTCACGTTGGTGGCCTTGTCCTTCAGCATGGCAGCGACGGTTTGCTTGCCGTCAGCAGCCTTCACGAAGACCTGGTCCAGCAGCGAAACTTCCTTCAGGAACTTCTGCACCGAGCCTTCAACCATCTTGGCGACGATGTCGGCAGGCTTGCCAGACTCGGCAGCCTTCTCAGCAGCGATCTTGCGCTCTTTCTCAACCAGCTCAGCCGACACTTCGGCCGACGACAGAGCGGCGGGCTTCATGGCAGCCACGTGCATGGCAACGTCCTTGGCGGCGACTTCGTCACCGTCGAACTCCACCATCACGCCGATGCGGGTGCCGTGCAGATAAGAAGCCAGCTTGGCGCCGCTGTTGTACAACTTGACGCGACGCAGCGACATGTTTTCGCCGATCTTGCCGACCAGGCCGCGACGCACTTCTTCCACGGTCGGGCCAAAGCCTTCTTGCGACAGCGGCAGATTGCCCAGAGCGGCCACATCGGCCACGCCGTGCTCAGCAGCCAAGGCAGCGCAAGCATTGGCGAAAGCCAAGAAAGCGTCGTTCTTGGTGACGAAGTCGGTTTCGCAGTTGACTTCCAGCAGTGCGCCGGTCGTGCCGACCACGGCAGCAGCCACTACGCCTTCGGCGGTCACGCGCGAAGAAGCCTTGCCGGCCTTGTTACCCAGCTTGACGCGCAGGATTTCTTCACCACGGTCGAGGTCGCCGCCGGCCTCGGTCAGCGCCTTCTTGCATTCCATCATCGGGGCATCGGTGCGGGCACGCAGTTCGGCCACCATGCTTGCGGTAATTGCAACCATCTTGAATCTCCGGTGTTTATCAGGGTTTAGCAGTAGAAGACTCCGAGGAATCCACGCTACTGCTCAAAAAAATTTGAAAAAAAGGGGCTGAATCAGCCCCTTTGTTAGGCAGCTGAAATTCAGGCGCCTTCGCTCACTTCAACGAACTCGTCGCCGGCAGGAGCCTGGGCTTGCACGACTTCGTTACCGGCGTTTGCGCGGCCTTCCAGCACGGCGTCAGCGACGGCCCGGGCATACAGTGCCACGGCCTTGGCCGAGTCATCGTTACCAGGAATGACGTAGTCGATGCCGATTGGCGAGTGGTTGGTGTCAACCACGCCAATGACGGGGATGCCCAGCTTCTTGGCTTCGGCGATGGCGATCTTGTGATAGCCCACGTCGATCACGAAGATGGCGTCAGGCAGGCCGCCCATGTCCTGGATGCCGCCGATGTTCTTTTCCAGCTTGGCCAGATCACGTTGGAACATCAAAGCTTCTTTCTTGATGGCGGGCTGAGTGCCGGCATCAACTTGAGCTTGCATGTCCTTCAGGTTCTTCAGCGAAGTCTTGACCGTCTTGAAGTTGGTCATCATGCCGCCCAACCAACGCTGGTCGACGTAAGGCATGCCGCAACGCTGGGCTTCCAGAGCGATCACTTCACGGGCTTGGCGCTTGGTGCCGATCATCATGATGTTGCCGCGCTTGGCCGACAACTGACGAATGAACTTCATCGCCTCTTCGAACGCAGGCAGCGTCTTCTCGAGGTTGATGATGTGGATCTTGTTGCGGTGGCCGTAGATGTACGGGGCCATCTTGGGGTGCCAAAAACGGGTTTGGTGACCAAAGTGGACGCCGGCTTCCAGCATCTCGCGCATAGTGACGGACATATTCATTTACTCCGAAGGTTGTGTCTAAAATCCGACCCGAATTGCTCTGCGCAGTGACGCTCAATCACCAAGCTGGCGATTGAACTCGAATACAGCAGCAACACCTCTCAGTGGCCGGTTTGCGATTTGTTCGCAAAAGTCTTGCGAAACATTTCAAAATTTCACCAGTCGCGCCGAGCAAAATGCTCAGAGCCGTCCGGCAAAACCCAAAGAGTATACACGATTCATGATCAATGACCTGAGCAGCGCCCTGGAGCGACTGCAAGAGGGACGCCTGAGCGCCGGCGAAGCCGCGCAAGAAAACCAACGGCAGGCTCGCTCGGAAAGCGCTCGCCATGTCTATGTGCGCGAGTTCGCTGCGAGCGCCATGGCGAGCGCGGCAGCGATCGACGCCATGGCGCAAACCGGCGTGCCACGCCCCGCTCTCGGCGGCCTCGGCATCAGCATCAAGGACTTGTTTGATGTGGCGGGCGCACCCAGCACGGCCGGGTCCACCGTGCTCGGCACGGCCGCACCCGCCCACGCCGACTGCCCTGCCGTGGCCCGGTTGCGCCAGGCCGGCGCCGTGCTCACCGGCCACACCAATATGAGCGAGTTCGCTTTTTCGGGCGTGGGCATCAACCCCCACCACGGCACGCCGATCAACCCGGTCACACGAGCCATCGATGGTCAACAGCGCATCCCCGGCGGCTCCAGCTCGGGCGGCGCGGTCAGCGTCTCATGTGGCGCCGCCTGGGCGGCACTTGGCTCCGACACCGGCGGCTCGATCCGCATCCCGGCCGCCCTGCAAGGCCTGGTGGGCTTCAAGAACACCGCCCGCCTGACGCCTGCCCAAGGATGTATTCCACTGTCCACCTCGCTGGACACGGTCTGCGCCATCAGCCACTCGGTGCGCGACGCCATCCTCTTGCACGAGGTGCTGGCCGCTCGCCGCGTTCAACTCAATCCTCGCCCTTTGAAAGCGCAGCGACTCGCCCTGGTCAAGCCGCTGTTTCAAGATGATTTGGACGGCACGGTCGCCGCCGCCTTCGATCGCAGCCTAAAGCGCCTGCGCGCGGCAGGCTGCACGATTGAAGAGATTGCCCCGACCCCGCTGAATCGACTGCCCGAACTGCAAGCCCTGGGCGGCTTTGCGGCCGCCGAAAGCTGGGCCTGGCACCGCGCCTTGCTGCAACAGCCCGAACTGGCCGGCCGCTACGCCCCCCGCGTCAGCCTGCGCATCCGGCGCGGCGAGGCCATTGGCGCGGCCGACTATATTGACCTGCTGAAGGCCCGCCACTCATGGATACAGGCCATGGAGACCGAGTTGGCCGGCTTTGATGCGGTCATCAGCCCCACCGTGCCGATGGTCGCCCCCTTGCTGGCCCCGCTGCTGGCCAGCGACGAACACTTCTTTGCCAGTAACGCTCTTTTGCTGCGCAACCCATCGGTCGTGAACCTGCTGGATGGCTGCGCCATATCGCTGCCTTGTCACGAGGAGGGAGAATTGCCGGTCGGCCTGATGCTGTGGAACAGCGCCGGCCGTGACGACTCCTTGCTCAGCCTTGCGCTGCAAATTGAACAACTTTTGAACACGAGACACTGAGCGCATGCGCATCGCCATCATCGGCGCCGGAATTGCCGGCGTCACCAGCGCCTTCGAGTGCGCTAACGACGGTCACCAAGTCACCGTTTTCGAGCGACGCAGCAGCGTGGCTGCCGAAGGCAGCTTTGCCAACACCGGCTTCGCCGCACCGGCCCTGGCCCTGCCCTGGGCGGCGGCCCGCTTTCCGCGCCCCGGCGCAGGCGCACTAAGCTGGCAATGGCGCCGCTGGCGCGCCGAACGCAGCAAAGACCATGCCGCGCGCCAAGCCCTGCTGCTGCAGTTGGCGAGCTACAGCCACGGACGCCTGCAAGAACTGCGCAAACGCCTGCAACTGGACTATGAGCGCACAGAGGGTCAGTTGTTACTCTTGCGTCATGAGCGCGAGTTACGCGCCATTCAAGCGCAATTGGACCTGATGCAAAGCCTGGGCCTGCCGCATCAATTCCTGAGCCCTGAACAATGCCTGGCACTTGAGCCCGGCCTGAACCCGGAGACCCCGTTGCACGGCGGCATCCAGTTGAGCCAGGCCGAGGTCGGCAACTGCCGTCAGTTCAGCCATCTGATGCGCATCGAAGCGCAGCGCCTGGGCGTGCAGTTCCGTTTTCACACCACGGTGCGCAGCATCACCCCCGGCCAGCCGGCATCGCTGATCCACGAACACACCATACCCCCGGAAGGCCTCGGCGCAGCAACCCGCGGGCCCGACAAGCAAGACGCCGGAGACACGCAGCCCGCCCCGCTGGGCCCCGTTCAGGAAAGCTTTGACGCCGTACTGATTTGCGCCGGCGCCGGCGCTCTGGCCCTGCTGCAGCCGCTGGGCCTCAAGCCCGCACTGAGTACGGTGCACGGCTACTCCATCACCGCGCCGCTGCGGCAACTCGAGGCCCACCCCGACCTCGGCCCCAGAGCCGGCCTGCTGGACCTGCGCCATCAGGTTTCAATCAGCCGCATCGGTCAGCGCGTGCGCATCGCCGGCGGCATCGAGACAGGCACATCGGCCACCCACTTCAAACCTGCCACGCTGGCACTGCTGCATCAGGTCTTGCACGACTGGTTCCCTGGCGCCATGCAGGTCGGCCAAGAACAGCGCTGGAAAGGCAGCCAGGCCCTGCTGCCCGACGGCTTGCCGCTGCTCGGCGCCAGTGGGCTGGCCGGCGTCTGGCTGAACCTGGCCCAAGGCTCGGCCAACAGCCTGGATTGGCCACTCGCCTGCGGCGCGGCTCGGGTGCTGGCCGATCAAATCTGCAAGCGCAAGACGGACGTCGACGCCCCCGACACCACAGGGCTGGACATCGCACGTTTGGCCTGACAAGCTGAGGGCATGAACAAGCTTTTGCCCGCCGAATTCAACTGGCCGCTGCACTCGGCGGCCAGCAGCCGGGCCATCGAAGCGGCGGGATTGGCCGAACTGCCCACTCACATTTTGATGGAACGCGCGGGAACTAGCGTGGCACGCCTGAGTCTGGCGCTGGCGCCAGCGCAAGGTCCGATCTGGATTGTGTGCGGCCCCGGCAACAACGGCGGCGACGGCTTGGTGGCCGCTCGCCTGCTCCACGCTAACGGCCAGCAAGTACGGGTCAGCCTGGTCGGGCATAGGCCCGATCACCCACTCCCAGACGATGCCCAGGCCGCGCTGTGCGCCGCCCAGCAGGCCGGCGTCCGCATCAGCGCCGAACTCGAACAACCGCCAACCGGCACGCAGCTGGTCATTGACGCGCTGCTCGGGCTTGGCCTGAACCGAGCCCCGGCGCCGGCCTTCGAAGTCGCCATAGCGGCGTTGAATGCTTTATCTGCGCCGGTGCTGGCCGTCGACCTGCCCAGCGGCCTGCTGGCCGACAGTGGAGCCCTGGGTGGCAGCCTGGCGGTACAGGCACGGCACACGCTGAGCCTGCTTACGCTGAAGCCCGGCCTGTTCACGGCATTAGGGCGCCCCCATTGCGGCGAGATTTGGTTTGATGACTTGGCCGTACACACATCGCTCAAGGCCGACGCCACCCTGCTCGGGGCACAAACCATGCGACTCGGGACGAATGCCACTCCCTACAACCATGCCAAGCACAAGGGCAGTCAGGGCGATGTATTGGTACTGGGCGGCGCCGCCGGCATGCGCGGCGCGGCACGCTTGGCCGCTCGCGCAGCCTTGGCCGCCGGCGCCGGGCGTGTCTATGTTTGCCTGTTGGGTCAAGCCGCAGAAGATGCAAAAAACGCAGAAGGTGCAGTGAATACTGGCGCCGAGACAGAGGCCGATAGCCAGCGCCCGGAATTGATGCGGTATGCGCAACAGCGGCTGAACAACCCCGTAGATTGGCACCAGAAGATACTGGTCTGCGGCTGCGGCGCCGGACCCGGCGTGGCCGAGCTCTTGCCCACCCTGCTCGAGCACGGCCAAAGACTGGTGCTGGACGCAGACGCACTCAATGCGATCGCCGCCTCAGCCGCCCTGCAAACCCTGCTCGGCAAAAGGCAGTCACGAGGTCTGGCCACTGCCTTGACGCCACACCCGCTTGAAGCCGCCCGCTTGCTGGCTTGCGATACAGCAGAGATTCAAGCGAATCGTTTGGCGGCCGCACAGCAGCTGTCCGCAAAATTCAACAGCACCGTGATTCTGAAAGGCTCGGGCAGCATCGTTGCAAGCCCAGATCGGTTGCCCGCCATCAACAGCAGCGGCACAGCAGCCCTGGCCACCGCCGGCAGCGGCGATGTGCTGGCCGGTTGGCTGGGCGGCCTCTGGGCGCAACACCCGGACGCAGACCCTCACGCGCTGGCCTGCGCCGCCTGTTTTTGGCACGGTCGCGCCGCGGAGAGACAATCGGCCGGCCCCTTGCGTGCCGCCGATTTGGTGGAGCGCATGCATGCACTCCACCCGCTCGCGCAAGATCAACCGGATCACTGACCCATCCGCGCGCGGCTTATTGGCTGAACTGGCCGGCACGTGCCGGCCCTTGTTGACGCTTAGTAGCGCTTAGCGGCGCTTACGGGTACGCGGCTCCATGGCTGCACTTGTCGACTTGACCTCACCCTTGCCACGCGCAGCCTGCCGGGCAGCCTTGATCGGATGCGCCGCCGCGCCCGCCGAAGCCCCCGCAACGCCTGCCCCTGCACCGCGCGGGGGCTTGCCCTTGCGGCCACCTTTGCCAGCCTTCTTCAAGGCCCGGTCTTCACGCCGCACCTGCTCCAACTCGGCCACAGCCGACATCGGCTGACGCTCCGCCGCGCCAAGGCCCGCCTTATCGCGCTGCGCGCGCGCCAGCAACTTGGCTTCGTCACTGTCTTGCACCAGCCGGAAATCAATCTTGCGGGCATCCAGATCAACACGGCTGACCTGCACCTGAACTCGGGCGCCGGTGGCATAACGGATGCCGGTACGCTCGCCGCGCAACTCCTGCCGGACTTCGTCAAACCGGAAGTACTCGCCGCCAAGTTCGGTGATGTGGATCAGCCCCTCCACATAAAGCGCGTCGAGTTGCACAAACAGACCAAAGCTGGTCACCGCGCTGACGGTGCCGGCAAACTCCTCACCCAGGTGCTCGCGCATATAGCGGCACTTGAGCCACGCTTCGACATCACGCGAGGCCTCATCAGCGCGTCGCTCGTTGGCGCTGCAATGCGCCCCCACCACCTCCCAACGCTCGACCTCGGTGGAGGCTTTTGCCGGATCGATCGGCGCGGCCCGACCCGGCCGCTTGGCCGCCATCGGCACCTCCATCTTGCCGGCATCGAGGTGGTAACGCTTGTCGGCCAGAATGGCCTTGATGACACGGTGCACCAAGAGATCGGGGTAACGCCGGATCGGGCTGGTGAAGTGGGTATAGGCCAAATAAGACAAGCCGAAATGCCCGGCATTGGCCGAGGTGTAGATCGCCTGCTGCATGGAACGCAACAACATCGCGTGGATCTGCGTTGAATCGACCCGGTCCTTGGTGGCCGCGGCAATCGCCGCATACTCACCCGGCTTGGGATCGTCACTGATCGACAGACCCAGACCCAAGGCGCGCAGATAGGCCTGCAGGGCAATTCGCTTCTCGGGCGTCGGGCCCTCATGAACCCGGAACAGCGAGCCATGCTTGGACTGCGCGATGAAATCGGCCGCGCAGACATTGGCTGCCAACATGGCCTCCTCGATCAATCGATGAGCCTCGTTACGGGTGCGCGGAATGATCTTCTCGATGCGGCCGTTGTCGTCGCAGACGATCTGCGTCTCGGTGGTATCGAAGTCAATCGCGCCGCGCCGTGAGCGCTCAGCCAACAAGGCCCGATACACCTCGTGTAGATGCAATAAATGCGGCACCAGATCACTGCGCTTGGCCGCCTCGGGTCCATGGGTATTGCCCAAAATCGCCGCCACCTCGTTGTAGGTGAAACGCGCATGCGAGCGGATCACCGCCGGATAGAACTGGTAAGCCTGCACCTCGCCACCCTCGGTGACGAGCATGTCGCAGACCATCGACAGGCGATCCTCATAAGGGTTCAGCGAACACAGCCCATTCGAGAGTTTTTCCGGCAGCATCGGAATGACGCGGCGCGGGAAGTAGACCGAGGTGGCGCGCTCGTAGGCGTCAGCATCGAGCGGGTCGCCCGGTTTGACGTAGTGGCTGACATCGGCAATGGCAACCAACAAGCGCCAGCCCGTAAAGGCATTCTTGCCGCGCCCCTGCTTGTGGGGCTCGCAATAGACGGCATCGTCAAAGTCGCGCGCGTCCTCGCCGTCAATCGTCACCAAGGGAACATCGCGCAGATCAATGCGATGCTTCAAATCGGCAGCGCGCAATTTATCCGGCAGCTTGGCCGCCTGCGCCAGAGTCTCGGCGCTGAAACGATGCGGCACCTCGTATTTGCGCACGGCGATCTCGATCTCCATGCCCGGGTCATCAATTTCACCTAACACCTCAACCACACGGCCCACCGGCTGTGCATACAGCGACGGCGGCTCGATCAACTCGACCGCCACCACCTGCCCGGCCACCGCATTGGCAAGCCCGTTTTTGGGGATCAGGATGTCCTGTCCCATGCGCTTGTCTTCCGGCGCCACCAGCCAAATACCGGACTCCAGCAGCAAGCGGCCAATGATTGGCTTTTTCTTGCGCTCCAGGATCTCCAGCACACGACCCTCGGGGCGCCCGCGCTTGTCCATCCGCACGATGCGCACCCGCAGCCGATCGCCATGCATGACCGCATGCATCTCCTGCGAAGACAGATAAATGTCTTGCTGACCCACATCGGGCAGCAAGAAGCCATGTCCATCCCGGTGCCCCTGCACCACACCCTCGACCTCGCTCAGCAGCGATCCGCCTTCTTGCGCCACGGGGGCGCTTGCATTCTTAATATTTTTGATGATAGAATCCTTGCTTTCCTGAGATGCCCAGGTGGCGGAATTGGTAGACGCACTAGTTTCAGGTACTAGCGGGTAACTCCGTGGAGGTTCGAGTCCTCTCCTGGGCACCAAGATTGAAATAAATCCAAAAGAATGGCCGCATGTTGAACGACATGCGGCCATTTTGCTTTGTGGGCCGGGAAATCCCAATCGATTTCCGATACAGGATATCCAATCGATTGCCGCGCACCCCACCCTGCGCCAGGGTCACAAAGCGGCCTGCAATAGTTCCAACTCTGAAAGCAACAAGCCGACCCGTTCTCACGTTGCCGGCTTGTTTTGCGTGCATCAGTTGAAGCTCAATCAGTGCTTCAGAGCGCTTCAGACGACGAATTTCTTGGCCAGCGCATCCGGCCGCATATCGTCGTACTCCTCGAAGGGCTGATGAATCCACGGGCTCGTGTCCAGCATCTCGACGTAGTAGTCGGGTGTGTAAGCCGAAACACCCTTGGTCCAGATCACTGCCGAGCGAAGCTCGCTGATCGAGGGCATGCCGCGCAGGCGCTCAACCACCGCCTTCAGCGTCACGCCGGAGTCAGCCAGGTCGTCGACCAGCAGCACGCGCCCCGCCAACTCACCCTTGGGCATGGTGATGTACTTGGCAATATCCAAACGTCCCTGAATCGTGCCAGCTTCGGCACGGTAGGAACTGGTGGACATGATGCCCAGAGGCTTGTCAAACACACGCGACAGCACATCGCCCGGGCGCATGCCACCACGCGCCAGACACAGGATTTGATCGAACTCCCAGCCCGATGCATGGATCTTGAGCGCCAGGCGCTCGGTCAGCATGTGGTACTCGTCCCAGGACACGTACAAATGTTTGCCGTCGTCAGTCAACATAGAGGGCAACTCCTGTCAGATGAATAAAGAGGTCATGATTCGCCGCTGGCGACTCAAGCTTGGTAAGGGTGACGCAGCACGATGGTGTGCTCGCGATCGGGGCCTGTGGACACCATGTCTATCGGCGCGCCGATGACTTCCTTGATGCGAGCCAGATAGCTGCGCGCATTGGCAGGCAGTTTGTCCCAATCGGTAATGCCAAACGTGACCTCGCTCCAACCCGGGAAGGTTTCATAGATCGCCTCGCTGCCCACGATTTCGTCGCCGTCCAAGGGCAAGATATCAAGCAGGCGCCCGTCGGCCAGTTTGTAGCCCACGCACATCTTGATCTCAGACAGGCCATCAAGCACATCCAGCTTGGTGATACACAAGCCGGTGATGCCGTTGATGATGACAGAGCGCTTCAGGGCCGCCGCGTCAAACCAGCCACAGCGACGGGCGCGGCCGGTGACGGTACCCTTCTCTTGGCCCACCGTAGACAAGTGATAACCGACCGTGCCTTCCTTCTCCCACTCCAACTCGGTCGGGAACGGACCCGAGCCGACGCGCGTGGTGTAGGCCTTGGTGATGCCCAGCATGTAATGCAGCATCTGCGGACCAACACCGGCGCCCGCTGCGGCATTGCCGGCCACGCAGTTGCTGGACGTCACATAGGGATAGGTGCCGTGGTCAATGTCCAGCAGCGTCCCTTGGGCGCCCTCGAACAAGATATTGGCGCCACCCTGGTGGGCCTTGTGGATCATGTAGCCCACATCCGCCATCATCGGCTTGATGACCTCGGCCATCTTCATGGCTTGATCGAAGACGGGCTGGAACTCCAAGGCCTTGGCATTCAAATAGCCGCTGAGTGCGAAGTTGTGCAAGTCCAGCAACTCGCGCAGTTTCTTGGCGAAACGCTCGGGGTGCTTCAAATCTTGCACGCGCAGAGCACGACGCGCCACCTTGTCTTCATAGGCTGGGCCGATCCCCTTGCCGGTGGTGCCGATCTTGCCGGCGCCACTGCTTTCACGCAGCGCTTCGCGAGCCTTGTCCACTTCCACATGGAAGGGCAGGATCAAGGGGCAGGACTCGCTGATGAACAGGCGCGAGCGAACTTCCACACCTGCCTTTTCCAGGCGTTCAATCTCGCCCAGCAAATGGGTCGGGTCCACCACCACGCCATTGCCGATATAGCAGGCCACGCCGTCACGCATGATGCCCGACGGAATCAACTGCAAGGCAGTCTTGACGCCCTTGATAACCAGCGTATGGCCCGCGTTATGGCCACCCTGAAAACGAACGACGCCTTGAGCGTGATCGGTCATCCAGTCGACGACCTTGCCCTTGCCTTCGTCACCCCACTGGGTGCCCACAACGACCACATTCCGGCCGCGCGTGATTTCGCTTTGCATCTTGATAATCCGATGATCAAAAAAGTGATGTCAGTCAGGCCACGCTCAAAGCGCGCGCACCAACCACTGAGTGTCGACCCGCACCAACTCGCGGTCGCAGTCGAATTCTTCGCCTTCATGCTCGTGGCCCGGCAATATGCAGACCACGGTTTCGCCCGCCTCTCTCAGCTTGCGCACCGCAGCGCGCAACTCGGCATTTTCACCCCACGGTGCCCGCACCGCCGCACGCAGCGGCGCAGCCGGACTCAAGGCCTCCAGCACCTTCAAATCCAGGCTGAAGCCTACCGCAGGACGGCGCCGTCCGAACACCGCACCCACCTCGTCATAACGGCCACCACGCAGCACGGCCTCGCTGGCCCCTTCCGCATACAAGGCAAATCGCACGCCGCTGTAATAGGCAAAGCCGGTCAGGTCGGCCAGATCAACACCGATCGACACCTCCGGGTGCGTCTGCTGCAAATGCTTGCTCAGCCACTCCAGATCATCGAGCGCCGCGGTAATCAGCGGGTGTGCCGGCAATTGCTGACGCGCACGTACCAAGACCTCAAGGCCGCCATAAAGCGACAAGAGCTGCAGCAAGCCTTGCTGCACGCCCAAACTCAGGTCCCGGCTGGCCAGGCGCAGCGCAGCGCCATCCTTGCTTGCCAGCGCCGCAATCAAGGCATCCATGACCGCAGGCGCAGGCTCGGCATCGGCCAACACGCCACGCAGCAAGCGCGCGTCTCCGAGGTCCAGCACCGCATATTGGAGTCCGGCGCGCTTGACCGCATCGAGCGCCAATTCCTGCACTTCGAGGTCGGCCTCAAGACCGGCATGGCCATAGATTTCGATACCGAATTGCAGCGGCTCGCGCGTTGCATGCAGGCCACTGGTGCGCGTGCGTAAAACTGGGCCGCAATAGCAAAGCCGGGTCACGCCGACGCGATTGAGCAAATGGGCGTCGATCCGAGCGACTTGCGGGGTGGTGTCGGCGCGCACGCCCAAACTGCGCCCCGAGAGCTGATCGACCAGTTTGAAGGTCTGCAGATCCAGCTCATGGCCGGCACCGCTCAGCAAGGACTCGAGGTGCTCCAACAGCGGGGGCATCACCAGTTCGCAACCGTAGCTGCGGGCCATGTCCAAGAGCTCGCGACGGATCTCTTCAATACGGCGCGCCTGTGAGGGCAATACGTCAGCAATATGCTCAGGCAGCAGCCAAGCAGAGACCATGTGAGTATGGGATCCGGTTAAAAACGGCATTGTACCGGCGTCAAGCGCCGCGGCCAGCTTTCACCGAAGACTTGAACGGTCTCTTGTGCCTAACGCCACAGCAAAACCACACCCAACAGCCCCGCCAAGATGCTGGCCAAGCCGATGAAGCGGATTTGCCCATCGGTCATTGCCAGCATGCGCGCAAAAACCTGCCGCCACATCTGAGGACTCAGAAAAGGCAGCAGACCCTCGATCACTAGCATCAAGGCCAATGCCAGCAGCAGGGTCTGCGACAAGATTGAGTCGCCTTATTTGCGCGGCGCAGGAGCAGCCGCACCGGCACTGCCCGAACCCCGCATCGACTTGAAGAAGTCACTGCTCGGGTCAACCACCATCACGTCCGATTTGTTGCGGAAGCTGCTGCGATACGCCTCCAGCTGACGGTAGAACTGAGCGAATTGCGGATCACGGCCAAAGGCGTCGGCATACAGGGCCGAGGCCTTGGCGTCGCCTTCACCCTTGATCTTTTGGGCATCGCGGTAGGCTTCGGCAACGATCACTTCGCGCTGGCGGTCGGCGTCGGCACGAATTTTTTCGCCATCAGCGCCACCGGTCGAACGCAACTCATTGGCGACACGCTTGCGCTCCGACTCCATGCGGCGATAGACGGAATCGGTGATGTTGGCGGCGAAGTCAACCCGCTTGATCCGCACATCGAGGATTTCGATACCGAACTGCTTGGCCTCGTCCTCGAGGCGCTTGCGCACGTCGTTCATGACCTTCTCACGCTCGGTCGCCAGCACCGACAAAACGGTGCGCTTGGTGACTTCTTCGTTGAAGGCCGCCTGCACCACCGGGCTCAGTCGGTTCTCAACATTGCGCATGTCGGAACCGTTGTTGCGGATGAACTGACGCGGCTCGGCGACGCGCCATTTGATCAGCCAGTCGATCACCAGACTCTTCTTTTCGGCCGTGAAAATCGGGCGCGACTCGGGGCTGTCCAGGGTCTGCACTCGACGGTCAAGCAGGACGACGTTCTGCAAGGGCGGCGGCAACTTGAACTTCAAGCCCGGCTCAGTGATCACTTCCTTGATCTCACCCAGGGCATAAACAACGGCAAACTGGCGCTGGTCAATGACAAACAGCATCGAGCTGGCCAACATCAGAGCGACCAAGGCTCCAGCAACAATGGCGGCAATACGATTCATCTGCATAACTCCCTGATTCATCAGCGGCCGTCACGGCTGCGCAAGCCGTCACGGGAACGCACATCGTTGCTGACCGCCGGCGCCGTGCTCTCGGCCGCGGGCGTGACCACTGGCGGCGATGCCGTCACCGTGCCGGTGCTTTGCTGGATCAATTTATCCAGAGGGAGGTACAGCAGATTGGAGCCGCTGCGGCTGTCCACCATCACCTTGCTGACGTTCGAGTAGACCTGCTGCATGGTGTCGGTGTAGAGGCGATCACGCGTCACGCCGGGCGCCTTTTGATACTCGCTCAAGACGCTTTTGAAGCGCTGCGCATCACCCTCGGCCTGCGCCACTACGCGAGACTTGTAGCCTTCCGCCTCTTCCAGCAAACGTGCCGAGGTGCCTTGGGCCTTCGGAATCACGTCATTGGCGTAGGCCTGACCTTCGTTCTTCAGGCGCTCACGGTCGGCGCCGGCCTTGAAGGCATCATCAAACGCGGCCTGCACCTGCTCGGGCGGAGCCACGTTCTGCACATTAACGTTTTTGATCTGAATGCCGGCCTTCAAACGATCGAGCTGCACTTGGACAGACTTGACCAGGTCCACGGCAATCGCATCGCGTTGCTCATAAAGCACCGAGTCCATCTTGCTCTTGCCAACGATTTCGCGCACGGCAGATTCGGCAGCCAGCACCACGGCCTCATCGGGGTTGCGGTTCTCGAACAAATAGTCGCGCGCATCCTTCAGCGTGTATTGCACGGTGAAGCGGATGTCGACGATGTTTTCATCCTGGGTCAACATCGACGAGTCGCGCAAACCTGTGGCCTGTACGACCGAGTTACGACCCACCTCGACCTGGCGCAGTTGCGTCACCGAGACCACTTCATCAGCCTGGAAGGGATAAGGCAGGCGCCACTGGAAGCCCGCCTCGACGGTCTTGCTGTATTTGCCAAACGAGGTCACGACCGCTTGCTGGCCTTCTTGCACGATGAAGAAGCCACTACCCAGCCAACCCAACAAGACCACGCCACCGATCAAACCAGCGCCGATGCCGGCGCTCTTCATATCGGGTTGGAAATTGTTGCCGCCGCCATTGCTGCCATTGCCGCCGGAGTCATTGCCTCCGGAAGGCTTGCCGCCAAACATGCCGGACAGCTTGCGGTTGAAGTCGCGCCACAGCTCATCCAAATCGGGCGGTCCGTCATTGCGGCCATTGTTCAAATGGCGCCCAGCGCGCCAACCGGCGGGCAGCAAGCCGCCCAGCAAGGCCAATGTGGCCTCGGCCAGCGGTTTCAAACGACCGGCTGCCTGATTCTCGGGGCGCCGCTCGCGGCTCACTGGCTCAAAGGTATTCATGCTCATGCCTGTGTGGGGTGGGTAGCTGCTGGGTCCACATCGGACTGCGCAGCAGAGTTCTCGGGATCGAACTCCGCCTCATCATCTGGGGGAGTGTCGGTCGAATTCAAGTCAAGGCCTCGGGGATCTTCGGGATCAAAGGCGTGGATCGGTTTGCGTTGCATCGCCTCAACGATCTGCGCCCGAAGCAGGTCCAGGCCGCTGCCGTCCAAAGCACTGACAAACACGCGAGGCACCCGCTGGCCGCCACCTAGGCCGTCGCCCGGGCGCTCGATCCAATCCATCGGCTCACGCGGCAACTGGCTCTCTTCCAGCATGTCTTGCTTGTTGTAGACAAGAATCTGGGGAATCGCGGCCGCGCCAATTTCGTCGAGGACGCGCTCCACCTCCAGCATCTGCTCATCCAGCAAGGGCGAGGCTGCGTCCACCACATGCAAGAGCAAGTCGGCATCGGCCGCCTCCTGCAGGGTGGCCCGGAAAGCCACCACCAATTTGTGCGGCAGATCTCGGATGAAGCCGACCGTATCGGACAAGGACACGCTGGTGCCGGCCTGCTCCAGATAAAGCGAGCGAGTGGTCGTGTCCAGCGTGGCGAACAATTGATCGGCCGCGTAGGTGCGAGCCTTCACCAAGGCATTGAACAAGGTCGACTTGCCTGCATTGGTGTAGCCGACCAGCGACACACGGAATACGCTGTTACGTGCGCGTGCCCGTTGCTGGGTGCTGCGCTGGCGCTCGACCTTCTTCAGCTTGTCTTTGATGTTCTTGATGCGATCATCGATCATGCGCCGATCCAACTCGATCTGCGCTTCACCCGGGCCGCCGCGCATGCCGATACCGCCGCTTTGACGTTCCAAGTGACTCCAGCGCCGCACCAGGCGGGTTGCCAGGTACTGTAGCCGGGCCAATTCGACCTGCATCTTGCCCTCATGGCTCTTGGCCCGAGCGGCAAAAATCTCCAGGATCAAGGCAGTGCGGTCGGCCACGGGCACGCCCAAGACACGCTCCAGATTGCGCTGCTGCGCGGGCGATATCGCCTGATCAAACAGCACGGTATGTGCCTGGTGAGCCTGCACCAAGAGTTTGATCTCATCGGCTTTGCCGGAACCGACAAACAGGGCCGCATCGGGCGCCTGCCGTCGCGCAATGACGCGCGCTACCGGCGTATCACCGGCTGATTCGGCCAACAAGGCCAACTCGTCCAGCGTGGCATCAAAGGTCGAAGCGGTTTTGGGCGAACGACCAAAGTCAACGCCTACCAAAATGGCGCGAGCCACCTCGGTCGGTGCCTGCGCGCCATGGGCGGGTTGAGAGGAAGAAGAGGATGTCAAGGTGTGTTGGGCGGGCCGAGGCCAGTCAAGGAGCGCGTTGCCCCGGAATCAAGCAGCGTCGTCGGCGCCGTCGGCAGCATGGAAGTTCACCGCACGACCCGGCACCACGGTCGAGATGGCGTGCTTGTAAACCATCTGAGTCACGGTATTGCGCAGCAGCACCACATACTGGTCGAAGGACTCGATCTGACCTTGCAACTTGATGCCATTGACCAGATAGATGGACACCGGCACATGCTCTTTACGCAGCAGGTTCAGGAAGGGGTCTTGCAGGAGTTGGCCTTTATTGCTCACGATATGCTCCGTGTTGTGAGAGGGTTTCTAAGTAACAGTTTCGACCTTAACACAGGCTAGGACTTGCCATCGCTGTGAGGTCTGTGACAAATCGTCTTTCAGTCTTTGTCACTGAAAGGATTCTTGGACGAGCGCATTTCAATGCGCATTGGCGTACCAACCAGTTTGTAGTGAGCGCGAATGCGCCCTTCCAGATAACGCTTATAGACCTCGGTCACCCCTTCCAAGGAGTTACCGTGCACGATCACCAAGGGCGGATTCATACCGCCCTGGTGCGCGTAACGCAGCTTGGGTCGGAAATGCCCGCTGCGTTTCGGCGTTTGGTGCTCAACCGCTTCCTGAATCAGGCGGGTCAAGACCGGCGTGGTCATCTTGCGGTAGGCCGAAGAGTAGGCATCCGCCAGTGCGTTCCACAAAGGGCCCAGGCCCTGGCGCTTCAAGGCCGAAATATTGTGGATCGGGGCAAATTTCAGGAAGGCAAGGCGCTGCTCGATCGAGCGCTGCAACTGCTCGCGCTGATAGCTGTCGATCGCGTCCCATTTATTAACGGCCAACACCACGGCGCGGCCGCTCTCCAAGATGTAGCCGGCAATATGGGCGTCCTGGTCCGACACACCCTGGGTGGCGTCCAGCAGCAGCAGCACAACATTGGCATCGGCAATCGCCTGCAAGGTCTTGACAACCGAGAACTTCTCGATCGCCTCAAACACCTTGCCCTTGCGGCGCAGGCCGGCGGTGTCGATCAACTGGAACTGCTGGCCATTGCGCTCAAACGGCACGCTGATGGCGTCGCGCGTGGTGCCGGGCATATCGAAGGCGACCAGGCGCTCTTCACCCAGCCAGGTGTTGATCAGCGTGCTCTTGCCGACATTGGGGCGGCCGGCCACGGCCAAGCGGATCACGCCGTCCGGCACTTGGCTCGGTTCTTCTTCCTCATCGAACTCGAAGGGCTCGAGCACCGCCTCCATCAGGCTGCGGATACCCTGCCCGTGCGAGGCCGAAATGGGGTGCGGCTCGCCCATGCCGAGTTCGAAAAACTCGCCCAACAAGGGCGACTCGCTCATGCCTTCGGCCTTGTTGACGCACAAAAAGATGCGTTTGCTGGCCTGGCGCAGATAGCGCGCAATGTCTGAGTCCTGAGCCGACAGGCCCAGGCGTACATCGACCACAAAAATCACCGCATCCGCCTCGGCCACGGCCTGGCGGGTCTGCTTGGCCATTTCCTTGACGATGCCGGTGGTGCTGTCGGGCTCAAAACCGCCGGTATCGACGACGGTGAACTCCTGATTGCCGATGCGGCCATCACCATAGTGGCGGTCGCGGGTCAGACCGGCAAAGTCCGCCACGATCGCATCGCGCGTCTTGGTGAGCCGGTTGAACAGCGTGGACTTGCCCACATTGGGGCGACCGACGAGGGCGATGACGGGTTTCATATTGTTCTTATTCTCTCTAACTACAAAGGGTTCAAGGGCGAATCAGACGCCGATTTTCGCCCTCATTCGGGGCGCATGGCGAACAATCCGCCATTGCGTGTGGCCACCAAGATGGTTTGACCCAGCGCCACCGGCGCGGCTGCGACGGCCGAACCATCGGTCGACAAACGCAGCTGGGTCTTGCCGGTTTCCTTGGAAACGAAGTGCACATAGCCCTCAAAGTCGCCGACCACCAGGGTCGAACCCAGGCTCAGCGGCGCACTCAACTGGCGATTCATAAACTGCTCGGCGGACCACTGCACATCGCCATTGGCGATATTCCAGGCGCTCAGGCGATCCGAGCCATCGGCACCAAAGAGCTGTTTGGCATCACCACCAAGGCCCAGCTTGCCGCCGATATTGCGACTCCAGATCAAGTTGCCCCGATCGGCATTGACGCAGCCCACGGCCGATTGGAAGGAGCGGGCACAAATCATGTCGCCATTGCGCAGCATCGGGCCCACCAGATCGGCCAAACGCTCCACCTCATTGGTACCGCGCGCGTTGCCGATGCTGACTTCCCAACGTACGCTGCCTTGCAAGGGGTCCACGCCGGTCAAACGGGCGCCCTGCCCCACGATCAAGGTGTCTTTATAGGCACCGATCACGCCGGCTTGCGCCAGTGTCAAAGGCTCACCGGGGCGACGCAGCACCCACAGCTTGCGGCCGTCTTGGGCGTCAAAAGCATGCACCTGACGGTCGACGGTCAGAACAAATACACGCTCACCCGCCACAAGCGGGGCGGCAATGATCGGTGTCGGCAGCGTCTTGCGCCAAAGCACGCGGCCGGCGTCCAGCAGCACCAGCTCGTTATCGCGCGTCACAACGGCGGCAAAGCGGCCATCGCTGCCCACTCCGGCGCTCAATTTCTGACCCACATCGGCGCGCCACAGCGACTGACCATCGCTGGCCTGCAAGGCCTGCACCACGCCGTCGCCGCCGGCCACCACGAACTGGTCACCGCGCGCGGCGATGGACAGCGGGAATTTGACGTTATCGACACGCCCCGTCCACACCACGCGCCCGGCGATGGTGGGCGTCAGCTGCTCCAACTCGGCCGGCTTGGCCGCGTTGGACGAGCCAAACAAAGAACAGCCGGTCATCAGGCCGCCGACCAGCAAGGCGCCAAACAATTGCAGCAACTTCATTTCGATGCTCCCTTGCCCGTCACTGCTGAGGCAGCCGCATCCGGGGCGGCCACACCCAAGGTGGCCAACTTAGCCTCAATCAGGCGACGGTAGTCTTGCTTGTCGCTCATCGCAGCCCAAGCCTTTTGATACTCAGCACGCGCCAAGTCGGGCTTGTTCTGCAAGAGCAAGAGGTCGCCACGACGATCGGCCAGCAAGGCAGAGAACTCGGGCGAGTTGATCTTGTCCAAGGTCTTGCCGGCCTCGTCGTACTGCTTGGCATCCATCTGCAAGGCAGACAAACGCAGGCGAGCGATCTGACGGTATTCATCTTCGGCGGCATTGTCGGCAGCCCAGGCCAAGCTGGCGCGGGCGGTGTCGGCGTCGCCCTTGTCGAACTGCAGCTTGGCGGCCAGCAAGGCGGCTTGCGCGGCGTAGCTGGTACGCGGGTAGCGCTCTTTCAGGTCCGCGAACACATGGCCGGCCTTGTCGGCTTCGACAGCTTGCACGGCGCGGTCAAATTCGTCGTACATGGCGGCGGCCTTGGCGGCCTGATCGCGCTGCCACCAGTTCCAGCCATTCCAGGCGGCAAACACGGCCAGCACCAAGGTGATGCCCCAGGTGATCAGATTGCCCCAGCGCTTCCAGAAAGCCTTCAGCTGATCCAGTTGTTCTTGTTCTTCGAGGTCGAGATGCGAGGCCATGGATGAATGTGTTCAGGAGTACTTTGAAAAGAATCTGCGAATGCGGCTAGCGCAGGGCGCGATTATGCGTTGAGCAAGTCGGCCGCCCAATCCGCGGCCGCGGAAATGCTGCGCATCACCTGCTCACCGCCCTCAGCTCGCAGCGGCTTGACGGCCACCATGCCTTGAGCGAGTTCGTCTTCGCCGAAGATCAGCGCAAAAGTGGCGCCGCTTGCGTCCGCCTTCTTGAACTGCGACTTCATGCTGCTCTGCCCTGGGTGCAGGACGACCGAGACGCCTGCACCGCGCAAGGCTTCCAGCGCCACCATCACCTGCGGCAGGCCCTTGGCGGAAGGCACGATGGCATAGGCATGCGGCACCGGCGCGGCTGGCGCGACACCGACTTCTTCCAGCAGCAAGAGCATGCGCTCGATACCCATGCCAAAGCCGACCGCAGGCGCGGGCTTGCCACCGAGTTGCTCGATCAAGCCGTCGTAACGGCCACCGCCACAGACCGTGCCTTGCGAGCCAAGCTTGTCGGTCACCCACTCAAACACGGTCAGGTTGTAATAGTCCAGGCCTCGCACCAGGCGCGGGTTGACGCGGTAGGCCACGCCCATCGCATCGAGGATGGCGCGCACGCCATTAAAGTGCGCCAGCGAGGCCTCACCCAAGAAGTCCAAGAGCTTGGGCGCGCCATTGGCCATTTCTTGCAGTGCGGGGTTCTTGGTATCCAGCACGCGCAAAGGGTTGGTGTAAAGACGCCGCTGGCTGTCTTCATCCAGCAAGTCTTTGTGCTGTTCCAGATAGGCGATCAAGGCCTCGCGATGCGCGCGGCGCTCGGCGGCTTCACCCAGGCAGTTCAGCTCCAGCCTGAAGTGTTCACCGTCCACCAAGCCCAGTTCGCGCAGCAAGCGGCTGCCCATCAGAATCACTTCGGCGTCCACGTCCGGGCCGGCAAAGCCCAAGGCCTCGACACCCATCTGATGGAATTGGCGGTAACGGCCTTTTTGCGGCTTCTCGCGGCGGAACATCGGGCCGAAGTAATACAGACGCCGACCCGAGTCACGCAAAAAGGAGTGCTCGGTCATCGCGCGCACCACGCCGGCCGTCATCTCCGGGCGCAAGGCCAGATGCTCAGCTTGGCCATGTTTGTCGGCGCGGTCTTCGAAGGCATACATCTCCTTCTCAACGATATCGGTCACCTCGCCGATGCCGCGCACAAACAAGGCGGTCTGCTCGACGATGGGCGTGCGCACATTTTGGTAGCCATAGCGCTGCAGCACGCTGCGCATCTTGGCTTCCAGCCATTCCCAGCGCGCCGATTCCGGCGGCAGGATGTCGTTCATGCCCTTGACGGCACGCAGCGGCTCAACTTTGGCAGCGCTCTTTTTTACTACTTCTTCTGTCATGCTGGAACTTGCTCAGGCCGGCACCGCAGTGCCAAAGCGCTTTTCAATATAGTTTTCAACCAGGGTCTGGAACTCGGTGGCGATGTTCTCGCCACGCAGCGTCAGGGCCTTCTCGCCGTCGATGAAGACGGGCGCTGCCGGCGCCTCGCCGGTGCCGGGCAGGCTGATGCCGATGTCGGCATGCTTGCTCTCACCGGGGCCGTTGACGATGCAACCCATCACCGCGACCTTCATGTTCTCCACGCCGGGATACTTGGCGCGCCAGACGGGCATTTGCTCGCGCAAGAAATCGTCGATTTGCTTGGCCAACTCTTGGAAGGTCGTGCTAGTGGTGCGGCCACAGCCGGGGCAGGCGGTCACGCTTGGATTGAAAGCGCGCAGACCCAGCGATTGCAGAATCTCTAGCGCCACCACCACCTCTTGGGTGCGGGCCTCGCCGGGTTGCGGCGTCAGCGAGACACGGATGGTGTCGCCAATGCCTTCTTGCAACAAGATCGACAGCGCCGTGGCCGACGCCACCGTGCCCTTGGTGCCCATGCCGGCTTCGGTCAGACCCAGATGCAAGGCGTAGTCGCAACGCTGGCTGAGGGCGCGGTAGACCGAGATCAGGTCCTGCACACCGCTGACCTTGCAGCTGATGATGATGTTGTTGGGGTTCAGGCCCAGTTCACGCGCGTACTCGGCCGAAGTCAATGCCGACTGGATCAAGGCGCGGTACATCACCTGCTGCGCATCCCAGGGCTGAGCGCGCGCTGCGTTCTCATCCATCATCTGGGCCAGCAATTCAGAGTCCAAGCTGCCCCAGTTCACACCGATGCGCACGACCTTGTCATAGCGGGCCGCAGCCTCCACCATCATGGCGAACTGGCGGTCTTTCTTGTCGCCCTTGCCCACATTGCCCGGGTTGATGCGGTACTTGGACAAGGCTTGCGCCATGGCCGGAAAGTCGGTCAACAGGCGATGGCCGTTGTAATGGAAGTCGCCCACCAAGGGAGTGTCGATGCCCATGCGGTCGAGTTGCTCGCGAATATGCGGCACGGCCTCGGCGGCTTCGGGCGTGTTCACGGTGATGCGCACCATCTCGGAGCCAGCAATTGCCAATTCCTTGACTTGGATGGCGGTGCCGATCACATCGACCGTGTCGGTGTTGGTCATCGACTGCACGCGCACCGGCGCGTCGCCACCAATGGTGACCACACGGTCACCCCAGACCACACGGGCCTGGCGCGAACGGCGTGCCGCCGGTTTGGCCGCCGCAATGGCTTGTTCCAGCGTACTGCTTGTGTCGATCATGTTTGCGCTCATGCGGGTGACTATCGAAATCTAGTAATCAATTCAACTCAATGCGGGCCACGTTGTCACGTGACTGCGAGGCCAGGTCAACGCTGCTACCGCGCAGCACCAACTCGGTCCCAGCAACATTGCCGACCCGCACTTTCAGCGGCGGCAGGCCGGACAAATTCTGTACATCGCCGGGACGCAAAAGCTTGGACAGCAAGGTCTGACCCCGTGCATCCACCACTTCCACCCAGGACTCGGCGCTGACCTTGACCAACAAGGGCACGCCACCGGCGACCGGCGCTGGCGCCGCGGCGACGGAAGCAGTCACAGCGCTCGGCGTGGTCACCGCAGCAGGCATCGGCGCAGCCACGGCGGCAGTAGCTTGGACTGTCTTTGACGCGGCCGGCATCGGCTGCATGGCTTCGCTCGCAGCGGCGTCACCTGGAGACACGTCCGAGCCGGCCGGGCGCGCCAAAATCTCGGTGCTGGTGACGGGACTGGGCTCGGCTTGAGCCGACACAGCTGCCGCGCTCTCAGCGGCTGGTTTTTGATAACGGTCCAGCAAGTCGGCAGGCAAGAAATAGACCGCTGCAGCAGCCAGCAAAACCAGACCAGCGCCCCACACCACCGGGCGTTTCACCCAATCCAAAGACAGGCCTTCGGTGCGGCTGTCGCGCTCACGGTAGGGCTTATTCAGGCCCCGCGACACATTCAATTCAGGCTCATTGCTGCGCGGCAACATCGCCATCACCGGCGCGGCATCCACCTTCAAGGCCCGGCACATGGCGGTGGCCAAGGCGCGCGTGAAGGTGGCGTCAGGCAATTCCTGCAGGCGATCGGACTCCAGGGCCTCCAGCTTGCTTTGCGGCACCTTCAACATCGCGGCCAAGGCAACGATGTGCAGGCCACGTTGTTGCCGTTGCTGGCGCAACCATGCGCCGGCCGTCTGGGGCGAAGCCGGCTCGCGCAGCAGCGGCGCAGCCGCGCTCAAGATAGAAGACATGCGTTCTCCCTCACTCATCGAATCGCCCGCTGTCCAAAGCCTGCAATTCGGGCGACTGCGGATAACCGCGCCGCAATAATTGACTCAGCTCATCCACGGTTTTGCTATTGCCCAAACGACGCTCAATGCGCAAGGCCAACCAAAGGCTTTGTGCGTTGCTTTGCTCGGCCTGGGTATTGACCCGCTTGATATAAAACTGAGCCCGCTCGTACTGAGCGTTACGGTACAAAATCTCAGCAAAATTGACGGCCACGGCCGGGCTGGCGGGGTCGTACTCAAAGGCCTTGGCCAAGCTCCGCTCGGCCTCCGCCAAACGGCCGGCTCTCGCTTCGCACACGCCGCGTGCCATCAATGTCCGAGCCGGGGCCCGGTAGCTGGGCTGTGCCAAGGCCTGATTGAAATAGCCATCCGCCTCAGCCCAGCGCTGTTGCTGGCACTTCAGCCAAGCGAAGTTATGCAAGGTATCGGGGTCATTCGGGTACAAAGCCAAGGCACGCTTGAAGCTGTCATCGGCCAATTGGGCCTCGCCCATGGCCGCGTACACCAGAGCCCGCAAATTGATGGCCTCGCGCATATCGGGCTTGACCGCCAAGGCCTGCTTGATTTCATCCAGCGCGGTATTGAACTGCCCGCGCGCAAAATAGGCTGCGGCCAGCTCCATGCGCACGCCGGCGCGGCGATCAGATTCAGTTTGGTCGGAATCGGTGCGGGGCGCCGAACGGTCACCACCGCTAGGGGCCGCACACGCCGCCAGCAAACCCGCCAAAACAACAGACACCAGCAGCGGCGCCCGGGCACGCAGCCCGGACTTTGTTACAGGCTGCTCATGATGAAGCACGGGGGCGGCTTTGCGGTCGTTCATGCGGCTCGATCTCGTCGTTAGCATTCAGGAAGGATTACTGCCTTTTACCACCACCGGCGCACGCACCATGCGCACATGGACTTTGGTCCGGTCCTGCACCTCACCGGCCAGCTGGCCGCACGCGGCGTCAATATCGTCACCGCGGGTCTTTCGCACGGTGGTCACCAATCCCGCCTTCAACAACACCTCCGAGAAGGCCAGCACCCGCTCGCGAGAGCTGCGCTTCAAGCCTGAGGCTGGGAAGGGATTGAACGGGATCAGGTTGATCTTGCAATTCACATGACCGCGCAACAAAGCCACCAGTTCCTGCGCTTGCTCCGGCGTGTCATTGACGCCGTCCAGCATGCAGTATTCGAAGGTGATGAAGTCACGCGGCGCTTTGTCCAAGTAGCGATTGCAGGCATCCAGCAACTCGGCAATCGGGTACTTCTTGTTCAAGGGCACCAGCTGATCGCGCAGCGGGTCGGTCGGCGCGTGCAGCGACACGGCCAGGGCCACCGGGCAATCGTCACGCAAGCGATCGATCATGGGCACCACGCCGGAGGTCGAGACGGTGACCCGACGGCGCGACATGCCATAGCCATGGTCATCCAGCATCATGCGCAGGGCCGGCACCAAGGCGTTGTAGTTCTGCAGCGGCTCGCCCATGCCCATCATCACCACATTGGAGATGACGCGCTCGCTGCTGCCGAACTTTTTGCGCAGGGTGTGCTCAGCAAACCAGAGCTGGGCGATGATTTCCCAGGTCTCCAGATTGCGACTGAATCCTTGATGTCCGGTGGAGCAAAACCGGCAGCCCACGGCGCAACCGGCCTGGCTGGAAATACACAGGGTGCCGCGGTCGGTCTCGGGAATGAACACCGCCTCAACCGCATTGCCCGCGCCCACGTCAAACAGCCACTTGACCGTGCCGTCGGCGGAAAGATGTTCGGAAATGACCGGCAGCGCTTTGATATACGCCCGGGAAGCCAATTTGTCGCGCAGCGACTTGGCCAGGTCACTCATCTGATCGAAATCAGCGGCGCCTTTTTGATGAATCCAACGAAACAGCTGAGTGGCGCGAAAGCGCTTCTCACCCAGCTGTTCGCAGTACGCGGCCAGGCCTTCTAGATCAAAACCGAGCAGGTTGACCGCGTCCATTTTTGTCGTCCTCTTGCTGATCAGGCCTCAAGGCCTGAGAGCACAAGAGGCAAAACATAAACAGTCCGAATTAACGGCTGTAAACGTTCATGCCGGGGAAGAAGAATGCCACTTCAACAGCGGCAGTCTCAGCGGCGTCGGAACCGTGCACGGCGTTGGCGTCGATGCTGTCGGCGAAGTCAGCACGGATGGTGCCCTTCTCGGCCTTCTTAGGATCGGTGGCGCCCATCAGGTCACGGTGCTTCAGGATGGCGTTCTCGCCTTCCAGGGCAGTGATCACGACGGGACCGGAGATCATGAAGTTGACCAGGTCGTTGAAGAAAGGACGAGCCTTGTGCACGGCATAGAAAGCTTCGGCTTCGCCGCGCGACAGATGAGTCATCTTGGCAGCGACGATCTTCAGACCGGCGCCTTCGAAGCGGGCGTAGATCTGGCCGATGACATTCTTAGCCACGGCATCGGGCTTGATGATGGAAAGGGTGCGTTCGATAGCCATGGTCATTTCTCCTGAAATCTGAGGGCTTGGCAAAACCCAGAATTGTACTGTGTGCAGGTGTCAGGGTGACGAGGAAGGGCTTGCCACCCTTCGCCAACTCTGACACGCAGATCCAAATGCACAAGCAAATGCGAGAAGCCCCGCGCGCCAAGACCTCACAAAGCGCCGCGCGGGGACTCAGTCCTTCTTAGCGGCTGCGGCCACCGTAGCCGCCGCCCGAGCGACCGCCGCCACCACCGCCGCCTTGGCCACCACGTCCACCGCCGCCGCCACGGCCACCTCGACGCACAAAGGCATCGGCACCGATATAGCCGACCGAGGTCTGCAAGGGATCAGGCTGACGCGGACCATCGCCTTTACCGCCTTGCGAGCGACCGCGGCCGCCGCCGCCCTGGCCGCGATCTGGCGCACTGCCACCGGCACCAAAACCAGAGGGAATGCCGCGACCCTTGCCGGCAAAACGGCGATCGAAGGTCTGCTCCAGCGGGTTGATATTGCGCGGGATCACGTCATCGAAATCGTCGTCCCCGCGATCATTGGGGCGATCGTTGGATCGGTCGATTGATCGCTCATTCGATCGATCATTGCCACGCTCCGGGCCACGCGATTGCGGACGATCATTGCGGTCGCCGCGATCCGGGCGCTCTGAACGCTCCGGCCGCTCGGGTCCACGGCTCGGACGCGGGCCAACACCAGCCTGCCGGCCGTCAGCACGTCGGCCGCGATTACGGTCACCGCCGCGGTCATTGCCGCGCTCACCACCACGATCGGGACCACGCTCACCGCCTCGCGCATTGCGCTCCGCGCCACGATCACCACGCTCAGCCCGTTCGCCACGCTCGCCGCGGTCATCACGTCCGCCTCGCGCCTGATCACCACCGGCCAGACGACGGATGATGCGCACATCGTCCTCGCCCAACTCGATCCAGACGCAACGCTTCAAACCACGCGGCAGCACCACGGTGCCATAGCGAATGCGGATCAGTCGGCTGACGGTCAGACCCATCGAGTCAAACAGCTTGCGCACCTCACGGTTGCGGCCTTCCGTAATGACCACGCGGTACCAGCGATTGATGCCTTCGCCGCCACCTTCTTCAATGCTCTTGAACGCGGCCTTCTGGCCCTCGATCATCACGCCCTCCAACAGGCGCGCTTTTTGGTCGGACGCCAAGGTCCCGAGGACGCGCACCGCATATTCACGCTCCACGCCAAAACGTGGGTGCATCAACTGGTTGGCCAATTCACCGGAGTTGGTAAACAGCAGCAAGCCTTCGGTATTCATGTCCAGACGACCAACCGCTTGCCACTTGCCCTGCTGCAAGCGCGGCAGGTGACGGAACACGGTCGGGCGGCCTTCCGGATCATTGAAGGTAACGACCTCACCTGCCGGCTTGTGATAAGCCAAGATACGCGGCGCCGGTGGCGAGATGCGCACGCGGATGGGCTTACCCGCCACACGCACCTGGTCACCGAAGGAAATGCGCTGGCCTATATGGGCCACTTCGCCGTTCACTTCGATCTTGCCGTCGGCAATCATGTCCTCAATGTCGCGACGTGAGCCCACGCCAGCCTGAGCCAAGACCTTTTGCAGCTTGGGTGCATCGGGTTCGGGCGCCAACACACGCTTGGCATCAACCTCTTCGCCCGACTCGGCGCTGGGCTCCACCAACTCTTCGTCATCCGCATCAGCGTCGGCATCAAAATCGCCGGCCAAAACTTCGGCGAAGCGCTCACCCACGGCCGCCAACACTTCAGGTGCCGGAGCCGCCTGCTCCGCCACGGGGCGCGGTGCGCGCTCTTCACCACCTTCGGAAAAATCTTTACGACCACGGCGACGATTGCGATTGCGGCCACCGCGCTCACTCCCCTCGTCCGCAGGCGCATTGCCAGAAGCTTCAGCAGACGCGTCCGAATCGTTGGCTTCGGCAGCTTGCTGCGTGTCGCCAGTCGATGCCACAGCAGTCGCCGAAACCGGTGCTTGGGGCTCGCTCAGCTCGGGCGCCAGCGTGAACAAAGGCGCTTGCTCGGCTGCATCTGCGCTCACAGCCTTTTCAGTTGCTTTGCGTGGTGCGCGACGCTTGGGTACCACCGGCGCATCGACACCCTCGGGCGCCGCCTGCATGGCCGACGATGCGACCTCAACGGCGGCATCGGAAGCACCTGAAGGCGCTTCCGCAGCGACCTCAGCCTTTTGGGCAGCCGTCTTGACCGCCGTTTTACGCGGCGCGCGCGTTTTGACGGCAACCGGCGCCTCAGCAGCAACTGATGCCTCAGCCACCGCATCAGCCTTGGGCTTGGCCGGCGCACGCTTGCGCTTGGGCGCCACCGCCTCAGCGGCAGACTCGTTCAAGGGAGCACCGGATTGGGCTTGGGCGTCGGGGTCAATATCGTTTGAATTCATGCGTTGGTTTGCACCTGTTCGGCGGCGTCAGACTGAGGATCCGGCAGAGCCGGAACGGATACGCCTGTATCGCTGACGATAGGCGCGGGGGAAGAATCGGTAGAAATTTCGCTGGAGGACATAGGCTCGGCCACCTCATCCAGCGATGACTGTGGCTCGGCGGCATGGGTGACGGAACTGCCAACGGCGCCATCCGCGGGCTGGGCGGTTTCCAAAGCAGGCTCGGGCAATACCCCCGACTCCGGCTCAGACGCCTGCCCTGCATCAACTTCGAGCTCGCCCTCGGTTTCAAGCAACACGCCCTGGAGGCCACCCGCATCCGCCTGCGCGGCCACCTCGGCCAGCGCTTGCGCCGGTGCCACGCCAAACTCCAGCGCCGGCAATTGCTCCAAACTATTCAAGCCCAGATCGTCGAGGAATTGACGCGTGGTGGCGTACAGCGCCGGACGACCCGGTGCCTCGCGGTGACCAATCACATCAATCCAGCCCCGATCCTCCAATTGCTTGACGATCTGCGTCGAAACCACAACGCCTCGAATATCTTCAATATCACCACGCGTCACCGGCTGACGGTAGGCAATGATGGCCAAGGTTTCCATCACCGCCCGCGAATAACGCTGAGGCTTCTCGGGATGAAGCCGGTCCAAATACTCGCGCAATTCGGGCCGACTCTGAAAGCGCCAACCCGAGGCCACGGCCACCAACTCAACGCCGCGACCTTCCCAGTCCCTGGTCAACTCATCCAACACGCTGCGCAAGGTGTCTGGCCCGACGGCGTCGGCAAACAAGCTACGCATTTCGCGCAGAGTCAAAGGCTGCTGGGCGCATATCAGCGCGGTCTCGAGGACGCGCTTAGCATCCTGTGTATTCATTGACTTTCGTCATTTGTCCCGATTCAAGCGGGTGTTTGGCGATCCAGTCCTCTGGAGCTGACCTGGGCTGCTCTTTCTTGCTGAGCGAGCGGCTTGTCTGCGGCTTGAGAGGCGGAAGGGTTGTGCGCCAGAGCGGACTCACTGGGAATCCAACCCCAAGCGACACAGCGGGCTTGATGCGCGCCAACCGGGCTGAAACTGCGGTCCGTCGTGCTACTGCTACATCAAGCAAGCTGTATTGTAACTCGCTCAAGCACCCAAAACCGGTAGGGTCGGCGCCTCAAGGCCCAGCAAAGCCCAGGCAGATGCCAAATCCTGTGGCAAAGACGCGTCAAATTTCAAGGCTTGGCCGCTGATCGGGTGATCAAACGACAAGCGAGCCGCATGCAAAGCCTGACGCTCCATGCCCAAGGCCGGCACGCCGCCGTACAACGCATCCGCCACCAGCGGGTAGCCCTTGTAGGCCAAATGAACGCGGATTTGGTGGGTCCGGCCGCTATGGAGCACGCAATGCACGGCGCTGATGCTGCGCACCCCTTGCTCGCCATCGCCGAGCAGGTAGACATCGGTGCGCGAGGGCTTGCCGGTCGCCAGCACCGCCATCTTGACACGCGAAATCAAATCGCGACGCAGCGGCGCATCCACCGTCATTTGCTCTGGCACCCGGCCAAAGGCCAAGGCCACATACTCGCGGTGCACCTCGCGCGCCGCGATCATGCGGGTCAAGGCAGTCACCGCCTCGCGGCTCTTGCCGACCATCATCAATCCGCTGGTGTCTTTGTCCAGGCGGTGTACGATGCCCGCCCGCGGCAAGCTGGCCGCCGCCGGATGATGGGCCAACAAGCCATTCATGACGGTGCCCGACCAATTGCCGGAGGCAGGGTGCACCACCATGCCGGCGACCTTGTTGAGCACCAAGAGATGCTCATCCTCGTAGACGATGTCGAGATCCAGCGGCTCGGCGCGAAAGGCCTGGCTCTCGGCGGTCGGCTGCAGCTCAATGCGGATGTGCTGGCCCGCTTGCAGCTTGCGAGACGCACTTGGGGCGGGCTGGCCGTTGATGCTGACGCAGCCGCGCTCAATCAGGCTCTGCAGATGGTTGCGCGAGAACTCCGGCGCCAAATCAACCAACCAGCGATCCAGCCGTTTGCCATGCCATTCAGCATCGACATGCGCTTCGCGAACTTCCACCTCATCTGAGTCGGCCGCCGACTCGAGAGAGTCCGTTTCGGCAGCCCATTCATCGTCGCCAGCACTCAGCTCGAGGGGCTCATTAACAGGCAAGGCCTGAACCATATAATCAAAGCTCCGTCTTCAGCGTAATCAGCAGAATCAAAGACATGGCCGGTGCCTCGCACCGCCCCTGCCGAGATCAAGGAATCATGATAGAAAAAAGCGTGGAACGCCACCCGTCACCAGCGCCGCAAGCCGAGCTTGTCGCGTTCTCGGGCCAAGGCCGGGATTTGTCCCACAAGAGTTCACGCCGCTCCGGCTGGATGCTCGGAGCCATGGCCGTGATGGCCTTGACGCTGGCAGCCTGCTCGTCCAATCCCAAGGACGATCCAAATTCGCAGGCCAATTTGGACAAATTGTACGCAGAGGCCAAGGATGACCTGTCCTCGGGCGCTTTTGATCGCGCCATCAAGTCGCTGGAACGCATCGAGGGCCGCGCCGCCGGCACGGTGATGGGCCAACAAGCGCAGTTGGATCTGGCCTGGGCCTACCACCGCACCGGCGAACGCGCCCAAGCGGTCACCACGTTGGATCGCTTCATCAAGCTGAACCCATCCAGCCCGGCGCTGGACTATGCGATTTACATGAAGGGTCTGGTCAACTTCAATGAGGACCTGGGGCTGTTCGGCCGCCTCGCCAGCCAAGACATCTCAGAGCGAGACCAGCAAGCCTCGCGTGACGCCCTGCTGTCCTTCAAGCAAGTGCTCGAACAGTTCCCCGACTCGCGCTACGCGGCCGACGCCAAACTGCGTGTCGACTACATCACCAACACCTTGGCCGTCTACGAAGTGCATGTGGCGCGCTATTACTTCAACCGCGGCGCCTATGTGGCAGCGGCCAACCGGGCCCAACAGGCCACGATGGAATTCCAAAATGCGCCCGCTGTGGAGGAAGCGCTTTACATCATGACCCAGAGCTACGACAAGCTCGGCTTACTGCCGCTGCGCGACGATGCACAACGGGTGCTAAAGCAGAGTTTCCCGAACAGCAGTTATGTCACCGGCGACGCCTCTGGCAAAAAGGCCTGGTGGCAGCTCTGGTGAGTCTAGAAGACTGAGCTCAGCAAAAGCGCGTGCCGGTCACGCGCTTTTTTGTGCCCAAGGCAACGCTAAATGCCGCGCACCTCGGCCAGCAGAGCCAGCCAATCCAAAGCCTCGGCTTCTTCGGCCACGCGCGTCATCGGCGGCAAGGCGGCGCGCAGACGGCGCCCATAGTTCATCCCCGCCATGCGCGGATCACAAACCACCAGCAGGCCGCGGTCCTGCTCGGTACGGATCAGGCGTCCGCCGCCCTGCTTCAAGGCAATCGCCGCTTCGGCAATGAAGTAATGCGCAAAGGCATTGCGACCTGCAGCTTCGAGCCGCTTGACGCGCGCTTCGACCAGTGGGTCGTTCGGCGGCGGAAACGGCAGCTTGTCGATCAACACGCATTGCAGTTTGTCGCCGGGCACGTCAATGCCCTCCCAGAAACTGGCCGATCCGACCAGCACCGCACGCGGGTCCTCGAGAAACTGTTGCAACAGCACCCGCTTCGGCGCGGCACCTTGCTGCAAGACCATCAAGCCGTCGCCCGCTTCTTCGAACTCCCGCCGCAACCCATCGCCAATGCTCTGCAAGGCACGCAAGGTGGTGGTCAGCACAAAGGTTCGGCCACCCAAGGTGCGCGCGCAACGCGCTGCCAACGCAGCCACCTGCAAGGGATGGTCCGGCTCACTTGGCTTGGGAAAATTTCGGGGAATGTAGAGCCGCGCGTTGTCTGCGTAATTGAAGGGGCTGCCCACACGCAGCACGGTGGCGTCGTCCAAGCCTGCGGGCTCGGTGAACCAAGTCAGCCTATCATCATCACCGAGCGTGGCCGAGGTGAAGATCCAGGCCTTGGGCGGCCCCGCAAGCTGCTCCTTCATGGCCTCACGAATATCCAAGGGCGACTCGATCAGGCGCGCCTGATTCGGGGTCAGGTCTATCCAACGCACATCGGCGTCATCGGGCTCGGCGGTGAAAACCTGGGCCAACTTGCTCAGCTCCAGCGCCCGCTCATGCAGGCGTACAAAGTCGGGCGAGGTCTCTTTGACGGTGTCCAGCATCTCAATGGCCAACTCGGCCGCCTCGGACACATCGTCCAACGCCTTGGCAAAGCCCGGTCGCCCCGCCCGCTCGTGCCAGGCCAGTTTCAGCATGCCGCGCACCTCGCGCATGGGACCGGCGCAGACCAGCCTCAGTTCGCGCGCCGCGCGCTCCAGGCGCTGGTGCAATTCTTGCCAGTCTTGCAGGCCACGCGCCTGCGCCAACCCGAGTCCCAGCACATCACGAGCAAAGTCCAATAGTTGCGCGCTGCCCAGCATGGTGCCGAGAAACTGCACGCCGGCCTCGGCCAGCTGATGCGCTTCGTCAAACACCGCCAGATCGACACTCGGCAGCAACTCGGCGACCCCGCTGTCGCGCAGCGTCATGTCAGCAAAAAACAAATGGTGGTTGACCACCACCACGTCCGCCTCCATGGCGTCGCGGCGCGCCTTCACCACATGGCAGGCGCGGAACTCGGGGCATTCGCTGCCCAGGCAGTTATCACGCGAGGAAGTCACCAAAGGAATCGCCGGCGAACGCTCGTCTAGGCCATCCATCTCGGCCAGATCACCACTCTTGGTTTGCTGCGCCCAGATCTCGATGCGAGACAAAGCCAGCACCGAGCGGCGGTCCGGCAACTCGGCGCTGTGACGCGCCTGCTGCATGCGGTGAATGCACAGATAGCTGCTGCGGCCCTTCAGCAAGGCCACGCGAACCGGCACCTGCAGGGCCTCGCACAAGCGCGGCAGGTCGCGCATATACAGCTGATCCTGCAAATTCTTGGTCGCAGTGCTGATCAAGGCCCGGCCACCAGACAGCAGCGCCGGCACCAAATAGGCAAAGGTCTTGCCAACGCCGGTGCCCGCCTCCACCACCAAGGTTTCGCGGTGCGCAATCGCATGCGCCACGGCCTGGCTCATCGCCAATTGCGGCTCACGGGGGCTGTAGCCGGCATCACTGCGCGCCAAGGGTCCACCTTCATCAAAGGCGGCGGCGACCCATTGCTCCAACTCGCTGCTGACCGGTGCTTGCGACACAGGCTCGGCCTCAAAGGCGGCAATCCATTCGTCGCTGAATTCGTCAATCACGGGCGGGGGAGAAGAGGTCAAAGCAGCGGCGCAAGAAGTAGGTTGAAGGTGTGGTCGCCAGAGATGAGCGCCAAGCCGAAAAAACAGCCGGCTCAGCCCGTTTGGTCAAGCCAACTCATCCGGATCACAGGCCTGCTCCATGCGAACAATCAGGTCGCGCAGGCCGAGTCGGCGCTTTTTCAGGCGCCGCAGACTCAGCTCATCAACCGGCTGCTCTTGCGCCACGCGGTCGATCAAGACATCCAGATCGGCATGCTCCATGCGCAGTTCAATCAAACGACGCGACAGAGAGTGAAGTTGTTCATCCATAGTGGCCCCAGCCGAGAGGATGGGCTGCAGTTTCGGGATTATAGTTTTGATGAACTTCCAGGCTCCCCATGACTCGCACCCCCACAGGCTTTCGCCTGAGCGCCGCCACCGGCACCCATCGCGGTGACAGGCTTTACCAACAAGACCAGGTCGAAGTTCTGGCCCACACCCGACTGAGCAATTGCTTGCTCGCGGTGGTGGCCGACGGCATGGGTGGCAAAAGTGGCGGACGCAAGGCGGCCGACCAGGTATTGCTGACAGGCCAGCAGTTGTTCGAGCGCTTTGTACCCAGCGAAGAAAAGGCCGAGGATTTTCTGCAGCAGATCGTCTCTGAGGCCCACCTGATGATCAAGCTGACGGCCCTGTCGGCTGAGGAAGAGCCGCACAGCACGGTGGCTGCTTTCCTGATTGGCGGTGACCGACGCTGCCATTGGATCCACTCAGGGGACTCGCGCATCTACCTGTTCCGCGGCCCCAATATGATCAAGCGGACGCTGGACCATTCCTTTGTGCAAAAGCTGGTCGACGAGGGCAAGATCAGCGAGGACGAGGCCGCCACCCATCCGCAATCCAATCTGCTGACCGGCTGCCTGGGCACGGTTCAAGAACCCAGCTTCACACTGGACACCGTTGATGACCTGCAGCCCGGCGACACCTTGATGTGCTGCAGCGACGGCCTGTGGCACTACTTCACGCCCAGCGAGTTGGGCACCGTGCTGTACAGCCTGCCCCCCCGCGAAGCGGCCGAGTTGCTGATCAGCAAAGCCAGGCAACGGGCGCGCGGTGGCGGCGACAACTTGTCGCTGGCCATCGTTCAGGTTCAGGCGCTCAGCTGAACGAGCTCATCAAGGGCCAACGCCTTGGTGCCCTAGCGCTTGCTGGAGGCCGCTGCCGAGGCCGCTGAAGTGCCAACTTGACCAGCGGCGGCAATCTCCTCCGCACTCGGAATAGGCAGCGGCGCGGACGCCTTCTTGCCCTTGGACTGCGCTTCCTCGCGCGCATCAAGTCGCTGCTGCGCATCGCGCCGTTGCTGCGCTTGTTGGCGCTCGAACGCCTGCCGCTGCGCCAAGCGGCGCTGGGCCTCTTGGTCGGCGCGCAATTGCTTGGCTCGCTGGGTTTGCTCCAATTCCTGCGGCGAGGCTCTGAGCTTCACGGGCGGCGGACTGTCGATGTCCTCATGAGCCCGGATCGCCGCACGCTGGGCGGCCAGCAATTCCGCGGTGCGGCGCTGAGCCTCCAAGACGGCAGCCTCACGCTCACGCTCCAGCACCCGCAAGCGCTGCGCCTCGGCGCGCGCCTGGCGTTCGAGCCGATCGATGTCTTGCTCACGCGCCAGGATGGGCTTCAGCGCCAGATTGCGCTGCGCACGAACCCGGTCCAAACAGTCATTGACCGCAAAGCGTTGCTCGCAGGCCAGTGAGTCCGCTTTGAATCGCTGCTCCAAGTCAGCACGCTGTTGGGCCAATTGCTGCAACTCCAATGACTGCTGCGCTTGCGGCACCGATTCCACGGCTCCGGCCGCGACAGCATCGCCGACATAAGCAGCGGCAATGCTGCTCATGCCGATACTGAGACAAAGCACTCGCCAAAGCTGTGGTGGATTCAAGCGCATAAGTCTCTTCATGTCAGCGAAGTGTCGACATCGCGTCGTTCCAGCGCCAGATATTCGCTGGACTGCATTTCCTGCAGCCGCGAGATCGTACGCGGGAACTCATGTGCCAAGGGCCCCTCGGTGTACAACTGCTCAGGTGGCACAGCGGCGGAGATCATCAGCTTGACGCGCCGGTCGTACAAGACGTCGACCAGCCAGGTGAAGCGGCGCGCTTCGCTGGCCAAGCGCGGCGGCATCTCCGGCACATTGGACAAGAGCACGGTGTGAAACTGCGCGGCCAACTCCAGGTAATCATTCTGCGAACGAGGCCCACCGCAGAGCGAATTGAAATCAAACCAGACCACCCCACCGGCGCGGCGGCGAGCACGAATTTCGCGCTGTTCAATGTGCAACAAGGGGTCTTCATCACGAGCCTCCGCCAAAGCATTGAAGGCCTCGGTCATCGCTTGATCGGCCGCTGCGCCGAGCGGCTGGTGATACAGCGCCACATGGTCGAGCGTGCGGCGCCGATAGTCGAAGCCGTTGTCGACGTTAATGACCTCGAGCTTTTCCTTCAGCAACTCGATGGCGGGCAAGATGCGGTCGCGGTGCAGACCGTTGGGGTACAAGCCATCAGGTTCGAAGTTCGAGGTGGTGATGATGCTGACGCGGTTCTTGAACATCGCATCCAAGAGGCGATGAAGAATCATCGCGTCGGTGACATCGGCCACATGGAATTCATCGAAGCAAATCAGGCGAAAGCGCTTGGCCATGCGCTTGCCCAACTCCTCCAGCGGATCGGCAATGCCCTTCAGATCCTGCAACTCGCGGTGCACTTCGCGCATGAATTCATGGAAGTGCAGGCGCGTCTTGCGCGTCAAAGGCACGGCCTGGAAAAAGCAATCCATCAAAAAGCTCTTGCCGCGACCAACGCCGCCATACATGTAGACGCCGCGGGGCAAGGGTGGGCGCACCAGCAACTTGGTCACCGCATTGCTGCGCCGGGCTTTGTAGTCGGCCCATTCATCTTGGCAGCGCTGCAAGGCGGCCACCGCACGCAACTGCGCGGGGTCTGCGGTATAGCCGCGCTCCGCCAAGGTCTGCTGGTACAACTCGGTCACTGAAGTCACTGCACTCATTCGCGCTCTTGCTCGATCTCAAATGAAAAAGGGCGACCGATTCGCCGCCCTTTCCTCAACTCAGGGCCTGGGGCCCGTTCAGAAGTTCAAAGTACGCTTGTCCACGGCCAGTGCCGCTTCCTTGGTCGCTTCGGACAACGATGGGTGAGCGTGGCAGATGCGCGCGATGTCTTCGGCCGAAGCCTTGAACTCCATCGCGACCACAGCTTCAGAGATCAGCTCCGAAGCGAAGGGGCCGATGATGTGCACGCCCAGGATCTCATCGGTCGTGGCGTCTGCCAAGAACTTGACGAAACCATTGGTGTCACCCAGCGCGCGTGCGCGGCCATTGGCCATGAAGGGGAACTGACCGGCCTTGTAAGCCACGCCGTCTGCCTTCAGCTGCTGCTCGGTGCGGCCGACCCATGCGATCTCGGGGCTGGTGTAGATGACCCAAGGAATGGTGTTGAAGTTGACATGGCCGTGCTGACCGGCAATGCGCTCGGCCACGGCAACGCCCTCTTCCTCGGCCTTGTGCGCCAGCATCGGGCCGCGCACCACATCGCCCACCGCCCAGACATTGGGCAGATTGGTTTTGCAGTCGCCGTCCACCTCGATGGCACCACGCTCGTCCAGCTTCAGACCCACGGCCTCGACATTCAAGCCGATGGTGTTGGGCACGCGGCCAATCGAGATGATCAGCTTGTCGAACTCGGCCTTTTGCTCAGCGCCCTTGGCGTCGGCATAAGTGACGGTGACGCTCTTCTTCGTCGCCTTGACTTCGCCGATCTTGACGCCCAGCTCGATCTTCAGACCCTGCTTCTTGAACAGCTTGGCGGCTTCCTTGGCCACACCTTCGTCGACCGCACCGAGGAAAGTCGGCAGACCTTCCAGCACCGTGACATCAGCACCCAGGCGACGCCAGACCGAGCCCATTTCCAGGCCGATCACGCCGGAGCCAATCACGCCCAGCTTCTTCGGCACTTCGCCGATGCGCAGGGCACCGTCGTTGGAAAGGATCATCTCTTCGTCAAAAGCTGCGCCGGGCAGCTGACGGGCGTTCGAGCCGGTCGCCAGAATCACATGCTTGGCCAACACGACTTCTTCACCGGCCTTGATCTCGTACAGGCCATCCTTGGCGGCGACAAAAGAGCCGCGACCGTGGAAGAAAGTGACCTTGTTCTTCTTGAACAGATACAAGATGCCGTCGTTGTTCTGCTTCACCACCGTGTCTTTGCGACCCAGCATCTTGGCCACATCGATCTTGACGTTATCGGCCGAGATGCCGTGTTCGGCAAAATGATGGTTGGCGTGGTCGAAATGCTCCGACGATTGCAGCAAGGCCTTGGAAGGAATGCAGCCGACGTTGGTGCAGGTGCCGCCGGGTGCGGGGCCGCCCTTCTCGTTTTTCCACTCGTCGATACAAGCGGTGTTGAAGCCCAGCTGGGCTGCACGAATCGCGGCGATGTAACCGCCGGGGCCGCCACCGATCACGACGACGTCAAATTGTTTTGTGCTCATCAAATGCTCCTGCGCCCACGTTTCAGTGGGCGAGCTTGAGGGTGATAACGCCGCCGACGATCATCGCTACGCCTAGGAATCTCCACAGCGTGGCGGCATCGCCAAAGAACATCACCCCGATCAAAAAAGTGCCGGCGCCGCCGATGCCCGTCCAGACGGCATAGGCCGTCCCGATGGGAATCTCACGCTGCGCCATCCAAAGTAGCCAACCACTCAAACCCATGGAGGCCACGGCCGCCACGATGCCGCTAACCCGGTACTCCGCTTGCTGAGACAGCTTGAAGCCCAGGGGCCAGCCGATCTCGCAGACACCGGCCAGCAGCAGGTAGACCCAGGCCATGGTTTGAGTCATTGCGCCGTCGACCGGATTAGATGTCGAACAGCAGGCGAGCTGGGTCTTCCAGCGCTTCCTTCATGGTCACCAGGCCCAGCACGGCTTCGCGACCGTCGATGATGCGGTGGTCATAAGACATGGCCAGATAGTTGATCGGGCGCACCACCACTTGGCCGTTCTCAACGACGGCGCGATCTTTGGTCGCGTGCACGCCCAGGATGGCCGATTGAGGTGGGTTGATGATGGGGGTGGACAGCATGGAGCCGAAGGTGCCGCCGTTGGAGATGGAGAAGGTGCCGCCGGTCAGGTCGTCCAGCGAGATCTTGCCTTCCTTGGCCTTCTGACCGAACTCGGCGATCTTCTTCTCGATGTCGGCGAAGCTCAGCTGGTCCGCATTGCGGATGATGGGCACCACCAGGCCGCGCGGCGAACCGACGGCGATACCGATGTCGAAGTAGCCGTGGTAGACGATGTCATTGCCGTCCACCGAGGCGTTCAGCACCGGGTACTTCTTCAGGGCGGCAACCGCAGCCTTGACGAAGAAGCTCATGAAGCCCAGCTTGACGCCGTGTTCCTTCTCGAACTTTTCCTGGAACTTCTTGCGCATTTCCATCACCGGGGCCATGTTCACTTCATTGAACGTGGTCAGGATGGCGTTGGTGGCTTGCGATTGCAGCAGACGCTCGGCAACGCGGGCGCGCAGACGGGTCATGGGCACGCGCTGCTCTGGGCGATCGCCCAGGTTCAGGGCGGCAGGCGCGGCCACGGCGGGCAGAGGTTTGGCAACCGAAGGCGCAGCAGCCACGGCCACCGGTGCGGGCACAGCAGCAGGCTTGGCACCAGCGGCCAGGGCGTCGCCCTTGGTGACGCGGCCGTCCTTGCCGGAACCGGCCACATCGGTAGCGGACAGGCCCTTTTCGGCCAGGATCTTGGCGGCGGCCGGCATGGCGACATCACCCTTGCCACCAGCAACGGGCGTAGCTGCTGCAGCGGCAGCCGGCGCGGCGGCGACCACGGCCTTGACTTCCAACGGGCTGACTTGCGCCGAGCCGTCGGTGTCGATGCGGGCGATGACTTCTTCGCTGGCGACGCTTTCGCCGTCGTTTTTGATGATCTGGGCCATCACACCGGCGCTGGGTGCGGGCACTTCCAACACGACCTTGTCGGTCTCGATTTCAACCAGGATCTCGTCGATGGCCACGGCTTGGCCGGGCTTCTTCTTCCAGGTCAAGAGCGTGCCTTCGGACACAGATTCAGACAGCTGGGGGACTTTGACTTCGATGATTGCCATGATGTTCTAACTTTCTACTTGTTCGGAGAGCTGATCGGGCTCATTGCCTGACGATCAAACGACCGAGAACAAAGCGGCGCCTTCCAGCGCCGCCCTGTACTTACTTGGTGAGGATGAAGCCCTTGAGCTTGCCGAATGCCTGGTCCAGCAGCGACTTCTGTTGCTCCTGGTGCAGGTGCGCATAGCCGCAAGCCGGCGAAGCCGAGGCGGGGCGACCCGCATAGCCCAGCTTCTGGCCGTCGAGCATGTTCTCGTGCACATAGTGCTGAACAAAGAACCAAGCGCCCTGGTTTTGCGGCTCGTCCTGGCACCACACCAACTCGGTCGCGCCGGGATACTTCTTGATCTCGGCGGCGAAAGCCTTGTGCGGGAAGGGGTACAGCTGCTCGACGCGGATGATGGCCACGTCGGTCGCCTTCTTCTCCTCGCGCTTGCGCACCAGGTCGTAATAGACCTTGCCCGAGCAGACGATCACGCGCTTGACCTTGTCAGCGGCGATAGCCGCATCCTGTTCACCGATGACGGTGCGGAACTCACCCTTGGTGAATTCGCTCAGCGCCGAGGTCGCGTCCTTGGCACGCAGCAGGCTCTTCGGCGTCATGATCACCAAAGGCTTGCGGAACATGCGCAGCATCTGACGACGCAGAACGTGGAAGATCTGGCTGGCCGTGGTCGGCTGCACGATCTGCATATTGTTGTCAGCGGCCAGCTGCATGAAGCGCTCCAGGCGCGCCGAGCTGTGCTCAGGGCCCTGGCCTTCATAGCCGTGCGGCAACATCATCACCAAGCCGTTGGAGCGGCCCCACTTCACTTCGCCGGAGGCGATGAACTGGTCGATCACCACTTGCGCGCCGTTGACGAAGTCGCCGAACTGCGCTTCCCAGATCGTCAGCGTATTCGGCTCGGCCGCGGCATAGCCGTACTCAAAGCCCAAGACCGCCTCTTCGCTGAGGATGGAGTCGATGACCACGAAAGGAGCCTGTCCGTCAGCCACGTTCTGCAGCGGAATGTAGGCGCCTTCGTCCCAGTTGCTGCGGTTCTGATCGTGAATGACGGCGTGACGGTGGGTGAAGGTGCCGCGGCCGGCATCTTCGCCCGACAGGCGGATCGGGTAGCCACTGGCCACCAGGGAAGCGAAAGCCATGCTCTCGCCCATGCCCCAGTCCACATTGATCTCGCCACGGCCCATCGCTGCGCGGTCGGCGTAGAGCTTTTGCACCAGATTGTGGGCGACCAGATCCTTCGGCAGCGTGGTCAGCTTGTCGGCCAAACGCTTCCACTCGGAAACCGGCAGCGCGGTGTCGCAGCTGTCGGTCCACTTCTTGCCGAGGAAGGGCGACCAGTCGGTGGCGTACTTGCTCTTGAAGTTGGTCAGCACCGGGTCCACCGTGTGGCGGCCTTCGTCCATGGCGGCGCGGTAGGCCTTGATCATCTGATCCGACCCGGCGGCATCCACCACGTTTTGAGCGGCCAGCTTGTCGGCGTAAACCTTGCGGGTGCCGGGGTGAGCCGCGATCTTCTTGTACATCAGCGGCTGGGTCAGCGAAGGGGTGTCCTGCTCGTTGTGGCCCAGCTTGCGGAAGCAGACGATGTCCAGCACCACGTCCTTGCGGAACTCGGCGCGATAGTCCATGGCCAGTTGCATGGCCCACACCACCGCTTCTGGGTCATCACCGTTCACGTGCAGCACCGGTGCCTCGATCATCTTGACGACATCCGAGCAGTAAGCGGTGGAACGCAGATCGCGCGGATCGCTGGTGGTGAAACCGATCTGGTTGTTGATGACGATGTGCACCGTGCCGCCGGTGCCGTAGCCACGGGTTTGGGCCATGCACAGGGTTTCCTGCACCACGCCCTGGCCACCGAAAGCGGCGTCACCGTGCACCAGCACGGGTAGCACTTGGCTGCCGGTCTTGTCACCGCGGCGCTCTTGACGAGCGCGCACACTGCCCTCCACCACTGGGTTGACGATTTCCAGGTGCGAAGGATTAAAGGACAGCGACAGGTGAACCGGGCCGCCCTTGGTCGACACGTCGGAGCTGAAGCCTTGGTGGTACTTGACGTCACCGGCCGGCAGATCTTCGGCCGCCTTGTGTTCGAACTCGGCGAACAGGTCGGCAGGCATCTTGCCCAGGGTGTTGACCAGCACGTTCAGGCGGCCGCGGTGGGCCATGCCGATGACGATTTCTTGCACGCCGCGTTGGCCGGCGCGCTGGATCAGCTCGTCCATGGCGGCGATAAAGCTCTCACCACCTTCCAGCGAGAAGCGCTTCTGGCCGACGTATTTGGTGTGCAGATAGCGTTCCAGGCCTTCGGCCGCGGTCAGGCGGTCGAGGATGTGGCGCTTTTCTTCAGCGGTGAAGGTGGGCTTGCCACGGGCCTTTTCCAGGCGCTCTTGCCACCAGCGCTTTTCGCCAGGGTCGGTGCAATGCATGAACTCGGAACCGACCGAGCTGCAATAGGTCTCGCGCAGGGCTTGCACGATCTGACGCAAGCTCATGGTCTCGCCACCAAAGTAGGTGTTGGCGGCCGAGAAGCTGATGTCCATATCGGACTCGGTCAGGTCGTAGAACGAGGGATCGAGTTCGGGAATCTTGGGGCGCTCGGCGCGCTTGAGCGGGTCCAACTCGGCCCAACGGTTACCCAGGAAGCGGTAAGCCGCGATCAAGCTTTGCACATGCACTTGCTTGCGGGCCACGGCCAAGTCGGCGCTGGAAGCCTTGTTCGCAAAGGCATTGGCCTTGGCGCGCTGGGCAAACGATTCGATCACCGGGGCGTGGGCCACATCGCGACCGTCACCACCGTCGGTGGCCGGCACATGCTGAAGCGCATCGAAGTACGCGCGCCAGTTATCGGGGACGGAGCCCGGGTTGTCGAGGTAAGCCTCGTACATCTCTTCGACATAAGGGGCATTGCCCCCGAACAGGTAAGAATTTGACCTGTGTTGCTGCATCATCTTCGCTCACCTCTAACCCCGGCTTCCAGGGAATTGGCTGGTTGATAAACCTTCCGCGTTACGGCTCGACCGGTTGGCGGATTGCGACCCGCCTAAGCTGTTGCCAGCGAAGGGGACGGGAAGGACCTAAAGTCTCCAAGGGGCGGACTTTATCACCGTTACCCGTTTCGCCAAGTCCGCGGACCTTACGGATTTTCGGTAGGAAGCCACGAAAACTAAGCCCCGGCTAGCAACAAATCTCCACCCTCGCAGGGGCAAGCCGGCACGATTTGAGAGGCTCGCCAAAGAAGGCAAACGTTTGCGAAGTCCAGTCACTTGACCTAGACTCGACGCTTGAACGCCAAGCCCCGCGATTGAATGGCTTGGCGTTGGGACATTTCAGGAGATCCCATCCATGCAAGTTCGAGTCGTCGACTATTTGGCTGCCGACGCGGCCGAGCAATTCACCCGCTCGCTGCACGAAACCGGTTTCGGCGTGTTGGTCAACCACCCGATCCAGCAATCGCTGGTCGAAAAAATCTATGCCGACTGGCTGGCCTTCTTCAACAGTGATGAGAAGCAGCAGTTCACCTTTTCCAAGGAAACACAGGACGGCTACTTCTCCACCGAGATCTCCGAGACCGCCAAGGGCGCGGCCGTGAAGGACATCAAGGAATACTTCCACTACTACCCTTGGGGCCGCGTCCCCAAGACACTGGAGGCTGATGCCCAGGCGTATTTCCAGCAAGCCAACGCCTTGGCCCAACAACTCTTGGGCTGGGTGGAGCAATACACCCCTGCGGAAATTGCTCAGCACTACCGCGAACCGCTGTCGAACATGATCAAAGACAGCCGCCAAACGCTGCTACGGGTGCTGCGCTATCCGCCGCTGACCGGCCAGGAACCCGCCGGCTCGCTGCGCGCCGCTGCCCATGGCGACATCAATCTGCTCACCATCCTGCCGGCCGCCAATGAGCCGGGCTTGCAGGTGCAAGACATGAACGGCGCTTGGATTGATGTGCCCTGCGACTTCGGCATGCTGATCATCAATATCGGCGACATGCTGCAAGAAGCCTCGCAAGGCTATTACCCCTCCACCCAGCACCGCGTGGTCAACCCTAGCGGCGAAGGCGCCACACGCAGCCGGATCTCGCTGCCGCTGTTCCTGCACCCACGCAACGAAGTGGTGCTGTCGGACCGCTACACCGCGCATGACTATCTGCAAGAGCGCTTGCGCGAGTTGGGCGTCAAGAACTGACCCAGGTTAAACGGACGTGGGGCCGGCTACATTGCAGCCATGTCCGCCCGGCCCGACACCATCATTCACATTCACCCCGAAGCCCCGCCCAAGCCGGCCGAGGGGCAGCCCTGCAATGGCTGCGGTGTTTGTTGCCTGAGTGAACCCTGCCCGGTTGGCGTGCTCGTTAGCCGCAAGCGACAGGGCAGCTGCCACGCGCTGCAGTGGTCAGCTTCGCAAAAGCGTTACGTCTGCGGCATGCTGATAGCCCCCTTGCACCATCTCGGCTGGCGCCACACAGGCACCGTCAGCCGAGCCTTCTCGCGCCTGCTCGCCAAAGCTTGCAGACGCTGGATTGCCGCGGGTATTGGCTGCGACTCAGACCTTGAAGCTCAAGCTCCTTCTGACTCCGGGCAAGCCACTAGATCAGTTTGATTCTGCAAGGGCTAGCATCTTCGCCACTTGACCACACTCCAAGGGATGACGATGCGCAAGATCAAGCGAACAGCTCTGGCTTTGACACTGGGCCTCACGATGAGTCTCACGGCCCAATATTCACAAGCAGCGCCGCTGCGCTGGGCGGCCCAGAATGACATCCTGACCCTGGATCCGCATTCGCAAAACCACTCGACCACCAATGCGATCCTGATGCACGCCTATGAGGGCCTGACGCGCTACAGCGACAAGTACCAGGTCGAGCCCGCACTGGCCACCAAATGGACCTACATCTCGCCGACCCAGGTGCGCTTTGAATTGCGCCGCGGCGTCAAGTTCCACGACGGCTCGCCCTTCACTGCCGATGATGTGATCTTCACCTTTGGCCGCATCAGCCAGCCACAGGGCACGATGCAGATCTATGTGGCCGGCATCAAGGAAATCAAGAAGATCGATGACTTCACTATCGATGTGATGCTCAGCGCGCCCACACCGATCCTGCTGCGCAACATCATTGACTTCCGCATCATGAGCAAGACTTGGGCGGAAAAAAACAAGACCACCAATGTGCAGGACTACAAAGCGAAGGAGGACAACTACGCCTCGCGCAATGTGATGGGCACCGGCCCCTACAAAATCACCGGCTGGCAGCCGGACCAGAAAATCAGTATGGTGGCCAATAAAGATTGGTGGGACGCCAAGAACGCCAGCAATGTGACCGAACTCAGCTACCTGCCCATCAAGTCGGACCCGACCCGCGTTGCCGCGCTGCTGTCGGGCGATGTGGACATGTTGACCGACATCCCCACCCAAGACGTGGCCAAGCTCAAGAGCGACCCCAAGCTCAAGGTCATTGAAGGCCCCGAGGTGCGCACCATCTTTTTTGTGATGGACCAAGGCAGCGAGGAGTTGCAAGGCTCCAATGTGAAGGGCAAGAACCCCTTCAAGGACAAGCGCGTGCGCGAAGCGCTGAGCGTGGCCATCGACCGCGAAGCCATCAAGCGCACCATCATGCGCGGACTCTCTATTCCGGCCGGCATCATGGTGGCGCCAGGCGTCAACGGCAACACGCCCGAGTTGGACGCGCCGCTGAAAGCCGACACCGAAAAAGCCAAAAAGCTCTTGGCCGAAGCCGGCTACCCCAGTGGCTTTGAGGTGCCGCTGAACTGCCCGAACAACCGCTACGTCAACGACGAAGAGGTTTGCCAAGCGGTGGTGGCCATGTGGGCCAAGATCGGCATCAAGGCCAAGCTGGCGGCCCTGCCCTTCGCGCAGCACAGCCAAACCTTCCAACGCTTTGAAGCGCCGCTCTTCATGCTGGGCTGGGGCGTGGCCACTTATGACGCGCAGTACTTTCTGCAAGCCGTGGCGCGCACCAAGGCGACCGGGGCCGACGGCAACTTCAACTTCGCCAAACTCAGCGATGCCAAGTTGGATCAACTGGTGGACGGCATGAAGGTGGAGGTCGACGTCACCAAGCGCAACGCCATGATTCGCGAGGCCCTGGTACGCGTGCGTGATGAAACCCTCTTCATCCCGCTGCACCACCAAATGCGCCCCTGGGCCATGCGCGCCAATGTGGAAACCATCCATCGCTCGGACGACCGCCCTGAGGCCCGCCTCACGAATCTCAAGTAAAGCCCCTTGTCGACAGCCATGGCCACCCTCGGGTGGCTTTTTTTTCATGCGGCCAAGTTTTCGCCTCGCAAGCGCGCACGCAAGGCAGTGGGCGTCAGGCCATACCAGCGCCGCACCGTGCGGCTGAAGTTGGAGGTATCCACAAAACCCAGCTCAGCGGCAATCACTTCCACCGAGCTCCTACCCTGCCGCAGAGCGCGCAGCGTCTGCTCTTGGCGCACGCCGTCCAGCACCGCCTGATAACTGCAAGCCTCCACGCGCAAATGGCGGATCAAAGTCCTCACCGACACATGGCAATGTGCCGCCGCCTCGGCCACACCGGGAAAGGGCTCACCGGGTGATCGCTGCAGCAGCAATTGCTGCACTCGCAAGGCCCAAGGCCCCTGCCCGCCGCACGCCTGCGCCAACTCACGCTCGCAGTCCTGCCGGGCCGCCTCGTAAGCGCGGGAATCAGCGGTCAGGCAGGGCAAGCTCAACTGCGCCGGATTCAGATGGAAGGCCAGCATGGGCGCATCAAATGCGATCGGGCCATCAAAGCACTGCCGCAGCCGTGCCAACCAGCTCGGGTCCGGCGCTTGCGCAAAGGGCCAGTCAAGCTGCATGCCCTGCACGCGATGCCCCACCACCGACTCCATCAAGCGCAGCGCCGTGCCCAGCACCATATCCAAGACAAAGCCGCGCGCCTGCCCCAGGTCGCAACACTCATGCACCAGCAATACAGCCGCCCCATCGCCCTGCTGCAACTCAAAACGCAGCAGGCCGTTGCGCAGCGAAGCAAACCGGGCCACAGTTTCCAAGGCCTGGCGCAGGTCACGGCTGGCCACCATCGCATAACCCATGGCGCCATGGGCCGAGATCTGCGCCATCTGGCCCAGATCCAGGCCCAGGGCCGGCCGCTCACTAGCCGCCAAGGCCGCCAATACCAACTGGTGAACGGCGGCAAAGTCCAGCATCTGATCCCGCACCGATAGTTCGTCCCAGCTCAGACCTGCCGAGGCCAAGCTGCCCTCCACATCCGCCCCCAGGCTGCGCAACAACATGCACAGCAAGCGCGCATAGGTGGGATGCACTTGCGCGGTGCCGAAAGGCTTCGTCGCACCAAGCTCGGAGGACGCGAGCATGGGCGAGGGCAAAGGGCTAGGGGTTTTCATTGCTTGGCACTTTATGACGAGAACTTGCCACTTGCCTCGGTGTTTGCGCAGGGGTGACGCACCCAAACTGCGGCAAACACAAGGAGACAAGCATGAGCCTCACCATTCCCTCGCCCGAAACCACGCCCCCCGAACCCGCAGAGCCCTATCGTGATCGCAAGCGCTACGCTTGGTTAATGAGTTTGTTGGTGCCTGCCTCGGTGACGCTGGGCCCCGCCCTGCTGGTCTGGAGCGGCGACGCTCGCCTGCTCTGGCTGCCGGTCGCCTTCCTCTACGGCGTCGTGCCCTTGATCGATTGGCTCTTGGGCACCGACCGCAGCAACCCGCCCGAATCGGCCGTGCCGGCCTTAGATGCCGATCGCTACTATCGTCGCGTCACCTATGCCCTGGTCCCCATCCTCTGGCTGGCTTTCATCTACTGCGTCTGGTTCGTGGCCACACATGAACTGCCCTGGCATGGCGTTCTGGCCATGGTCATCATCACCGGCTCGGTCGGCGGCTTTTGCATCAACCTAGGCCATGAGTTGGGACACAAGCAAACCGGCCTGGAGCGCTGGCTGGCCAAGCTGGTGCTTGCCACCACGGGCTACGGCCATTTCTACATCGAACATAACCGGGGTCATCACCGGGATGTGGCCACGCCGCTGGACCCCGCGTCCTCCCGCATGGGGGAGTCCATTTACCGCTTTGTCTTGCGGGAAATGCCGGGCGCCTTCAAGCGTGCCTGGGCACTTGAGAGTGCACGCCTGACGAAAGCCGATCTGCCCGTTTGGTCGCTGAAGAATGAAATCCTTCAACCCGCGCTGATCACCCTGGCCCTGTGGGGGGCGCTGACTGTTTGGCTAGGCCCGCAAGTCCTGCCCTTTATCCTGGCCACCGCCTTTTGGGCCAACTTCCAACTCAGCTCGGCCAACTACATCGAGCACTACGGTCTGTTGCGCCAGCAACTGCCCAACGGCCGCTATGAACCCTGCCAGCCGCACCACTCATGGAACAGCAACCACATCTTCTCCAACTGGGCAGTGTTCCACTTGCAGCGCCACTCGGATCACCACGCCCATCCGCTGCGCCGCTACCAATCGCTGCGCCACTTTGAGAACCTGCCGCAGCTGCCCAGCGGCTACTTCGGCATGTTCAGCATCGCCTACATCCCGCCGCTGTGGTTCAAGGTGATGGACGAGCGCCTGCTGGCCGTGGTGGGTCGTGACCCTCAGCGCATCAACTTCGAACCTAGCGGAAAAGCCGCGCTGATCGCGCGTTATGGGATGCGCTCAAATTGAAGTCTAGGGAGGCGCAGGCACATCTTTTTTAGAGAGCTTCCTCCATTGACTCTTGCTTTCACTTGCTACGATTGAAGATCGGGAATACTTTAGATATATCTAAATAGCGTATTGCGTCGGACCTTGTGCCCTCAGCCGCCCCCTGCGTTGAACCGAGACTGAGGGTGCGAACAACCAAGGAGTCCGTATGCCCGAAAGTTGTCGCCAAAGGCGCAGCTCATTTGTCCCTCTCACGGGGCAAGCTTCTCAACCCGTTCAAGCGGATCCAACCAGGCAAGGCTTGCGTCGCAGCGCAGCTCTATTCGCCCTGCTCGGTTTCGGTCTACCCAGTTGGGCTCATGCCCAAGGCTTTGATCAAGCCGTTGATCATTTCTTCGCCAACACCTTTGGTTGGTTCGTTGATCTGATTTTCTATTCGGTACCCATTGACGGTACGCAGTTTCCCTTGATTGCCGGCTGGCTGATGCTGGCAGCGCTGATTTTCAGCGTTTACTTTGGCTTTCCTCAGTTGTTCAAAGCCAAGCTGGCCCTCGACATCGTGCGCGGCCGCTACAGCAACCCCAAGGACCGCGAGCCCGGTGAAGTCAGCCACTTTCAGGCCCTGACCACCGCACTCTCTGGCACCGTCGGCTTGGGCAATATGGCTGGCGTTGGCGTGGCCGTGGCCATTGGCGGCCCCGGCGCCACATTCTGGATGATCATCGTCGGCCTGCTCGGCATGGCCACCAAATTCACCGAATGCACGCTGGGCGTGAAGTACCGCACCGTGCTGCCCTCCGGCGCCATCTCGGGCGGGCCGATGTACTACCTGCGTGACGGCTTGGCTGAGCGGGGTCTGCCCCGCCTGGGCAAGCTGCTGGCGGCGGGCTTTGCCTTGATGGCCGTGCTGGGTGCCTTGGGCGGCGGCAATATGTTCCAGGGCAATCAGGCCAACGCGATGATTGTGCAAACCTTTGATCTGCCCACTGGCTATGGCTGGGTGGTCGGCTTGATCCTGGCGTTGCTGGTGTTTGGGGTCATGCTGGGCGGCATGCCCAAAATTGGCGCCGTCACTGCACGCTTGGTACCCTGGATGGCTTTTCTCTACATCGGCCTCACAGCGGCCGTGTTGATCGTCAACTTTGAGCGCATCCCGCAAGCCTTGACCTCCATCCTGGACGGCGCATTTCGTGCCGAAGGAGTGGCCGGTGGTGTGCTGGGCGCCTTGATCCAAGGCTTGAAGCGCGCGACGTTCTCAAATGAGGCCGGCGTGGGCTCTTCGGCCATTGCACACAGCGCCGTCAAGACCAAGGAACCGATCACCGAAGGCTTGGTGGCCCTGCTGGAGCCCTTCATTGACACCGTGGTGATCTGCACCATGACCGCCTTGGTGATCACCATCGCCGGCATCAATATGGGCCCGTATCCCAACCCCACGGGTTTGAGCGGCATCGAACTGACCTCGGCCGCCTTCCAAGAGACGGCCGCCTGGTTCCGCTATCCCCTGGCCTTGGCGGTGGTCGTGTTCGCCGTTTCCACCATGATCAGCTGGGGCTATTACGGCCTCAAGGCCTGGACTTATCTCTTGGGCGAAAGCCGACTCAGCGCGGCGGCCTTCAAGCTGCTGTTCTGCAGCTTTGTGGTGGTCGGCGCCTCCATCAACTTTGGCGCGGTCATCAACTTCTCCGATGCGGCCATCTTCGCGATGTCGATCTTCAATCTGATCGGTGTGTATCTGCTGGCCCCCGTGGTCAAGGCGGAGTACCTGCAGTTCCTGGGCAAGATCGAATCAGGCAAGTTGAAGCGTTACCCCAAATCTTCCTCCGCGCTCTCGGCCACGGTTTAAAGCCCAGCAAGGCTGGAGTCGAACGAACGATGCAAAAAACAAGGGGCACCAAGGGTGCCCCTTTTTCTCCCCCTTGCGAGAGATTGCTGTTAGATCAAATAGGCTGAAACTGCGCCCGGCGGTCTTCGGCCACGCGAACCTCGGTGGGCGTTTGGCGCCCCTCGACCATCACCCGCGGCAGTTGCTGTGGCGCGGGGCGAGATTGCGGCATGCTACTGAGGCGCTTACCGGTGATGACCAAACGCGCCAGCTTGACCACCTCGCTGGCCTCAGCCGGTGCAGCGGGCAACAGAAATGCACCCATAGCCAACACCAACATGCCAGGCCAAGCGAAAACAACACGGCGCTTGGCGGGATGAGGACAACGGTGGCGAAACATGGCAGCACTCCCTGCTCCTGGATGGAGCCATTTAGTCAGTGAACGCAGTATCTCCAAGGCCTGCACCTTTCCAAAGGCTGAAGTGACGAACTGCCGTTTTCGGCGATCAGACTGCAGAAACCGGGCATGAAGCCCAGCAACCGATCCGGACAAGGCGCTCAGGCATAGCGCAACTCGCCGGATTTGCCCCAGAACACCCGGTAGGCAAACACGGTGTAGACCGCGATGGCCGGCACTGTCGCGGCCACGCCCCACAGAATGAACTGCAGCGACTTGGGCGCCGCGGCGGCTTGCCAGACGGTCATGCGATCGATCAGCACATAGGGATAGAGGCTGTAGGCCAGGCCCATAAAACCCATCAGCATCACCAGCACCATCAAGGCAAAGGGCAACCAGCACAGCTTGCCCAGCACCCGGTGCGAGTTCAGCAAAGCGCGCAAGCCCAGCAAGGCCAGCGCCGTCATCAATGGAATCGGCAGCAAGGCTATCAAAGCCGGCATGGTGAACCAGCGCTCACTCACGGTCGCGCTGACCCAAGGCGTGGTGATGGAGACCAAGGCCAGTCCGATCACCACCGCCGGCCAAGCCAGCTTGGCGCGACGGCGCGCCAGCAATTGCAACTCACCCTCGGCCTTCATCAAGAGCCAAGCCGCGCCCAGCAAGGCGTAGGCGGCGGCCAGCGCCAGCGCGATCAAGACGGCAAACAAGGTGTAAGCCCAGCCCTCGGCAAAGCCGGTGATGTAGCGCGCCAGCATCCAGCCCTGCGAGAGCGCGGCCAGGGCTGAGCCGGCCATGAAGGCGCGGTCCCACAGCGGCTTCCACTGCGCTTGCGCCTTGACGCGGAAGTCAAAGGCGACACCGCGTAGCGTCAAGCCCAAAAGCATCACCGCCACCGGCAAGTAAAGCGCCTGCAAGATCAGGCCATGGGCCTTGGGAAAAGCCACCAGCAAGATACCCACCCCCAGCACCAACCAGGTTTCATTCGCATCCCAGAAGGGCCCGATGGAGGCGACCATGCGGTCCTTGTGCTCCTCGCTCGCACCCAACATCAAGAGGCCGACCCCGAGGTCATAACCATCCAGCACCACATAGACCAAAAGGGCCAGGCCCATCAGGCCCATAAAGACCAGCGGCATCCAATACTCGGCGTTCATGCGACGACCCTCCCCGTTTCATTCATGGGCAAGGCTTGCGATGGGCTCACATCCACCGGCTTGCCTGCCATGTATTTGATGACCGACACATAGGCCACGATCAAGGCCAAGTACAGCGTGATGTAGGCGGCCAGCGTCAAGGCGATGGTGGGCGCCGGCGTGGTGGAGGCCGCATCGGCGGTGCGCATCAAGCCATAGATCAGGAAGGGCTGGCGCCCGATCTCGGTCACATACCAACCCGCCACCGTGGCCAGCCAACCGGAAAAACTCATCCAAGCCAAGCCTTGCAGAAACCACCTCGGCAAAGCCTGCGCAGACCAAGCCCGGCGCCGGTACAGCCACAGACCCAGCCAGCTGAAGGCCAACATCAAGAGACCCGTGCCCACCATGATGCGAAAGCCGAAGAACAGCGGTGCGGCCGGGGGATGCGCGCCCTTGAAATCGTCCAGGCCCTTGATCTCTCCGTCGGCCTGATGCGTCAGGATCAGACTGGCCATCTTGGGAATGCCGATCTCGAAGTCATTGCTGCGCGTCTTTTCATTCGGCCAGGCAAACAGCAGCAGCGGCGCGCCGCGCTCGGTCTGCCACACGCCTTCCATGGCGGCAATCTTGGCCGGCTGATGCTTCAAGGTGTTCAGGCCGTGCATATCGCCGACCAAGATTTGCACCGGAATCAGCAGCGCGCCGAGAGTCAGGCCCACGCGCAAGACCTTGGCCGTGTGCGGCTGCGCCTTGCCCTTGAGCAATTGCCAAGCACTCAAACCCGCCAGGAAGAAAGCCACCGTCAAGCCCGAAGCCAAGAGCTTGTGTGCCAGGCGGTATGGGAAGGAGGGGTTGAAGATGATGGCCCACCAGTCCAGCGCATGGAACTCGCCGTTGATGATTTCATAGCCCTGCGGCGTGTGCATCCAGGAGTTCAGGCTCAAGATCCAAAAGGCGCTGAGCGTGGTGCCAAAAGCCACCATGACCGTGGCCAGCACATGCACCCGCTCGCTGACGCGGCCATGGCCGAACAACATCACCCCCAGAAAACTCGCCTCCAGGAAGAAGGCCGTCAACACCTCATAGCCCAAGAGCGGCCCGGCGATATTGCCGGCTTTTTCCATAAAGCCCGGCCAGTTGGTGCCGAACTGAAAACTCATGGTGATGCCGCTGACCACACCCAGCGCAAAGCTGAGCGCAAACACCTTGGTCCAGAAACGGTAAGCCCCGAGCCATGCGCTGTCTTGGGTTCGCAGCCAGCGCCAGCGGAAGAACAGCAGCACCCAAGCCAGGGCGATATTGATGGTGGGGAAAAGAATGTGAAAGGTGATGTTGGCTGCAAACTGCATGCGCGCCAGAACGACGGCGTCCATGATCAGCCTGCGCTTTCGTCAGGGGCGCTCTTGCCGGTGACTGCTCGGCCAATGCGGCCCGGCAGCTCCAACATTTTTTGCACCTTGGAGCCCATCTTCATCAGCTGACCCAAGGTCTGCGAATCCATCTTCTGCACATCGTCAAACCAGGTCGACAGCAGCTCGATCAAGTCGTGCATGCCGCGCATGCGTTCCTGCGCAATGCGATCCTCCTCGTTCGATGGCGTCTCCAACAAGGCATTGCGCAGCATGGACAGCGTGGGCTCAATCTCGCGCCGACGGCGCTCTTCGGCCAGAGTGCGGAAGATCTCCCAGGCATCGCTGGGCGCCTCGAAATACTCGCGCCGATCGCCGGGCAGATGACGCAGCTTCACCAAGCGCCAGGCCTGCAACTCCTTCAAACCCATGGACACATTGGAGCGGCTGAACTCCAGGCACTCGGCGATTTCATCCGCATTCACCGCCTGGGGTGACACAAAGATCAGGGCATAGATCTGCCCCACCGTGCGGTTGATGCCCCAGCGGCTGCCCATCTCGCCGAAATGGGCCACAAAGCTTCGAACCAGCGGACTCATCGCATTCATGAACTGCCTTTTACTTCTGTTGATTGCCTTGCCCTGGCGCAAACCTGAGCGCGGCGGTGTTTGACCTGGCGCAAAGTTTATCCAATTTTCAGTAATTACTGAAAATTCAGCAAAAAGAAGACTAGGCCGGCGGGGCTTTCTATGCGCGTCAGGCGCAGGCAGTTCGCTTGCCATGAGTTCAAGCACAGCCCCGGACACCTGCCCGCCGTCAATAATCGCGGCGACGCTGGATCGCCGCTTTTGGCAATCTGGACCTTTGCCCCTTTTTTGCCTTTTGCGCCCCTCCCTCATGAACTCCATCCGCCCCGCACGACATTGCTCCACGCCTCGCACCGCTCGCCGCCTGTTGTCGGTGTTGATCTGCAGCTTGGGGCTGCAGCTTGGCTCAGCCTATGCTGCCGCTGACGTCGAAAAGGTCGCAGTTCCCAGCCTCGACCTGCGCGCCGGCCAGCCCTTGCCGCTGTTGGGCCATTGGTTCGCCGCAACTTCCGGTGCAAAAACTGCCGCGACTCGCGCGCCCGCCATCGTGCTGTTGCATGGCTGCGGCGGCGCCTACGGTCGCAAGGGCGAGTTGTCCGAACGCATGCAGGACTACAGCCAATTGCTGAATGCCGAAGGCTGGCATGTGCTGGTGCTGGACTCGCTGACGCCGCGCGGGGAGCGTGAGTTGTGCACCCAAAAAATTGGCACCCGTGCCATCACCATGACCGAGCGGCGCCGTGACGCGCTCGGCGCTCTGCAATGGTTAGCCGCGCGGCCCGATGTGGACGCCTCTCGTCTGGCCTTGCTGGGCTGGTCCAACGGCGGCAGCACCGTGTTGGCCAGCACCAATCTGAACCACGCCGAGGTTAAGGCCGCCACGCTGCGCCCTCGCGCGGCGGTGGCTTTCTACCCCGGCTGCGAAGCCGATCAAAAGCGCGGTTATGCACCCACGGCGCCCTTGCTGATGCTGACCGGAGCCGCCGATGATTGGACGCCGGCCGCGCCTTGCGAAGCGCTGGCAAAGCAGGCGGTCGTCAGCGGGAATCTGCCGCAACCGAAGTGGGTCGCCTACGCCGGCGCCTTCCACGGCTTTGACGCCAAGGCGCCGGTGCGTTTGCGGGCCGATGTGCCGAATGGTGTGAAGCCCGGCGCCGGTGTCCATGTGGGCGGCCAGCCGGAGGCCTTGGCCCAGTCGCGTACCGCCATGCTGGCCTTTCTGCGCGAACAACTCAACGAACAACAGCGAGTGCAGCCATGAGCGCTGGCTCGCCCCAACAGATCATCACCGAGCGTCTGCTGCTGCGCGCACCCAGCGCCGCCTTGGCGCCCGCCATCCTCGACTTTGAGTTGCGCAACCAAGCGCATTTCGCACCCTGGGGGCCAGCTCAAGCGCCGAGCTTCTTTGAACCCCAGGCTTTGGCCGAGCGCCTGAGCCGCGCCGAGCAGGACTTTGCCGCCGGCACCGCCTTGCGCTATTGGTTCAGCCGGAGCGAAACGCCCAGCCATTTGATCGGCCAGATCAACCTGACCCAATTGAGTCGAGGCCCGTTTCAAAACGCCATGCTGGGCTACAGCCTGGATGCCCAATCGCTCGGCCAGGGTCTGATGAATGAGGCACTGCGCGCACTGATTCAGCTCGCCTTCGATCAGCCGGTACGGCTGCACCGCATTCAAGCGGCAGTGCGACCCGAGAACACGCCCAGCTTGGCGGTGCTGCGGCGCTTGGGCTTTGAATTGGAAGGCCTGAGCCGGCGCTATTTGTTCATTGACGGCGCCTGGCGCGACCACCAAGTGTTCGCCTTGCTGAACCCCACTTGGGACGATAGCGAAGCGCCTTGAAACGACACCGGCCGCCGCGCCGTGCATAGCGACTCTCCCCCGTCAGGGGGATGCCGGCCTCCAGCTTTTCGCTTAACATCAATAAATTATTGTTTTACAGTAATTTTTTTGAATTTGCGATAAGTGACCAACCGCGCCATGAACATGACTCAAGACACGCCAAACAGCAGCTCCAGCCTGCGCTTGCGGCGCATACGCCGACTGGCCTGGTGGGTGCGCCTGCTTTGCCTGTGTGCCGCTGCAGGGCTGCTGATCGGCACGACCTTGTTTTGGAGTCAGCCCGACTGGCTGCGTTCGGTCGCGCAAGATCGCTGGGGCATGAGTGAAGCCACGTTGAATCTGGACCCGCACAGCCGCTTGCTGGGCTGGTCCCTCAGCTGGCTGCCCAATCTGGTGGTGCTGTTTGCGCTTTGGCAGATCTGGGCCTTGTTTGGCTACTACCGACGCAGCGAGTTTTTTGCCAGCGGGCCTGCCCTGCACCTGCGACGCCTGGGTGGGGCTTTGATGGCCTACACCCTGGCTCAACCGCTGGGCGTGACCCTGAGTGTCTTGGCCCTCACCTTGGCCAACCCAGCCGGCCAGCGCAGGCTCTACATCGGCCTGGGCACCGACCAATTCCCCAGCCTTTTCTTCGGCTTGGCGATCCTGGTCATCGGCATCGTGATGGAAGAAGCCTCCCGCATGGCGCAAGAGAACGCGGAGTTCATCTGAGATGCCGATCATCGTCACCCTGGACGTGATGCTGGCCAAGCGCAAGATGCGCTCGCGTGAATTGGCCGAGGCTGTGGGCATCACCGAGGCCAATCTCTCGCTGCTGAAGTCAGGCAAGGTGCGCGGCGTGCGCTTCGACACGCTGGCGGCCATTTGCAAAGCCCTGCAATGCCAGCCAGGTGAGCTGTTCAATTATGTGGACGGCTCCGATGATGAGGCCGCCGATGGCGTAACGCCGCTCTGAGCCCACCCAAGCCTCTCACCAAACTCGATCTGAAGACCATGCAGACCCTCAGTGCGTCCGCCCCATTTACCCTGAGTACCCGGCGCGGCAAGCCCTGGGGCGCGGTGTTGGTTCTGCTCTTGCATGTGGGGGTCTTGGGCTTGCTGATGTCGACCAAGCTGCAAAGCAAGATGCCCGTGCCGGTGCAGGGCTTGATTCAGCTCCGGCTGATTCCCTGGCTTGCCGATTCGGCATCTCCCAAGGATCGCCGCCCGAAAGACAAGCCCGTGCTGCAATCGAGCTTGCCGCTGGCACGCCCCCTGCCGCTTCATTCTCCCGCCAACGCGACAGACGTTGCCGCCGATTCACCCAGCGACAGGGTCACAGCGAACGCCCAAGGCATCAGCGCACCGGCCCCGCCTGCGAGTGCGCCGGAGTCCAAGTCAATCGCCCCGCTCAAGCTCAGCTTGCCGCCCACCGGGACGGACCGCGCGCCGGCTATTGCCGCCCTGCGCGACCCGCGCAGCAATACCCAGCGGCCCGACTTTGGTGAACGCATGGCCACGGCCCTCGGCAGCGACCCCAGCCTGCGGGAGGAAATCATTGCGCCCGGGCATCGGCGCATCCGTAAGGGCAGCACCTGCGTCGACATGAACGACAGCCGAGATTCGCAGATCAACCCCTTCGACGAAAACGCCCGCCAAATGCCCCGTTTGATGTCCCCATGCAAAAAATAGTCGAGCCCCCTGCTCGGCGACCCGCGACTTGACCCGAACCCATGCCATCCGCTCTCGATAAAACGCACCGTTTCATGAACCTGAACACCCTCAGCCTCGCAAGCCGCCTCACCACAATCATCGCCAGCCTCCTGCTGGCTCATGGCGCGGCTGGGGCCCAAGATGCGCCCGCCGCCACCCCGTCCACCGAGGTCTTGGAGCCGGTGGCCGTCAACGGCCTTAAGCGCGACAGCTCCATGCTGCCCTACGGCAACATGAACACCGTGCTGAGCGGCCTGCAGCGCTACGGCCAGGGGCTGATCCGCATGGACTTTTACGTCGAACCCAAGGATGACAAGGCGCCGCCACTGCAACCCAAGTTGGCGGTGCAAACGGCCGATCGCTACATCCCCATCGTCTTCAAGGCCGACGGCAGTTTTGAGCTGCCGGTGCTGCCGCAAAAAGAAGCCGACGAGGCCGATCTGGCCAGCAACCTGCCCAAGGGCTCGGCCGGGCTGCGCGGCGTCCTCACCTTGACCACCCCGCCCGATCAACTGGACATGGCCACGGTGCGCAAGCTGATGGCCACCTCGCACAAGCTGCGCCACGAATTGCTGCCCTGGTATTTGCGCTGGTTGTTCCCGCAGATCGAGGGCGTGCGCATCTGCAGCGCCCAAGCGGCATGGTCATTGGACTGGCCCAATCCCGCACAAGCGGGGCAACTGCTCAGCGTGCCTCTGACGGCCGACCCCAAAGACCGCGATCCCAATGAGTTCGTGGGCAAGAACAAACCGGCGCCCGGCAGCAAGCCGCCACGCAAGGTCTGCACCCTGTTGACCGGCCAAGAAGCCTGGCCCGACAACGCCCGCCTGCAAGCCCCCGCGGACACACTGCTCAGCATCAAGGCAAGCACCTCGCGTCAGGGCTCCTGAGTGCGTCGCCCTGCATCAGGGCCGAGGCCCCCTCAAGCCAGCGTGGCGGCGAGGACTTTGGCGGTCTGAGCTCGCGCGGGTCGGCCGCTTGGACTCGGCCGGGCCGGCGCGCTCATGCGGGCCCGCTCCTCCTCGGCCGCCTTGAGGATGCGGCGCTGCAGCTTGCCGGTGCTCGTCATGGGCAGGGCATCGATGAACTCGATCTCTTTCGGGTACTCGTACGGTGCCAGCCGGCCACGCACATGGGCTTGCAAATCGGCCACCAAGTCCGCCGATTCAAAATACCCAGACGCCAGCACCACATAGGCCTTCACCAAGGCACCCCGCTCGGCGTCGGGCTTGGGCACGACCGCGGCCATGGCCACCGCCGGGTGCTTGATCAGGCAGTTTTCGATCTCGCCCGGGCCGATGCGGTAGCCGGCCGCCTTGAACATATCGTCGCTGCGGCCCTGGTACCAAAAATAGCCCTCGGCATCCATCTGCGCCATGTCCCCGGTGCGGCACCAGCTGTCGCTCGGGTCCCCGCTGAATTTGGCCTGGGTCGCGGCCTCATTGCCCCAGTAGCCGAGGAAGAACACCGGGTCCGGCTCGCCGTGGACATCCAGCCGATGCACCGCCACCTCGCCAACCACGCCCGGGGGACAGGTCTTGCCCGCCTCATCAATCACCGCCACCCGGTGGCCGGGAAAGGCCCGACCCATGCTGCCCGGCCGCGCCGGCCACAGGCGGCTGCAATTACCGACCACATAGTTGATCTCGGTCTGGCCAAACATCTCGTTGACGGTGACGCCCAGTTCTTGTCGGCAATAGTCGAACACCGCATCGCCGACAGCCTCGCCGGCGCTCATGATGGCCTCCAGCTTGAGCCGTTTGTAGTGGGCGCGCGGCTTGGGCACCGCCTTCATCATTGCCTTCAGTGCGGTCGGAAACAAAAAGGTGTGGGTCACGCCCAGCCTTTGCATCAGGGCGAAGGCTTTGTCCGGCACGAAGCGGCCCTGATAGGCCACGATGGGCCGGCCAAAATACAGTGTCGGCAGCAAGGCATCCATCAAGCCACCGGTCCAGGCCCAGTCGGCCGGGCTCCAAAACACTGCGCGCGAGACTTGCCCCGGTTTGAGCGGGTCAAAGCCAAACCAATTCTGACTCGCGACAAAACCACTCAAATTGCCGATCAGGGCGCGCTGCGGAATCAAGGCCCCCTTGGGTGCGCCGGTGGTACCGCTGGTGTAGATCAGCACGGCGGGATCATCGGCCGACAACATCTCCGCGGCGAAACGCGCCGACTCGGCCTGCAGTGCCGCCATCCAGCAGACCTCGCCCGCCCCCACGGGCGCGCCACCGACGGTGATCAGCTGGCGCAGCGCCGGGCACGCGCCACGCAAGGCGCGCAAGGTGGGCAAGGCGGCTTCATCGACGATGGCCAGCACCGCTGCGCTGTCGTGCAGCCGAAACTCGAGCGCCTCGGGTCCGAACAGCATCGATAAGGGCATGGCCACCGCACCGAGCTGGTTGATGGCGATATGCGCCACGGCGGTTTCAAACCGCTGCGGCAGCACGATGGCGACACGGTCGCCGCGTTTCACGCCCCGGCTGCGCAAGGCATTGGACAGGCGGTTTGCCGCACGCTGCAGCTGGCCGTAGCTGTATTGGTCACGGCAGCCGCTGTCGCTTTCAAACAAGATCGCCAGGGCTTGTGGCGTCTCTCGCGCCCAGCGTGCGCAGCAGACCTCGGCCCAGCTGAATTGCGCCGGCACATGCCAGCGAAAGTCGGCATGAATGCCCGCGTAGGCATCGTGAACAGTTGCTGTTGTCATCGTGACCCCTGCTTGCCCAAACCATTGGTGCCGGCCTAACGCCACCGGGTGCCAGCACATGCCAGCGAGCCGCCGATGGTAGTCAACTGCCCCGCCCGCGCACTCATGGATTCCCCTTGGGCGCGGGCCTCAGGCTCAAACTCAAGCTCAGGTGCGGTGGCAGGATCGCAAGGGAGCAAATATGTCCGGCGCGCCTACACTGCCCCCATGACGATTCGAATTTTTCACAACCCCCGTTGCTCCAAATCGCGTGAGGCCCTGGCGCTCTTGCAAGCGCGCAGCCAGGCCGTTGAGGTGGTTGACTACCTGAAGGCCCCGCCCACGCTGGCCGAATTGCAGGCCCTGCAACAAGCCCTGGCCCTGCCGGTGCGCGACATGCTGCGCAGCAACGAAGAGGAATACCAGGCCCTGCAACTGGATGCCCCCCAGCTCAGCGAGGCCGAGCTATTGGCCGCGCTGGCCGCACATCCACGCTTGCTGCAGCGGCCTATCGTCGTCGCGCAAGGCCGTGCCGTGATTGCCAGGCCGCCGGAGTTGGCCCTCAGCCTGCTCTAAAGCCCGCCCAGGGCAAGGCTGATCAAGCCCTAGCGCCGATAGCGCTCCAGCGCGTCCCCGGAGAGGCGACAAATGCGCCATTCGGGCAAGACGCTGGCGCCCATTTTTTCGTAGAAACGGATCGCGTCTTCGTTCCAATCGAGCACGCTCCATTCGAAGCGGCCGTAATCGCGCTCGACCGCGATCTCGGCCATGCGCGTCAGCAAGCCCTTGCCCAGGCCGCTACGGCGGTGCGCATGGCGCACAAACAAGTCCTCCAGATAGAGACCGGGCTTGGCCAAAAAGGTGCTGAAGTTGGTGAAGAAGAGCGCGTAGCCGACCACCTCGCCTTCGATCTCGCCGACCAAAGCCTCGATCACCGGCTTGGGGCCGAATAGAAAAGGCTCCAGCTTGTCGGCCGTCAGCGCCAGCATATGGCTCAGGTTCTCAAACGCGGCGAGTTCTTCAACCAGCGCCACGATGGCGGGGACGTCTCGGGGCTCAGCGAAGCGGGTGGTGTAGGCAATCATGGCGCGCATTCTGCACGGGAAAATGCGTCTGCCTGATGTCACTCAGCCGACAGCACAAGCCACCCACCAGCGACTACAGTGCCAGCGATGAGCTCAGTGACCGCCGACCCCGCTTCGCCCTATCAGTGCCGCCGCCCCCATCGCAGCGAGTTCATCGACTTGCGCGGCCTGCGCCATCACTTGCTGCGCTGGGACGCCGCAACTCCTCTACCCACGCACCCGAGCCCACCACCACTGGTGCTGCTGCATGGCTGGATGGATGTGGGCGCCTCGTTCCAGTTCATGGTGGACGCCTTGCAGGCCAGCGCCCAGCGCCAGATCTTTGCGATTGACTGGCGCGGCTTTGGCCTCAGCGCCAGCAGTGGCGCCGACGCCTACTGGTTCCCCGACTACCTGGGCGATCTGGACGCCTTGCTCGACCAACTGAGCCCGGCGGCCCCGGTCGATCTGCTCGGCCACAGCATGGGCGGCAATGTGGTGATGAGCTATGCCGCGGTGCGCCCAGAGCGGGTGCGCCGCTTGATCAATCTGGAAGGTTTTGGCCTGCCGGAAACCCGGCCGGAGCAGGCGCCCCAACGGCTCAAAGAATGGCTGGATGATCTGAAGACGCAGCAACAGCTGAAAAGCTACCCGAGCCTGCAAGGCGTGGCGCAACGGCTGATGAAGACCAACCCGCGCCTGTCGGCGGCCAAGGCCGCTTGGCTGGCGGCCCATTGGGCGCGAGAGACCGAGGACGGCAGCTGGCATATTCTGGGCGACCCTGCCCACAAGCGAAGCAACCCAATGCTGTATCGACGCGACGAGATCGTGGCCGGCTGGGCGAGTATTCAAGCCCCGCTGCTCTGGGTTGAGGGCGCATGCACCGACCTGAGCGCCTGGTGGGGCACGCGCTACCCGCGGGCAGACTTTGAAGCGCGGCTGGCGGTGGTACCGCAGGTGGAACGCCGCGTCTTGGCCGATGCCGCACATATGTTGCACCACGACCAACCGCAGGCCCTGGCGGCGGCGCTGGAGAGTTTTTTGGCCTAAACCAGGCGCACGTTATCCCGTCCGCGGCCCGATCCCTGACTGAGCCTCAGTCCATTTCACCCCCATCAGGCGAGCTGCCATAGCGGCCGATCAGCTCGGTCTGAGCCAACACATGACCCGCCATCGCCTGCTCCAGTGCGGCCCGGTCCGGACGGCGCAGCTGGCTCAGGCGCGTGTCCAAGGCATACAGCCTGAAAAAGTAGCGGTGTCGCCCCGCCGGTGAGCAGGGGCCGTCGTAACCGAAGCGACGCCAATCATTCAGCCCTTCGCGGGCGCCCGGCGGCAGGGTGCCTCCGGCCACCTCGATGCCTGCCGCAGCCGGCTCCAACTCGTACAGCAACCAATGAACCCACGGCCGCGGACGCGGGGCAACGAGATCGCTCGCATCCGGGTCATCGACGATCAAGACCAAGCTCTTGGCCGCCTCCGGCACCTCACTCCAGTACAGCGGCGGGGCCAGGTCTTGCCCTTCGCCACTGTATTGACGCGGAATTTCCCCCTCCATCGCAAACGCAGTTGAACCGAGTCTCATGGGCGCGCTCCAAAGCAAAAGCCAGCGGATGGCCCACTTTCCAACGCTGCGGCCGGCGGCAATTTGCGCCAAATCAGCCCAAACAAAATTTGCAGCGATGCGACGGACGAACTCGCGGCAACTATGCGCTCGATCAAAGATGCTTGCCGCCTTGTGGGCGGCACAGCGGCCGGACTCGGGGCTGCGACTAGCGCGGGCGGCTCAACCCTCCCGGGCCGAGTCGTTCGCCTGGCTGTAAGCGGCGTCCAGCTTGCGCATGGCATAGGCGTGATAGGCAATGATCAGGCAATAGACCAGCAAAGCGCCCTGCGCCGCCAGCCAAAAGCTGAAGGGCCAGCCGAAGAAGCTGAAACTCAACTCGCGCGCGAAGTAAGTGCCGCCGAAGGTCACCACGGCCCAGACGAGCAACAAGCCCGCACTGAGGCGCCGACTGCGTCGCCAGTAGGCCTCCAAGCTTGGCGCCGCGCCGGGATCTGGGTTTGGGTTTGGTTGGGGCGCGTCGGCCGCGTGCTTCTGCGTACTCATGGCGCGAACCTCGCCTGGTTCGTCAATAGCGCTGCTGTCAGCCCCATCGCCCCTATCGCCTTTGTCGACGTTATCGCCACCAAGCTCATCGCAGACCTTTCTTCTTGCTCAAACTTCAGGCGCAATGCCCAAGTCCAACGCGCAAGCAATACCCGACCTTGGCGGCCGCCGCCAAGACCCACAGCATGACCAAGCCCAACACCAGCCAGCGCCGCAAGCGGGCGTCAGGAGCGCCGGGCTGAAGCCGGCGCAGCGGCCACAAGAGCGGTTGCGTCAGCCACTGCAGGACCTGAAAAACCGGGTTGGCCGCGCGCCCCTGCCCCAGCAACAGGCCCAGCAGCGACTGGGCCAACAGGGCCATCAGCGCAATTTCGACCAGCATTTTCAGAGTGGAGGCCAGGAGCAGCGTCATGGCCCGCAGTGTGCCGCAAAAGTTGCGCATTCATGCCGCCGGCAGGCTCCGGGGCCCGGCCCCCGCACCACCAGCGCACGCCGATACCGCGGGGCATGTGAAAATAGCGGGCTCTGAGCGACCGAAGCCCGCATTACGACTCTGCGCCGCCCGACCGGTCTGCCCGCCAAGGACAAATCATGGACATCGAACACATCAACGCCATCGGCGCCACCCTGGCCGATCTGACAGCGCGGACTGCCGCGCTAAGGGGGTATCTTTGACTACGACCGCAAAGCACTGCGACTGAACGAAGTCAACGCCGCGCTCGAGAACCCCAACGTCTGGAACGAGCCCAAGCGCGCCCAGGAACTGGGCAAAGAGAAGCGCTCGCTGGAAAACGTGGTTGAGACCATCAACCATCTCGAAAGCAACCTGGCTGACAACAGCGAGTTGTACGAGATGTCCAAGGCCGAAGAAGACTTCGACGGCCTCGCCGCCATCGAAGGCGACGCCGCCAAGCTGCAAGAAACCGTCGAGCAGATGGAATTCCGCCGCATGTTCAACAACCCGGCCGATCCGCTGAACTGCTTTGTGGACATCCAGGCTGGCGCCGGCGGCACCGAAGCCTGCGACTGGGCCAGCATGCTGCTGCGCCAGTACCTGAAGTACGCCGAGCGCAAGGGCTTCAAGGCCACGCTGGAAGACGAAACCCCGGGCGATGTGGCCGGCATCAAGAGCGCCACCATCAAGGTCGAGGGCGAGTACGCCTTTGGCCTGCTGCGCACCGAAACCGGCGTGCACCGCCTGGTGCGCAAGAGCCCCTTCGACAGCTCGGGCGGCCGCCACACCAGCTTTGCTTCGCTCTTCGTCTACCCGGAAGTGGATGACTCGATCGAAATCGACATCAACCCGGCCGATGTGCGCACCGACACCTTCCGCGCCTCCGGCGCCGGCGGTCAGCACATCAACAAGACCGACTCGGCCGTGCGCTTGACCCACATCCCGACCGGCATCGTTGTGCAGTGCCAAGACGGCCGCAGCCAACACAGCAACCGCGACGTGGCCTGGAAGCGCCTGCGCTCGCGCCTGTACGACCATGAAATGCGCAAGCGCATGGAAGAACAGCAAAAGCTGGAAGACACCAAGACCGACGTCGGCTGGGGCCATCAGATTCGCAGTTATGTGCTGGACCAGAGCCGCATCAAGGACTTGCGTACCAATTACGAAACCTCGGCCACACAAAAAGTCTTGGACGGCGATCTCGACCCGTTCATCACCGAAAGCCTGAAGCAAGGCGTCTAAGACGCCCCCATGACCCCGTGCCTCGGCATGGGGTTTCTTTCATTCCCCATTGATTGACACCCAAGGATGCCCGCCATGCGTGAAGGCTCTGCCACCCTGATTCGCCGCGAAGACTATGTCGCGCCCGCTTTTTGGATTCGCACCGTTGATCTGACTTTTGATCTGGACCCGGCCAAGACCCTGGTCACCGCCAAGATGCAGTTGGAGCGCAATAGCGCCGTGGCGCACGGCCCGCTGCGCTTGCACGGCGAAGAGCTGAACATCTTGCGCGTGCTGATCAATGGCGAGAGCGTGTCGTTCCGCCAAGACGGCAATGAGTTGGTGATCGACAACGCACCCGACGCCGACTTTACGCTGGAGCTGCGCAACACCTGCGCGCCGGAGAAGAACACCACGCTGTCGGGCCTCTACACCTCGGGCGGCAGCTTCTTCACCCAGTGCGAGGCCGAGGGCTTCCGCCGCATCACCTATTTCTTGGACCGCCCCGATGTGATGGCCGTCTACACCGTGCTACTGCGCGCCGACAAGGCCAAGTACCCGGTGCTGCTCAGCAATGGCAATTTGCTGGAGTCGGGTGATCTCGACAACGGCAAGCACTTCGCCAAATGGCATGACCCCTTCCCCAAGCCGAGCTATTTGTTCGCCCTGGTGGCGGGCGACCTGGTGGCGCGCGAGCAGCGCGTGCGCACCCGCGCCGGCAAAGACCATTTGCTGCAGGTCTATGTGCGCCGTGGTGACTTGGAGAAGACCGAGCACGCGATGAACTCGCTGATCGCCTCGATGGTCTGGGACGAAGCACGCTTCAACCTGCCGCTGGATCTGGAACGCTTCATGGTGGTCGGCGTGTCCGACTTCAATATGGGCGCCATGGAAAACAAGGGCCTGAATATCTTCAACACCAGCGCCCTGCTGGCCACCGCCGCCACCGCCACCGATGCCGACTTTGGCCGCATCGAGTCGATCGTCGCGCATGAGTACTTCCACAACTGGACCGGCAACCGCGTCACCTGCCGTGACTGGTTCCAGCTCTCGCTGAAAGAAGGCCTGACCGTCTTCCGCGACCAAGAGTTCAGCATGGACATGGCCGCCACGCCGAGCGCCCGCGCCGTCTGCCGCATCCAGGACGTGCGCGCCCTGCGCGCCGCGCAGTTCCCCGAGGACTCCGGCGCCATGGCCCACCCGGTGCGCCCGGACAGCTATGTCGAGATCAATAACTTCTACACCTCGACGATTTACGACAAGGGTTCGGAAGTGGTGCGCATGTACCAAACCCTGGTCGGCCGCGCCGGCTTTGAGGCGGGCATGAAGCTCTACTTCGAGCGCCATGACGGCCAGGCCGTGACCTGCGACGACTTCGCCGCCGCCATCGCTGACGCCAACCCCGGCTCGCAACTGACTGTGCGACTGGACGCCTTCAAGCGTTGGTACTCACAAGCCGGCACGCCGCGCGTCCAGGCACGCGGCAGCTACGACGCCGCCGCTCAGACCTACACCTTGACGCTGAGCCAGCACACCCCCGCCACACCGGGCCAAGACCACAAGCTGCCGCAAGTGATCCCGGTGGCCATGGGTCTCATGAGTGCCGAGGGTCAGGCCTTGCCTTTGCAGTTGCAAGGCGAAGCCGAAGCTACCGGCGCCGATCGCGTGCTGGTCTTGGACCAGGCCGAACAGAGCTTTGTGTTCATCAATGTGGCTATCAAAGACGGTACAGCCCCGGTGCCTTCGCTGCTGCGCGGCTTCTCTGCCCCGGTGGTGCTAGATGATGGCCTGAGCGACGCCGAATTGCTGGTGCTGCTCAAGCATGACAGCGACGCTTTCAATCGCTGGGAAGCCGGCCAACGCCTGGCGCTGAACCGCATTCTGGCGGCGCTGCGCAGCGGTGCTGCACTGCAGCTGGACGAGGCCTATCTGGACGCGATGCGTGCCGTGCTGCGCCATCCGCAGCTGGATTCCGCCTTCAAGGAATTGGCGCTGACCTTGCCGGCCGAAAGCTATATCGCCGAACAGTTGGATCTGGTCGACCCACAAGCCATCCACGCGGTGGTGGACGCAGCCCAGCAACAACTGGCGCAAGCGCTGCGCGAAGACTGGATCGCCGCCTTTGAAGCCAACCAGGTCAAGGGTGGCTACACGCCCGACCCGGTGTCCTCGGGCAAGCGCTCGCTGGCCAATCTGGCCCTGAGCATGCTGGTGCTGGACGCACCTCGCACCGGCGACACCGTCTGGCCGGGCCGCGCCTATCAGCGCTTCAAGGATGCCGGCAATATGACCGATCGCCTGGGCGCCCTGAGTGCGCTGGTCAACAACCATGCCGAATTGGCCGAGGCCGCGCTGGAACGCTTCTATGAGCTGTTCAAGCAAGACGCGCTGGTGGTGGACAAGTGGTTTGCCCTGCAGGGCCGCACGCCGGAGCAGGACGGCAAGTCCTTTGCTCGCGTCAAGGCCTTGACCCAGCACCCCGACTTCACGCTGAAGAACCCAAACCGGGCCCGCAGCCTGATCTTCTCGCTGTGCATGTTCAACCCGGCCGCCTTCCACCGCGCTGATGCGGCAGGTTATGTGTTCTGGGCCGAGCAAGTGCTGGCTCTGGACGCCATCAACCCGCAAGTCGCCAGCCGACTGGCCCGCGTGATGGACCGCTGGACCACCTTGGCCGAGCCTTACCGCAACGCCGCGCTGGAAGCGATCCGCCGCGTGGCCGCCAAGTCGGACCTGTCCAATGACGTGCGTGAAGTCATCAGCCGCGCGCTGGCGTCCGTCACCGCATAAGGCATTCAGGCGGACCGGCGCCCCAGTTTTCTAACTTCGAGCTTCACCACCATGACACGACGTATCAGCCTGACCCAGTATCTGATCGAACAGCAGCGCCAGCACGGCGCGATTCCGCAAGAGCTGCGCCTCTTGATTGAAGTGGTGGCGCGCGCCTGCAAGCGCATTGCCATCAGCGTCAACAAGGGCGCGCTCGGCGAAGTGCTGGGCTCGGCCGGCAGCGAAAACGTGCAAGGCGAAGTGCAGAAGAAGCTGGACATCATCGCCAACGAGGTCTTGATCGAGGCGAATGAATGGGGCGGCCATCTGGCGGCCATGGCGTCCGAGGAAATGGAAGGCATCTATCTGGTGCCGAACCGCTTCCCCAAGGGCGAATACCTGCTGATGTTTGATCCGCTGGACGGCTCATCCAATATCGACGTCAATGTTTCGATTGGCACCATCTTCTCGGTCTTGAAGAAGGCCGAGGGCAGCAAGGGCGTGTCGGAAGAAGACTTCCTGCAGCCCGGCTCGGCCCAAGCCGCTGCCGGCTACTGCGTCTACGGCCCACAAACCACGCTGGTGCTGACCTTTGGCCAAGGCGTGGCCATGTTCACGCTGGACCGCGAACAAGGCTCGTTTGTGCTGACCTCGGACGAAGTCAAAATCCCCGAGGACACCAAAGAGTTCGCCATCAATATGTCGAATATGCGCCATTGGGACGCGCCGATGCAGCGTTATGTTGAAGAGTGCCTGGCCGGCTGCACCGGCCCGCGCGGCAAAGACTTCAATATGCGCTGGATCGCCTCCATGGTGGCCGATGTGCACCGCATCCTGACCCGCGGCGGTGTCTTCATGTACCCCTGGGACAAGCGCGAGCCCAACAAGGCCGGCAAGTTGCGCCTGATGTACGAAGCCAATCCCATGGCCTTCCTGGTGGAGCAAGCCGGCGGCGCCGCCACCAATGCCAAGCAGCGCATCATGGACCTGCAACCTACGCAGCTGCACGAACGCGTCTCGGTGGTCTTGGGCTCGAAGAATGAAGTCGAGCGCGTGACCGCCTACCACCTCGAAGCGGCGAAGTAAGTTCCGCTATAATCTTGCGCTTGTCGCCGGTGTAGCTCAGTCGGTAGAGCAGCTCATTCGTAATGAGAAGGTCGGGTGTTCGATTCATCTCTCCGGCACCAAAAAACAAACACAAAGCCAACCTCGCAAGGGTTGGCTTTGTTGTTTCTGGGGCTCATGTCGCCTCCATGTAGCCAAGCAGTCAGACTTCGACTTTGCGCCCGCCCCTGGCCAAGCTGAGTATTCGATCTGCTGAAAACTCCGAAGTTCACCGGTCTGATTGACGCTTGCGTTAGCCCTTCTCTAAGGCCCATTCGCTTGCAGATTTGCTTGCCGGCCGAGCCCCGCTGTCAGACACTAGGCCCGGGCCGCTGCGCCCCTTGCACGCCATTTGTGCACCTCAACCAGGAGACCCCGATGACTGTAATTTCGAAGTCGTTTGCTCTGATCATTGCCCTCGGCCTCGGCGCTGCCCAGGCCTCCGACGATCATGGCGGCCCGGTAACGCCAAAGCCCTACACACCCGGTGTGACGCTGAGCAAATCGGTGCAAGCCTCGATCACACCAGAGCAAGCGATCAAAATTCTGCAGGCAGGCAACCAGCGCTTCGCCACGGGCCGCTCGCTGAAGTACGACCACAAGCGCCATGTGCGCCAGACCGCGCTGGGCCAGTTCCCCTTCGCCAGCGTGGTCGCCTGCATCGACTCGCGCTCAGCGCCCGAGCAGGTCTTCGACACCGGTGTTGGTGACATCTTCACCACCCGCGTGGCCGGCGCCACCGTCAATGAAGACATGGTCGGCAGTCTGGAGTACGCCGCCAAAGTCGCCGGTTCGCGCGCCATCATCGTGCTGGGCCACACCAATTGCGGCGCCATCAAAGGCGCTTGCGACGATGTGCAGATGGGCAATCTGACCGGCTTGCTGGCCAAGCTGAAACCTGCCGTTGAAGCCAGTTCGACACCGGGCGATCGCAATTCCAAGAACAACAGCTTTGTGAAAGACGTGACCGAGATGAACGTCAAGTTGACCGTCGAAAAGATCCGCAACACCAGCCCGATCCTGAAGGAGATGGAAGCGGCAGGCCAGATCAAGATCGTTGGCGCGGTGTATGACACCGGCACCGGCAAGGTGCTTTGGCAGTAAGCCTAGCGCCTCGCGTTTCACTTGAGTACTTCGGCGAGCCAGTGAATCCAGTCAGAGAAAGTGACATCGTTCATCGTTAACATCGCCGGGCATTGAAGCTCATGCCGTGGCGGGCCTGGCCCGTTCAACTGGTTCGCCAAGAGAAAGTCAGTTACCGCGCCTCCTCTTGAGCACCGAAGTCCCATGAAACCCAACAGGCCTCGCGCCGGTTGGGTTTTTTTCGCAGTGGCCACCGGCGCGGCAGGCAAACTTCAAGTCATTTCAAGTGCCATCAACTCTCGTGAAAAATCACAACACATTAACGCTCAACGCGCTACTGAACGGCGAGCAAGCCCAAACCTGCTGGCGACTGTTTTTGCTAGTTCTGTTCTGTATCGTCAGCTACCTCGCGCTGACCCCCCACCCGCCCAAGGCCATGGACACTGGTTGGGACAAGGCCAACCACCTGCTGGCCTTTGGCGCCTTGGCCTTCAGTGGCCACTGGGGCTGGGGCACGCGCTTGCAGCGCTATATCGGCTTGCCGGCCGCCTTGTTGATTTATGGCGGTTCGATCGAATTGCTGCAACTGCATGTGCCGGGCCGAGATGGCGACTGGGCGGACTTGTTTGCCGACAGCTGCGGGATGCTGCTGGGCTTGCTGCTGGCGGGGCTGACGAATTACTTCGTCGGCGCCGAAAAGACCATCCCCAAGTAGCCCGCAGTCAAACACAACAGCGCAGCAAGCCCGCCTGCCCCTCGCTGGACAAGCCCAATCAGCCTCGCCTACCATCCGCCTGCGAGGCGCGGCAGCCCTCCTGACATCGCGCCCTCACGGCCATCACGAGAGTTACAGCGCCGCGCTCAGGGAGAACGCGACGATGTGGCGAATGCGCTTGAGCGACCGTGGCTGGAAATGGCTTGTTTGCAGCCTATCGGCCATCACGGTACTGGCCCTGCTGCTGGAGTTCTCACGCGGCTTGGAACCGCTGATCGAGGGGCGTTACGGCTCCATCGGCATGGAAGAAGGCGTCGGCATCCTGCCGCAGCGCATGGGCAGACACAAGCTGCCAATTGAGCACCTCCAAGCCGACTCCGAACTGGCGCGCGCCGGTGCTCGTGTCGGCGACCGACTCAGCTTTGATCGTCATCTTGACCGCTGGCGCAAGCTTGAGTTGGACCCGGTGCGCGGCCATGAACAGGTCAAGGTCACCTTGTGGCAAGACGGTCAGCCGCAGCCTCTCGTTTTGCGTGCAGCGCCTCAACCCTTTATGGCGGTCGAAGTTTTCGACTACCTGGGGCGTTTCATGCTGGCCGGCCCGGCTGTCTTGTTCGCCCTGCTGATCGGCCTGAAACGCCCAGACCACACCGCCTACCGTGCGCTCTCGCTGTGCTTTCTGTACATGTCTTTGAGCTTTTTCTTTACCTTCAATTTTTTGCCAGCCGGCCCACTCTTCAGCGCCGCCAAGCTAGCTCAAATGCTCACCTTCCCCCTGATCTGGTATTGCACCGCGCGTTTTTGCGTCATGTACTCGCCGGTACGCCCCTCCTGGCTGAAGCGCATGTTGAAACTGGCGATGCCAGCCTTTGCCGCACTGGTCGGCCTCGGCGTGCTCAGCATGCTCTGGTTCGGACTCGGCTTCGAAGCCCCATGGCTGGGGCCGCTGACCTTGCTGACGGTCTTGTTCAGCATGGTGTTGAGCTATGCCGGCCTCTTTGGTGGGCACCAGTCCTGCAACGGGGAAATGCGCCAGCGCCATGACTGGCTGCTGCTCTCCCTCAGCTTTGGCTCGATTCCAACCATGTTGGTGTGGGTGCCCGGCACCGACATTCGCGTGCAGGGCGTGCCCCTGAACATTGTGCTGGCCCTGTGCGGCCAGGGCTTTATGTACATCGGCTTGCTCTATGCCGTGTTGAAGCACCGGGTCTTCAACTTCAACTTTGCGGTGAGCCGGGCCGTGGTGTTCAGCGCCATCAGCCTGATGGTGCTGCTGGCCTTCAGCATCGTCAAATGGCTGACCGGCCATTGGATTCAAGCCCACGAACATGGCAAGAGCATGCTGGTGGACACGGCCATTGCCATGGTCATCATCGTCGTCTTGAGTCGCGTGCAAATCGGCATGGAGGCGCGCATCAAGAGTCTGCTGTTCAGCCATTGGCATGAGAATGAACAAGCCTTGCGCCGCTTTGCCAAGGAGGCCGAGCACTACACCGGCACCGAAGGCCTGCTGAGCGGCTTGCACAAGGCCTTGGAGCGTTTCACCGGCGAGGCCGGCTGCGTCATCTATTTGCGCCTGGCCGGTGGTGGCTATGCGCAAGCCTTCAACACGATTCCCTGCTCGGCCCATTTGCTTGATGCCGATGACGGCCTGGTGGCCGGACTGCGCAGCCGCACCGAGGCCTTGCCGCTGAGCGAGGTGAGCCAGACCGAAGCGCAAGGCGCGCTGGCCTTCGCCATGAGTTACCGCGGCACGCTGAACGGGCTGGTCGTGCTGGGCGACAAGCGCGGTGAAAGCAGCTACCGACCGGATGAGATTGCAGTGCTGGAGTTCGTCATTCAGCGCGTTGGGCTTGAGCTGCAGGCCCTGGCTGCAGCCAAGATGGAACGAGAGCTGAGTCGACTCGCCAAGACCAATGAAGCCCAGCGCGAAGCCTTGGCCCGGCTTGAACGCCAACAAGAAGCAGGCACTGGCCAGCCGCAAGCACGGTCCTTGCGACCGGGCACACAGTTGCTGTAACGGCGCGCCCAATAACGCAAGACCTCACGCCAAGCGAGTCTCGCTATGAAACACATCAGCTGGATAGCCTGGGTCGTGCCCAGCGAACAAGGGGCCGATGCACCGGCCCTGGCGGCCTTGCGAGAGCAGGGCCTGCTGGTGCGCGTTTGTCGCACCGGTCAACTCGCGCACGAACAACACAGCACTCAGTCGCCGGCCAGCCTGCGGGTCTTGCAGGCGCCCTTGTTTCGCAGCCTGGACGAACTGATGGCCGAATATGCGCTCAGCGAGCTGCCGACGCTGATCATCGCCAACTCAGCTGAGCAAGAGGCCGATCTGCTGGAGCGCATCCACCCCGGCGATGAAGTCTTACGCGGCCTCTACCCCAGCCGCTTGCTGCTCTTGCGCATCAAGCGCTTATCGCGTCAACAAATCCAGCCCAGATCGGAATTCGGCGAACGGCCAGACCTTGCCCACGCTACACAAACAGATAGCAGGCGCGACAAGCTCACCGACTGCCTCTTGCACAGCGAATGGGCCGAGCTGCTGATGCAGCATTTACGCGAACGCCCGCCGGGCAGCTGCGCCGCCGTGCTGCTGCTCGACCTGGATCAGTTCAAACACATCAACGACACGCATGGCCACGCAATGGGCGATCTCGTGCTCGGCCAGGTGGCCGCGGCATTGCGCCAGGGCCTCGCGCCCGCAGATCATTTGGGTCGCTTTGACGGCGACGGCTTCACCGTCCTGCTGCACCGTTATGACCGCGACACCTTGGTGACAGATGCGCAACATCTGTTGTCTGGCCTGGCGGCTCTGCGGATCTCCATCCGGCGCGCCACGCCGCCAAACACGCAGGCCTCGGCCGGCGGCGTGCTCAAGCAATGGCTGACGGCCAGCCCGAGCAAGGCCGAGCCCAGCGATGAAATCACCGTGCAGGCAAGCGCAGGCCTCAGTTTTGTAGGCGTGCAGTCGGACTTCAACACCCTGCTGACCCAAGCAGACCAGGCCTTGCAAGCCGCCAAAACCCGCGGCCGCAACCTGTTGGTGATCGCCCCGCCCTCCTCGGGATATGAACACAGCGACAGCCATGACAAGGCCGCTGCCAAGCCCCATTTCGAAACCACAAAGGACGAACGCGTGTCGCCCGGCTTAGCGCTTGATCCGCTGACCCAGCTGCACCACCGCGGCTACTTCGACGTCCGCTTGGCGCGCGAGTTCGAGCACGCTCGGCGCCATGGTCGCTCGCTCAGCTTGGCCTTGGTCGACCTTGAACAGCTTCAAAGCCTGAACAAGCGCCACGGCTTCGCCGCCGGTGACCAGGTGCTGCGCGCCTTGGCCGACCTCGCTCGCGCCAGCGTGCGCTTGGTCGACTGGGTCGCTCGCGTCGGCGGCGAAGAAATCGCCATCGTCATGCCGGACACCGATCTGGCCAGCGCTGCTCCCGTGATCGCCCGGCTGCGCGAAAAGCTGGCCAGCACCACGCTACGCAGCGTCGACGGTAGGCCGCTCCCCTTGGCGGTGAGCATTGCCTTGGTGGCACTGAGCGCTGACGTCGAAACCGCTGCGCAGTTGCTGCATGCCGCCAAGCAGCAGTTACAGCAAAACAAGCTGAGAACCGACACGCCCGCAACGGCACGTTTCGCCTTTTCCAATTCGTCCAGTTCGCCCTAACGGTCTGAACAAGCAGCCAGACCCAACTGTCACCAAGCCTTCACGCAAGTCGGCAATGCTCTTCCTGCGGCATATCGCCGTGCAGTCACCTCACCAGGAAGCAAGCCCATGGACAAGGAAGAGACGCTGGACATCGCTACCGACACCTCGTTCGAAGAATATTTCGACGAAGACCAGGAGACCATTGCTGATCTGCACCGGATCGCGGCACAGCACTTTGCCGCAGCCGCCGATCACCACCGCGCCGCCGCCGCTGCCGACGACGCAGGCGACGCCGAAGCGCTGGCCCGCCACGCCTACCAGGCCTATCGCCATCAATTGAACGCCGTGCAATACGCCGAAATCGCCGCGCTCGACAACGATGCGCTTGAGACCGAGTTGGCGGACTGACGAACTACCGGCTGCGCCAAGCATTTCGCCGAAGCCAATGTCAGCGACTAAACAGAGACCAAGTCATTCCACTGCTCGTTCGCTGAAAAAAACTGCAAGCCGGCCCGCATTGGTGTTTGAGCCGGCTTGCAGGGAACGAGGAAGTTCGAAATGTGATGTGGATCACTGAGCCCCCAGCATCCACACCGTTTGGGGCTGTTGCAGCCTTCTGCCTTCTTCATGGCACAAACCATGCGTTCCGCCCACCTGCCAAGCAGTTTGCCCACAGCAGGCAAGCAGTTCAGGCTTGCACGGGGCGAACCATAGATGTACCCGCCATGTAACACAAGCGAACCCGGCAACTCAGCCCACTCCCAGCCCACCACCGCACGGCAACTAACGCCGATCCCAGACAGACGCCAGGCTCAGCCGGCAAATCCAGCGCAGGCTGCCATAAGGCCGACCGCAGGGCTCGATGCGAGCCAATCTGTGGCGCTCTGGCCTCGTGTTACCTTTTATTACACGGCCTCGCAGCCCGCTCCCCATGGGAGAGTCAGCCCAGTTCGCCACTTTGCCCAGCGAAACCCCCAATCGCCAAGCTTGGCGTGGGCTCTGAAAATTGTCACAACAGCGCAAGCGCATTCCCCTCCGTGACTTACACAACATCACCGAAGTCCAACAGTTCCTTGACTTGCAAAGCCCGAGCACAAGGCAAGATGCGCCGCATGTGTGCTCTTGCCCTGCTCCCGCTTGGTCTGGCCGTGTCCGCCCCCGGACGCAGTGCGCCGCCCACCTCCAGCGCGGACGGTGCCAATGAGCTCAATGTGCTGCATTGGTGGACCTCCAGCAGCGAGCGCGCGGCGGCCGATCATGTGGCGGCCCGCATGGCCGAGATTGGGCTGCGCTGGGTCGACGGGGCGGTGGCCGGCGGCGGCGGTGGTGCTGCCATCAAAGTTCTGAACGAACGCACGCTGCGCCGCATGGCGCCGAAGGTGGCGCAGCTGAATGGGCAGTCAATGAGCGAATGGGCCGATATGGGCCTGCTGCTGGATCTGGATGCTGTAGCGCAGCGACGCAACTGGGCGCGCACCATGTTTCCGCAGGTGATGTCGCAACTGACCGTGCGTGACCATGTGGTGGCCGCCCCGCTGGGGATCCACCGCATCAACAACCTCTATCTGAACAAGGCAGTGTTCCGGCAGCACAAGATTGAACTGCCGAATGACTGGGCCGGGCTGGAGCGCGCGGCCGTGGCGCTGCGGGCGGCGGGCGTGACGCCGGTGGCATTCAGCGATGAACCCTGGCAGGTCGCCACCGTGTTCGAGACCTTGCTGCTGGGCGAAGCCGGTCCGGCACTGTACCGACGCATGATGGTGCAGCGCGAGTTGCAGGCCTTTGACGACCCCGCCCTGGAACGCGCCTTCAAACGCCTGCGCGACTGGCGCAATATGGCGACAGGACCGGCCACCGCCGCACAAAGCGGCACGCCGCGTGAGCGGCCATGGACCGAGCTGGTGGCCGACTTTGCCGCCGGGCGTTCGGCCATGTTGATCACCGGTGACTGGGCCCGTGGCGAACTCGGCACCTTGGGCCTGGAGGGCGGGCGCGACTTCGAATGCAAGGCCGTGCCCGGTACGGCGCAGGCCCATTTGTTCAGCATCGACACGCTGGCCATGTTGGCCGGCAATCTGAGTTCTCAGGCCGAGCAGGAAAAAATGGCCGAGCTGCTCGGCAGCGCCGCCCTGCAACTGGGCTACAACCGCATCAAGGGTTCGGTGCCGGTGCGCCGCGATGTACCGGTCGATGAGCTGGACATCTGTGCCCAGCAATCCTTCAAACTATTTGCCAACGCCAACACTCCCCGCGTGCCCAGCCTGGTGCACCGCATGGCGTTTGAAGAAGTCGGCAAGAACGCCGTCATCGAGACCGTCCATCGCTTTGCCCTGGACCCGAACCAAACACCGGCCGCCGCGCAGCGCAAACTGCAGGGTCTCTTGCGCGCCCTGGGCCCCAAATCCGTGAAAGCTGCCTCATGAAAGCCCTTGCATGACCCGCACGATCCTGCTTGTCGATGACGACCAGAAAATCCGCACGCTGCTGAAGACCTATCTGGAAAAGAACCAGTACGAGGTGCGCCTCGCCCATGACGGCGCCAGCTTCTTGGCCGAGTTTGAGCGCTTCAAGGACGAAATCAGTCTGTGCATTTTGGACGTCATGCTGCCCGACACCGAAGGTTTCGCGCTCTGCCAATCGGTGCGCCGGCGTTCCGACGTGCCCGTCATCATGTTGACTGCCAGCGCCGAAGAAACCGACCGCATCGTCGGGCTGGAACTGGGCGCCGACGACTACATCGGCAAGCCCTTCAATCCCCGCGAACTGCTGGCCCGCATCAAGGCCATCCATCGTCGCTCCGGCCAAGACCGCAGCCAAACGCCGCGCTACTTCCGTTTCAATGGCTTCTGCCTGGATGTGCTGGAACGCAGCCTGATCGACCCGGACGGCGCCAGTTCGGCCCTGTCGGGCATGGACTTCCAATTGCTCAAACTGCTGGTCGAGCACCCCGGTGAGGTGCTCGACCGCAGCCGCTTGGCCGAGGTGACCCGCGGCCGCGACCTCGGGCCTCTGGACCGCTCGCTCGATGTGCAGGTCAGCCGCCTACGCCAACGTCTGCAAGACGACGGCAAGCAACCAGCCCTGATCAAGACCGTGCGCGGTTCGGGTTATGTGTTCGCCACCACGGTCAGCGCGGGACATACGCCCTGATGCGCCATGAAGGCTTCGGGCTAGGTCGCTCCGGCAGCTTTGGCGCTCAAGGCCCCTATGGCGGGCGAGCCTGGCCGCAGCGCTTTGCGGCCTTTTTGTTCGACAGTCTGCAGGGCCGCTTTGTGCTGGCCATGCTGGGCGGCATGGTGCTGCTGCAGCTCTTGATCAATCTGCTTTGGTACAACCAAATCGAACAAAGAGCCCGGCGCCAAACCGAGATGGCCGCCCACCATGTGGCCAGCAGCGCCATCGGTGCCTTGCGCGCGGTGCGCGAGTTACCGCCCTCCGAGCGGCAACTGGTGCTGCAGCAGCTGCGCACCATGGGCGGCACCCGCTTCCTGGTCTTTTTCAACAACGCCGAGGTGCCGGCCGTGCCGCTGCCCAACCAAGCACTGGCCCGCTTGCTAGAGGCGCAGGTGCAGCAGAAGATGCACGCCCAACTGCCAGCCAATGCCAAGGTCAGCGTCACCTTGGCCTCGCCGCTGGATCTGATGGTGTCGCCGAACGGCGCCCGGCTGGCTGACCTACCCGACAGCTGGGTCGACCCTTCGCTGGTCTCGGCCGACCGTCCCGCCCCGTTTCTGGTCATTCAGGCAGAGACCGAGCCGGGCCACTGGCTCTACCTCAGCAGCGCCATGCCCGACCCCTATTTTCTGGAGCAGCTGGAGTTCTTCACCTGGCAGCGCATGGCGCCGCAACTGCTCACCTTGGGTCTGGCGCTGTTGATGACGCTGATCACGGCGCGGGCACTGACTCGCCCGCTGCTCGGCCTGAGCCGTGCCGCCGCCCGCATGGGCCACAAGTCCACCCCCAAGCCGCTGCGCGTGACCGGTACCGCCGAGGTGCGCCGAGCGATTCAAGCCTTCAATGAAATGCAGGAGCGGATTCGCCGCTACCTGAGTGACCGTGAACGCTTGTTTGCCTCGATCTCACACGACCTGCGTACGCCCATCACCCGGCTGCGCTTGCGCAGCGAGTTACTCGATGATCTGGCCGTGCAAGACGAGTTCCATGAGGACCTGGACGAGCTCGACATGATGGTCAAGACCGCGCTGCAGATCGTCAAGGACACCGACATTCACGAGAACCGCGTGCCGGTGCGCATCGACCTGGTGCTGCAAAAAATGGTGCGCGATGCCCGCATGGCCGGCCAACACATCGAGTTGCAGGAGCGCCCGCTGACCGTCTTCGGCAAGCCCTTGGCCTTGAAGCGGGCCCTGGGCAATTTGCTCGACAACGCGATGTTCTATGGCGCCGGCAATGATGTGCCGAAGGCCGAGTTGCTGATGCATGAAGGTGAAGCCGGCAGCCCCGAAGAGGGTCAGGTCTTGCTGACCGTGCGCGACCACGGCCCCGGCGTGCCGGAAAGCGCGCTGGCCAAGCTGGGCCAGCCCTATACCCGCCTCGAGCATGGCGCCAAGCTGCGTTCGGAAGGGCTGGGGCTGGGCTTGTCCATCGTGCGCGACATCGTCGCCGACCATGGCGGCAGCCTGCGTTTTCGCAACCACCCGCAAGGGGGCTTCGAGGTACGGCTAGCACTGCCCAGCCGTGCCGCCTGAATATCGCCCCACGTTCAACCCGACACTACTGCCCCGTGAACCCGCTACCTCTGCAACATATCGTCATCGTCGGCGGCGGCACTGCCGGCTGGATGAGTGCCAATCTGCTCGCCCAACAATGGTCTCAGCGCAGCTTGCGCATCACCCTGTTGGAATCGAGTGATATCGGCATCATCGGCGTCGGCGAAGGTTCCACGCCCTTTCTGCGGCAGTTCTTTGCACGCCTGAATATCAGCGAGGCCGAATGGATGCCGGCCTGCAATGCCAGCTTCAAATGCGGCATCCGCTTCCCCGGCTGGTCCAGCGTGCCCGGTTACGAGGCCTATGTTCACCCTTTCTTCAACCATGCGGATCTGGCCACCGGCAGCGAGTTCTTCACCAATGCATGCCTGCGCCGGCGCGGCACAGAGGCCGATGCCAACCCGCAAGACTTCTTCATCGCCGCCGAATTGGCCCGCCAGCGGCGTGCACCTCACTATCGCCCCCGCGCCGATGGCCAGGCCTCGCCGCCGACCGACTACGCCTATCACTTTGACGCCGGATTGCTGGGCCAGTTCCTGAAGACGCATGCGATGAAACTGGGCGTCAGGCATCAGATCGGCACGGTGCACCAGGTGCTGCGGCACGAGAACGGCGACATCGCCAGCCTGGTGCTGGCGGATGGCTCGCATTTGGCCGGCGATCTGTTCGTCGATTGCAGTGGCTTCCGCGGGCTGCTGATCAATGAGACCTTGGGCGAGCCCTTTGTGTCCTACCGCGACAATCTGTTCAATGACCGCGCGATCGCCATCCCGACGCCGCTGGCCGAGGATCAAGACATCCCATCGGAGACGGTGTCTGGCGCCCTCACCCATGGCTGGGCCTGGCAGATTCCGCTCAGCAATCGCTTCGGCAATGGCTATGTCTATGCCTCAGACTTTGTCAGCGATGACGAGGCTGAGGCCGAGTTGCGCCGTCATCTAGGCCCGGCGGCGGAAGGTCAAGCGGCCCGCCGGTTGAAGATGCGTGTCGGTCGGATCGAACAACACTGGCGCGACAACTGCCTGGCCATCGGCCTATCGCAGGGCTTTATCGAGCCGCTGGAGGCCACCGCCTTGATGCTGATTCAGTTCTCCATCGAGCTCTTCATCGCCGAGATGGAGCAAGGTGGTTTCAGCCGCACCCGGCAAGTGAAATACAACCGCCGCATCAACCAGATGTTTGAAGGGGTGCGTGACTATGTCGTCACCCATTACCAACTCAACAGCCGCAACGACAGCGACTATTGGCGCGAGAACCGCGCCAACAAAAACATCTCAAGCCGCTTGGCCAGCATCTTGGAGGTCTGGGATCGCGGTGGTGACTTCGAATCCGAACTGACCCGACATGGCGATGATTTGATGTACATCCGCCCCTCTTGGTACTGCCTGTTGGCCGGCATGGGGCGATTCCCCTCGGACTTGAAAGCACCCACTACACACCAACAGCCATTGAGCCAGGCGGCGGCCCGTCGTGCGACTGCGCAGATCGCAGCGCAGTTCTATGGCCACCGAGAATTCCTGCAGATGCAAGCAGCAGCCACGCCGCTCGCCGCAGCGCCCTTGACGGATTTGGCCGGAGTCTGAGCGAGTGAGGCATTGACTCAAGGCGGGATCTCCCGGTGGGGCCGTAATCGGCACATTGCGGACTTTAGTGTTCCTCTTGCCGAAGCCATCGGGTGCACGGTTCCGCTCATGTCCTCCGGCTCTGGCTGCGCCAGAC